>DASYSC010000001.1:0-3495 GCA_036003765.1 Candidatus Limnocylindria bacterium
GAGCTGGCCGGAGTTGTCACCGCCCTCGGCTATGGCACGACGGGGCTGTCGGTCGGACAGCGGGTGTTCGGCCTCACGGACTGGACTCGCGACGGCACCCTGGCCGAGTACGCGGCCGTCGAGGCGCGCAACCTCGCGCCGCTGCCGGGCGACGTCGACTTCACCGTGGGCGCGAGCCTGCCGATCTCGGGCCTGACTGCGTGGCAGGGACTGTTTGAGCACGGCCGCCTTCGGGCGGGGCAGAGCGTCATCGCGCACGGAGCGGCCGGCGCGGTCGGGTCGATGGTGGCGCAACTCGCACGATTGGCGGGCGCCTACGTCATCGGCACCGGACGCGCGGCCGACCGCCAGACGGCGCTCGACTTCGGCGCGCAGGAGTTCGTCGACCTCGAGAACGACGTCCTCGAAGACGTCGGCGGCGTCGATCTGGTGATCGATCTCATCGGCGGCGACATCGGGAAGCGGTCCGCGCGCCTGGTTCGAGCCGGAGGAACGCTGGTCTCCATCGTCGGGCCGTCCGAGGCGCGGCCCGCCGACGGCCTGGCGGTCGACTTCGTTGTCGAGTCCGATCGTGCCCAACTGGGTGAGATCGTCCAGCGAGTGCGGGACGGACGACTGCGGACGAACATCGGCACCGTCTCGACCCTCGACGGGGCCGTCGCCGCCTTCAACCCAACCGAGCGACGCCCGGGGAAGACGATCATTCGCGTTCGCTCGTGAGGACTCGAGGATGCAAACAATGGCAAAAATGGAAAACAGAGAACGCCTGTTTTCGCCATTTAGCGGACAATAGGAACGACCCTGCGAGCCTTCTAAGCTCACCACGTCCTTCTCGTCGCCCGCGGGTGAAGCGAAGCGCGCCGCCCTCGAGCGCTCCCTCGGAGACAGCGCCGATCCCATGACCCCGGTCTAGTTGGCAGCCTAGTTCGACGCGGTTTAAGGGCGTACTCGGAGCGGAAGACGGGGGTCAAGCACGCGGAAGTGGTAACAGCTCGGCTCGTTCAGGACGAGCGCGGGTGGCTCCGGTTGGCGGGTTAAGGAGGAGCAGAGATCACAAAGCGTATCGGACGTGATCGAACTGCGACGACGGGATCCGCCAGCCCTGACTGCTTGAGCTCCTCATCGGGTGCCCTCCCGAGCTGGGCGATCTGGAAAGCCGTCTTGAGGTCCGAAATGGATTGACGCCGATCGACAGTTTGCGGCTCATGGCGTCAGGCCGGGGTCGGCGCCAGGGCGCTCCGGGGAGTGACTTCGCGTCCCGACCAGATTGCGATGCCGGTCCAAATGAACCAGAGCGGCAGTGTGACGAACTCCAGGTAAAACCACGCTGGGACGATCGGCACGACGAACGGGTGCAGCGCGAAAGTCGCCGCAGTGATCGCACCGAACAGTCGATGCGGTTGACCGAATGGCGCCGCGACAACAACGGAGAGAACCCAAAGTCCCCCGCCGAGATGACCTGCGTCTTGGAGCCCGTGCGCGACAGCCGCGATAGCCGCGGCGGGCTCACTCCGTCCGTAGCCGAGGAAGGCCCCGTATTGCATGAGGTTCTGGACAAGATCCGCGAAGACCCATAAGACCCCAAGCGTGCCGCCCAAGAGTGCGAGTAGCGGTCGCGTCGCGAAGATCGCGAGGGAGAGGGCCAGGATGACGACGAGTGCGGCAAGGTGGACGACGACCCCGTTTAGCGGGACGAGCGCGTAAAGCACAGGCGCTCGCCCTGCGAACGCCGCGAGCTGCACTGGGTCTGACGAAGCCTCCTGACCGAGGCCGTTCGCCCCCCAGAGGCCGTACAGCGCGACGAAGAGTAAGAGCGAACCCCCGGTGACGATGGCCGCGATGCCGGCGAAACGAGACAGGACCATAGCGCACCTCCGACCCCTTGGCGCACAATCCGCGCCAGCAGCGCTTTCGTCCACTATATGGTCATTGACGTATTAATAGGGTTTCATTAAGACTCGCAGCCCGTGGAGCTGAGGCAGTTGGCGTACCTCGAGGCCGTGATCGATACCGGCACGTTCGCCGCGGCCGCTGAGCGCGAGCACGTTGCCCAGCCCGCGCTCTGGCTCCAGGTGCGAGCGCTGGAGCGCGAATGGGGCGTCCCCTTGTTCGTTCGTGTCGGGCGACGCGTCCGACCGACGCCTGCCGCCCTCGCGCTGCGCCACCGCATCCGCGTGCTCACCGGCGATGCGGAGGGCCTCGCCACGGAGGTCCGTGCACTACGCGAGGGTGACGCGGGCGTCGTGCGCATCCCGACCGCGCCATACCCTCGCCTTGCGACCTTCATCGCGGCAGCCATCGCGGAGTACGCGCGCCGGTTTCCGATCGCACCGCTGCCGGTACGTGTCGCACTCGGCACGACCACGACCGTCTACGACGCGCTCGAGCAGGGGCAAGTCGACCTGGCCACCGGCGTACCGCCCGAAGGGCGCTCGTTCGTGAGCGCGCCGCTGTACGAGGTCGCGATCGTGGCAACCGGACGACGACTTTCGCGCGGGCCGATCGAGGTTCGCGACCTCGCCGAGCTGCCGCTTGCGATGCTCAGCCCAGAGTTCGGCTCACGCCGTGTCCTGGAGGAAACGGCCCGCACCGAACACCTGGTGCTACGTGTGGCCTACGAGGACGTCTATCCGGAGAGCATCATCGAGCTCGCGCGCCACGGCACGGCCGTCGCCGTCCTCGCAAGCGACGCGCTGCCGCTTGAGCACGCACTTCCAGTGGCCGAGGTTCGTCATCACGGGCGCTCGCTCAGTGGGACGCTCTCGTTGCTGTGGCGTGACGAACACACGCTCTCGACGTCCGCAAGACGCTTCCGCGATGTCGTTATCCAACTCGCGACAACTCGTCGCCCGCTCAAGCTCGGAGGCGCTGGACGAGCGACCGCAACCTCGCGTCGGCGCCGTCCGCCGGTGGACCGTGTCCGCTGAAGGCCCGGCCTACCGGCCGCTGGGCGAGAGCGCGGATGCTCGCACGCGAGCGCGCCACGTTGGCACTCATGAGGCTTGGAACCTCTTCGAACCGGGCGCCCGTGCGGAACGCGTCGCCCGCGAGGATCGCATCTCCCGCGTACACGCAAATGCTGCCGGGCGTATGGCCCGGGGAATGCGCAACCTCCAGGCCGTCGATGACCTCGCCGCCGGTCACCCATCGGTCGATGTGCGGCCGCGGTCCGCGCGAGCCGATCGCGACGACCATGCGCTTTACGATCGAGAACCCTGCCGGCACGCGGCCCTCGAGATACGGTCGCTCGTCTTGATGCGCGACCACCTCCGCGCCGCTGAGGCGCTGCAGCTCGGTTGCGCCGCCGATGTGGTCGCCGTCACCGTGCGTGAGGATGATCCGGCCGACCTGCGACACGGACAGTCCTTCACGGCCGATAACTGCAAGCACGGACCTTGTGTCGCCGGCGCTGCCTGCGTCGACCAAAGTCGGGACGTCGGCTATCACGAGCTGGCAGCGTGCGAAGCGCAGCGGGATGTCGACGATCCGCATCTA
>DASYSC010000002.1:0-9426 GCA_036003765.1 Candidatus Limnocylindria bacterium
GCAGCGCGCCGATGAGGATGGGAACGCGCACCTGTGGGGTCCATGGGGCGTCTCGCAGGAGGCGGCGCTCGCCGCCAAAAGCGTCATCGTCCTGGCCGACGAGATCGTCGAGCGTGCGGTGATCGCGAGCGATCCGAACCGCACGATCGTGCCGGGGACGAAGGTCGCCGCCGTGGTCTATGAGCCAGGTGCGTGTCATCCCTCACCGCTGCAAGGCCGCTACCGCCGCGACCATGAGTTCTTCCACGAGTACCACAGCGCCACGCGCAGCGTGGAAGGCTTCGACGCCTGGATCGCGGAGTGGGTCACCGGGGTGGCGGATCGCGAGAGCTACCTGCGAAAGCTCGGTCCGCGCTGGGAGAGGCTGCGCGAGAGCGGCCGTCCCGCGGCCGAGGCGCGCTTCTGAGCGATCTCGCCCCGGGCGAGATCATGGTCGCGCAGGCGGCGCGGGAGATCCGCGACGGCGAGCGCGTCTTCGTGGGCATGCGGTTGCCCCTTATCGCATTCGTCGTCGCCAAACGAACGCACGCGCCCAACGCGGTCGGGCTCTTCGAGCTCGGTGTCGTGCGCGACGAGCCCGCGCCCGAGCTTCTCTACACGATGGGCGACAACGCCAATGTCGCGGGTGCGGTGTGGTGCGCTCGAACGGTCGATCTCATGGGCCTGCTGCAGCGCGGCGAGGTCCATGCGGGGTTCATCGGTGGGGCGGAGATCGACGTCCACGGCAATCTGAACACGACCGCGATCGGTTCCGACCGCGCGCATCCGAGCGTGCAGCTCCCTGGCTCCGGCGGCGGCGCTGACATCGCGAGCCTCGCGCATCGCCTCATCGTGATCATGCCGCACGACAGGCGGCGCTTGCGTCAGAAAGTCGACTTCATCACCTCGCCGGGATATGGGACCGGCGGCGATTGGCGCTCTCGCGTCGGCCTCCCGCGCGGAGGACCGAGCGTCCTCATCACGACGCTCGGCGTCTTCCGCTTCGTCGATGGCTCGGCGGTGCTCGAGTCATACCACCCGGGAGCGTCCATCGACCCGATCCGCGACGAGACCGGCTGGCCACTCCGCGTCGCGTCCACCGTCCACGAGACCGAACGGCCTAGCGAAGAAGTACTAGCGATCATTCGCCATTACGACCCCCAGGGATTCTGGACGCGACGTGGCGAATGACGAATTCGTGCTCTTTCATCGCATCGACGATCCGGCGAGCGCGGCGGTCCGCCGCGAGATCGTGGCCCGCGGACTCAAGTCACGTATCGACTTCCAGAACGTTGACTCCGCTGATGGCAAGCTCATGTTTGCCGCGCGGGGCGGGGCCACGATCCCCGCGATCTGGGACGGCGCGGGTCTGCGTAGCGGCGCGGACGCGGTCCTGAGCTGGCTTTCCGAAGTGGAGAACGATGGAGGTGAGGTCATGAACGAGCACATCGAGAAGGTGGAGCAATCGAGCTCCGGACTCGACGCCAACGCCGCCGGAGCACTCTGCTACATCTTCTGGTTCTTCTCGGGGATCCTCTTCCTCGCGACGGAGAAGAAAAGCCGCTTCGTACGGTTTCACGCGATGCAGTCGACGCTCGCATTCCTCGGGCTCTTCCTGATCCAGTTCCTGCTTAGCAAGCTGGGACCGCTTGCGGCGCTCAATCCGCTCGTCTGGCTCACGTCGCTCGGCGTGTGGGCCTTGATGATCTACAAGGCGTATTCCTGGCAGGCGTACCGACTGCCCTGGGTCGGGGATGCCGCCGCGAAGGAGCTCGAGAGACCTGTAGCCGGTTGATCAAAAAGAGAGAGCGACCGATGACGGTCGCTCTCTCTTGTGCTGGGGCCTCCCGAGTTAGCGCTGGCGGACCGTGAGATTCCCGTTCGCGAGGTTGATGAACGGAGTGGGCGTGTTCCCGATGCCCGCGCAAGCCGGATCGCTGCCGGCAGGGGTCTCGCCGATCCTGTCAAAAACTCCGCTTTGCTCAGAGGGACTGCCATTGTCTCGGAAGCTGAAGCGCGCGTAGCTGCCTGCGGTCACCCCCTGGGACGTAAAGAACGTGCCCGATGTTTCGTTGACGATCGTGGTCACCCACGCGAGCGATGGATCCTCAGAGAAGATCTGAAGACATGTGGGCGTGGACTTGAAGAACCCGGGCGCGACGCATTGCCCGTCCACCACCGTCTGATTGACCGTGCCGACGACTCTGCCGTCCTGGTTCTGGGCGTTGACCGCGATGTTGACCCAGAAGGTGCCGCCTCCCGGGCAGGCTCCTTGGAATCGGCCACCGCCGTTCACGAACCCCGCGATCAGCCCGGCATCGGCGACGTTGCCGAACCGGACCACGGGGGTCTGGGCGAGGGTGCACGTCAGGCCTGCGGGATAGTCGAGCAGGGCCTGGACCGAGCTCGTAAGGCTGGTGAGGGTGTCGGTGTCGACGGTCATCGTCAGGCTCGTGCCGTCGCTGCAGTCGAGCGTTACCTGCGTGAGGCCGATGCCGCTCACGGGGAATGTCATGCCGACCGAGAGCACGGTAGCCGCGATGACCGCGAGGATCGCGCGTTTCATATGCGTTCTCCCCGGACCCTTTGGTCCACCACAATCCCGGTAAGACTTGCGACGTTCGCATTGATGTGTGCTTGAGCGCTTGTGTAGACCGCGACGCAGCCGCGCCGCAGCCGGGCTTTACCCACATCGGGTCGTCCACCTCAACCCACATGCGGCACTCCTCCGCTGGCGTTCGACGGCCGCGCGATAATCCAGCCCGTGGGGGAGCCGCCGCGTCTGCTGGAGCTGCCCGCTCGCTATAACGCCGCCGAGACGTTCATCGACGCACATCGCGGCGTGCGCGATACGCGAGTCGCAATACGCTGCCAGGGCGGCACCGTCACGTACGGCGAGCTCGCGACGAATGTCGATCGTTGCGGTAACGCGCTGCGGGAGCTGGGGATCGGCATCGAGCAGCGCGTCCTCGTCCTGTGCGTCGACTCTCCGCCGTTCGCCTACTCGTTCTTCGGCGCGATCAAGATCGGGGCGATCCCCGTCCCGACGAACACCCTGCTTACGCCGCGTGACCTCGCCTACATCCTGAACGACAGCCGAGCCGTCGCCATCGTCGTCTCCGCTCCGCTGTTGTCGAAGGTGCTCGAGATCCGAAAGGACGCGCCGGGGCTGCGTCACGTCATCGTCACAGGCGTCGACCCGCCCCCGGGCGTCCTCTCGTTCGAAGAGCTCCTCTCGTCAGCGCGCGACTATTTGAGTCCCGCGGACACGACGCCCGACGACGCGGCGTTCTGGCTCTATTCCTCGGGTACGACGGGATTTCCAAAAGGCGCGGTGCACCTGCAGCACGACATGATCTATTGCACCGACACGTACGGCGCCGAAGTGCTACGCACGACCGAGGACGACCGGCACTTCACCGTCTCGCCGCTGTTCCACGCGTACGGACTCGGCAACGGCATCTTCTTCCCGTTCCGCGTCGGGGCATCGAGCGTGTACAAGCCCGAACGATCGACGCCGGAGCTCGTCTACTCGCTGATCTCGCAGGAGAAGCCGACGATCCTCTTCACCGCGCCCACGTTCTACGCGGCGCTCCTCGCGTACCCCGAGCAGGAGTTCGCCTATGACCTCTCGTCTCTCCGAATGTGCGTGAGCGCTGGCGAGGCTCTGCCCAAGACGCTCTTCGATCAATGGACACGCCGGTTCGGGCTCGAGATCCTCGACGGCATCGGAGCGACCGAGATGCTCCACATCTTCATCTCGAACTTCCCCGGCAAGGCGAAGGGCGGCACGAGTGGCACGCCGGTGCCCGGCTACGTGGCGAAGATCGTCGACGACGATGGACGCGATCTCGAACGGGGCGAGACCGGCAACCTCTGGGTCTCTGGCGATTCGTGCGCGGCCTTCTATTGGAACAAGCACGAAAAGTCGAAAGCGGCCTTCCAGGGCGAGTGGTACGTCACCGGCGACAAGTACCACGTCGACGACGACGGCTATTACACCTACGAGGGCCGGAGCGACGACATGCTCAAGGTCTCCGGGCAATGGGTGTCGCCCGCCGAGGTCGAGGCCGCGCTCATGGAGCACCCCGCGGTGCTCGAGTGCGGCGTCGTCGGCGCGAAGGACAAGGACGAGCTGGTCAAGCCGAAGGCGTTCGTCCTTCTCAAGAACGGAAGGCAGCCATCCGCAGAGCTCGCCGAGGAGCTCAAGGCGTTCGTCAAGGGACGAATCACGCCATACAAATACCCGCGCTGGATCGAGTTCGTCCCCGAGCTGCCCAAGACGGTCACCGGAAAGATCCAGCGATTCAAGCTGAGGGAGCGCGCATGAGCGACGCGCCGCGCAAGGTCTTCGAACGTCTCGTGGAGGCGCAGAACGCGCATGACATCGACGCGCTCGTCGCCTGCTTCGCGCAGGATTACTCGAGCGAACAGCCGGCCCACCCGGACCGCGCCTTCACCGGGAACGCTCAAGTCCGAAAGAACTGGTCTTCGATCTTCGCCAGTGTCCCGGATTTCCACGCGGAACTGCGCGACGCTGCCGTCGGAGGCGACACCGTGTGGGGCGAGTTCGAGTGGCGAGGGAAGCGACGAGACGGATCCGTCCTCCACTCACGCGGGGTCATCATCGGTACCGTGCGAGAGGGGAAGCTGGCCGCCGCGCGCCTCTTCATGTCCGACGTGGAAGAGGCGGGGCGCGGCATCGATGCGGCTGTCGAGGGAATGGCTGGCAAACGCTGATGGACGCTCGCGAAAAAGTTCTCGCCTGGAAGCGTGAGGCGACCGACGACCCCGAGGGGTTCTGGGGCCGCGCAGCCGAGCAGGTGCCCTGGTTCCGGAAGTGGGAGCGCGTGCTTGACTGGCAGCCGCCGACTTTCCGCTGGTACTCAGGCGGGATGTCGAACCTCGCGTACAACTGCGTCGACCATCACGTCGCGGCCGGTCGCGGCGGTCACGTCGCGCTCATCACCGAGAACGAGCGCGCCGAGCGCCGGACGTTCACGTACGTCGAGCTGCATCGGGAGATCAAGCGGGTGGGCGGGGCGCTGCGGGCGATGGGGATCGCGAAAGGCGACCGCATCGCGATCTACATGCCCACCTCGGCCGAGGCCATCATCCTCATGCTCGGTGCGATCCGCGTCGGGGTGGTGATCCTCGTCGTGTTCGCGGGTTTCGGCGCCGGAGCGCTCGGCGAGCGGATCCGTCTCGCCGGTGCCCGGGCGCTCTTCGCGACCGACGTGACGTACCGCAAGGGCAAAGACGTGCCGCTCATGCCGATCGTCGCGCAGGCGATCGCCGACACGCCGTCCGTCGAACACGTCGTCGTTCTTCGTCGCGTGAAGTCGGCCGATCGGGTCCGGAACGAGATCTCGTGGCAGGACTTCATCGCGGCCGGTGCCGGTCACGACGACGGTCACGTCGAGCTTGAGGCGAACGAGCCCGCTTACATCCTGGCGACGAGCGGCACCACCGCCAAGCCGAAGCTTGCGGTGCATACGCACGGCGGCTATCAGGTCTACGTGTACTCGATGGCCAAATGGATGTTTGGCCTTCGCGAGAGCGACATCTGGTGGTCCACGAGCGATATCGGTTGGGTCGTCGGCCACAGCTACATCGTCTTCGCGCCGCTCCTCATCGGCTGCACCACCATCGCGTACGAGGGCGCGCTCGACCATCCGAACGCCGAGACCTTCTACGCGATCGTCGAGCGCAATAACGTGACGGGCATCTTCACGTCGCCGACCGCGGCGCGCCTCCTCATGCGCTACGGCACCGAGCCCGCACGCAAGCACGATCTCGGATCGCTCGAGAGGCTCTTTTGCGCGGGCGAGGTGCTCAACGCGCCGGCGTGGGAATGGCTGCAGAAAGAAGCGCTCCAGGATCGCGTCCCGGTCATCGACCACTACTGGCAGACCGAAACGGGCGGGCCCGTGGTCGGCAACCCGTACGGCATCGCGACGCTTCCGATCAAGCCGGGCTCCGGCGGGATGCCGCTCGCCGGGATCGAAGCCGCGGTCGTCGATCAAGAGGGCAACGAGCTTGGACCTGGAGAGAAAGGGATCTTCGTGATCAAGCGGCCATTCCCGGGGCTCACCGCGCGCCTTTGGGCCGAGCCGGAGCGGTACGCGCGCGACTACTGGGAAAAAGTTCCCGGCAAGACCGTGTACTTCACCGGCGACGCGTCATCGATCGACGATGACGGGTACGTGTGGTTCTCCGGACGCGCGGACGAGATCATCAAGATCGCCGATCACCGCATCGGCACCATCGAAGTGGAGACGGCGTTCCTCCGGCATCCGGCCGTGACCGAGGCCGGCGTCACCGGACGGCCCGACGAGCTCCGCGGCCAGGTCATCTCCGCGTTCGTCGTGCTGAAGCAGGGCCAGCTGCCGTCGGAGCAGCTCAAGAAGGAGCTCCTTGCCACAGTGCGCAATGACCTGGGCCCGCTCGCGGTCATCGGTGAGCTGAACTTCGTGGACATGTTGCCGAAGACGCGCAGCGGCAAGATCATGCGCCGCGTGCTCAAAGCGGTGATCCTCGACAAGGATCCGGGCGACATCTCGACGATCGAGGACGAGGGCTCGGTCGATGAGGCGCGCGAAGCCTGGCAGCACCTCAAGACCGGTGTCGCGACGGGGGGCTGAACCGAAGCCACCCTGGTCGGCGGTCCCGCGAGAGATCAAAGAACAGGTGGCCGTAGTCCTCCGCGCACCCGTCGCGCGCGCCGAGCGCGTGTACGGCGGGTACGCGCCGTCTGCGACGTTCCGTCTCAAGCTCGCGAACGGGAAACGCGCGTTCTTCAAGGCCAGCTACCCCGCGCCGAAGGGAAGTGGTGTCAAGTGGGTCGTCGATGTTGAGGATCGCAACTATCGCCGGCTCGGACCGCTCATCGCGCCGTGGGCTCCGCAATTCTTCGGCTCGTTCACGCGTCTCGGCTGGCACGTCCTGCTTCTCGAAGACCTCGGACCGCGCACGATGCCGCCCTGGACGCCGGCGAAGGCGAGGCGCGCGACGCGCTCATACGCGGAGTTTCACAAGAGCACCCGCGGGAAGGCTCTGCCGCGCGGACTGTCCCGGACGCAACACCACGATTTCGCGGGCTTCTGGCGCGAGCTCGCCAAGGCGGGCGAGCTCGATCGCGTCGCGTCGCTGGCCCGCGGCAGAGAGGACGAGGCGCGGGAGTGGATCGACGTCGTGCTGCCGGTGATGCGGCAGCTCGAGGACGGGCTGCCGAAGACGACGCCGCCGTTCGCGTTGCTCCACTTCGACACGCGCTCGGATAACACCCGGTTGCACGGTGACCTCCTACGGATCTTCGACTGGCCGTTCGCGAGCGCAGGTCCGGCCGAGTTCGACGTGACCGCCTACGCCCAGGGCGTGACTGCGGACGGCGGACCGGAGCCCGAGCGAGTGCTGGCGTGGTACGAGGAGGTCCTGCCCCTCCGCGCGGACGCAATCAACTCATCGTTGGCAGGGATATCGGGATACTTCGCGGACCGCTCTTGGAAGCCCGACGTGCCGGGACTTCCGCGGGTGCGCTCGTTCCAACGCCGCCAGCTGCAGTGCTGCCTGGCGTGGGCCGCGCGGCGGTTCGATCTTCCGGAGCCGCGGTGGCTCCGTGCGGTGGCGGCCTGATGCCCGAGTGGCCTGACCTGCACGTGGTCCGGAGCCGTCTCGAAAAGGCGCTCGTCGGCCGCGAGATCGTGCTCGTGCGGCTCGGAGACCCGCTCGTGCTCCGCTCGACGCGCCGCGTCGAAACTGCGCTCGCGCATCGCCGCTTCACCGGCGTACGCCACCGGGGGAAGTTCCTCATCTTCGACCTCGACCGCGGTGTGATCGTGGTGAACCCGATGCTGGCCGGCGTGTTCGAGCTCGCGAACGCCGAAGAGAAGCTCACACGCACCACCGCGCTGTCGCTGGTCCTCGATGATGGCAGCGATCTGCGCTATCGCGACGACAAGCGGATGGGGAAGGTCCATGTCCTCGACGACGGCGAGGGAATGGAAGCGGTCCACGGCTTCGCCGAGCTCGGGCCGGAGGCCGGCGATCTTCGATGGGACGAGCATGAGTTCGCCGCACGCGCCCGCGCGACGCGGCGCGAGCTACGGAATCTACTGATGGATCAAGCGTTCATCGCCGGGATCGGCAATGCCTACGCGGACGAGATCCTCTGGGAGGCGAAGCTGCATCCGAAGCGGCGGGTCGTGACCCTCAGCGATGAAGAAATGTCGCGCCTCTACCGCGCGCTGATCGATGTGATCGCTCGCGGGGTCCGCGAGGTGGAGGAGGGCATGCCTCCCGAGCTCGGCACGAAGATCCGCGACCACATGCGCGTTCGCGGCCACAAGGGCAAGCCCTGCCCGCGGTGCGGGACGCCGATCGTGAAGAGCCGGCACGGACTCGATGACATGTACCTCTGCCCGCGCTGCCAGCCGCCGCCGAAAGGGCAGATCCGCTAGGGATTCGCGGCGGCGTCCATGACCACGGTAGTGCTCCAGTCGAGCCCGTCGATCTGGAAGGCGTAGCAGCCGGAGCCGCTGATGAGGAGGAGGGAGGGCAGGAATCGCCAGCCTTCCTCCGAACCAGCGGACCGCACTCCGGTGTCGTACTCGAAGCGAAGCTCGCCCTGTCGCGGACCGCCGCCGCGCTCGAAGCGCACACCCTCAGCAGCGTCGATGCGGGCACCGCGGATCAACGCGGGACCCTTGTAGTCGGGCTGCGCGATCCACGCGACCTTCGCGAAGATGGACCCGTCGGGTGCGGGTGAGTAGTAGATCCGATTCCCGGTCACGTACACCGGTCCGGTGCCCGCCAGGGGTCCGACGAATGAGGTGATCCGCACTGCGGGCGTCACCGGACACGGCGCGCCCGCCGTCGGCGGGGGAAACCGCAGCGGATGCGCCGCGAGTTTGGCCCAGGTTGCCTCGTCGACGAGCGGAGGCAGGACGTTGCCCACGCGGTCCGTCCGGGAGCTCGATGGCGTCGGGGCCGTTGCGGTCGACGAGCTCGCCGGCGGCGCGGCGCAGCCGGCGAGAAGCACCGCCGCGGCGAGGACGACCAGGGTCCGGCCCATCGATACTGATACTGCCGTGTGATGCAACAGGTTCCCGGCCGGCCGTCGCGCGCCGACCTCGAGCGAGCGCGCGGCAAGAGCATCCCCGACGTCATCGCGCCGGGACTCGACGTGCTTTTCGTCGGCATCAATCCGAGCCTTTGGTCCGGCGCCGTCGGGCAGCACTTCGCGCGCCCCGGCAACCGCTTCTGGCGTGCGCTCTACGGCGCCGGGTTCACCGACCGCGTGCTCTCACCGGCCGAAGGCAGGGAGCTGCTCCGACGGAAGATCGGCATCACGAATCTCGTGAACCGTGCGACCGCCAGCGCGGACGAGCTCGAGGTCGCCCAGCTCCGCCGCGGCGCGCGCCGCATCGAGGCGAAGGTTCGACGCCA
>DASYSC010000003.1:0-4163 GCA_036003765.1 Candidatus Limnocylindria bacterium
CGAAGCCGCCCAAGCCTCCGAGGCCGGAGAGGGTCAAGCCGCCCCCGAAGCCGCGATTCATTCTTCCGCCGAGCGGCGTTCTGCTGAAGGGGCCGGTCGTCATGGGCTATCCCGAAAAGAAGCTTCAGATCACGCTCGAGCAGCTCGGCTTCCGCATCGACGGGAAGGAGCCGGTCGATGTCGCGTGGACCGCTGTCAAGGAAATCAAGTCGCGTCGCGGAGGCGTCTCCGTCCGGCTGAAGGGCGGACGACCGGTCAACTTCGGTATCCCGGTCGAAGGCGTCTCCGAGCCGACGCTCGCGGGCCCGCTCGCTCGCGTCGTGAAGGAGGCGAGCGGCGGCAGCCTCGACCTCGCTGGCAGCGCGTTCCTCGAGCTGCAGAACGCGACCGACTCGCTTCGCGATCACTACCACGACGAGGATGATCCGCTCATCCCCACGGTCGTCGGACTGGTATTCGTGCTCGCGGGCCTGACCGTGACCGCGCTCTTGCCTGACGCCATCGCGATCGCGACGCGCACCCCGATCGCCGCAGGCGCCTACCTGCTCGACTCGCCACTTGCTCCATTCGATCCGCGCATCCTCTTCGCCTCGTTCGCTGCCGCGGCGATGCTCGCCGCGGGCGTCGTTCGGGTGGCGATGGCCAAGGCGGCCACCGCATGGGCGCGCGGCACGCTCCGCGGCTGGCACGAGGGATCGCGCCGGCCGGTCGAGCTCGCGCGCCGCGGTCTCGCGAAGATCATCCTCAACCCGGCCATCGCCGCCGCGATCCTGCTCGTGGCGATCGTCCTATCCCTACCCAGCGCGCGCGTGCAGACCGTGATCGAGCCCGGCGGCTTCCACCTCATGCGCGAGATCCCCTTCTTCGACGAGGATCGGCCCTGGTCGACGGTGACGGAGATCGCGACCGTCCCCGCGCCGACGATCCAGCACTTCGAGGGGATCGCCGTGGTCTTCCGCTTCAACAACAAGCCGCCGATCTCGACGCTCGACACGCGCCTGCGCGGCGGTACCGACAAGCAGCTTCTGACGAGCGCCACCCGGTGGCGCGAGGGTGCGGCCCCGCCCTAGGAGTCCGCGTCGACCACCGTGAGCAGGTGGCCGAGCTTGTCGCGTTTGGTCCGGAGATACGAGCGGGTCTTCGCGGTCGCGGGAATCTCGATCGGGATACGCTCGACGATCTCGAAGCCGTACAGCGAGACGCTCGCCTTCTGCGGATTGTTCGTCATGATGCGCGCGCGGCGCACGCCAAGGTCCATGAGGATCTGCACGCCAATCCCGTACTCGCGATGATCCGCCTTGAATCCCAGGCGTTCGTTCGCCTCGACTGTGTCGAGGCCCTGGTCTTGGAGCTCGTACGCGCGCAGGTGGTTCATCAGCCCGATGCCGCGGCCTTCCTGGCGCAGGTACACGAGCACGCCGCGGCCCTCGTCGGCTATCCGTTTGAGCGCCGCGTCGAGCTGGTCGCCGCAGTCGCAGCGTTGTGAGCCAAGCGCGTCCCCGCTGAGGCATTCGGAGTGCACCCGGACCAACACGGGCTCCCCATCGGCGACGTCGCCCATCGTGAGCGCGACCTCCTCGGCATTGGTGGTGCCGAAGCGCGCTTTGTACGCGTGGATCGTGAACTCGCCGTACTTCGTCGGCATCTTCGCCGTGGCGACGCGCTCCACGAGCTTTTCGCGCGCCATGCGATAAGCGATGAGGTCTTTGACGGTGATCATCAGGAGGCCGTGCCGTTTCGCGAAGCGCTTGAGCTCGGGTAGACGCGACATCGAGCCGTCGGGGTTGGTGATCTCGCAGATGACGCCCACCGGCGCCAGTCCGGCCATGCGGCAGAGGTCGACCGCGGCCTCCGTCTGCCCGGCCCGCACGAGGACCCCGCCCTCACGCGCCTTGAGCGGGAAGATGTGGCCAGGCTTCACGAGATCGTGCGGCCGCGTCGACGGATCCGCGAGCAGCCGTATCGTCCGTGCCCGATCGGCCGCGCTGATGCCGGTGGTGACGCCCTCGCGGGCGTCGACGCTCACCGTGAACGCGGTCCCGAGCCGCGCCTCGTTGCGGGTGACCATCTGGGGCAGGTCGACCGCGTCGAGCCGCTCGGCGGTCATGGGCACGCAGATGACGCCGCTTGCGTACTTGCGAATGAACGCAACGTCCTCGGGTGTACAGAGCTGCGCCGCCATCGTGAGGTCGCCCTCGTTCTCGCGGTCCTCGTCGTCGACCACGATCACCATGCGGCCCCGCTTGATGTCTTCGATCGCTTCGGGGACCGTCGCGAACACACTCCGCGGTGCGACCAGTTTCGGTCGCGTCGGCAACTTCTTCGGCGAACCCCTCATCGCATCAATATTAGGTTCGCCGTCAGCCCTTTCCCAGCAGGCGCTGAACGTATTTAGCGAGCACGTCAGTCTCGAGATTGACCGCATCGCCCGGGCGCAGCGCACCGAGCGTCGTCCGCTCGGCGGTGTGAGGGATGAGCGCGATATCGATGTAGCTCTTGCCGAGGGCGGCGAGGGTCAGCGACACCCCGTCGATCGTGATGAAGCCCTTCGGCACGACGAACCGCGAGAGGCCCTTCGGGAGCGCGAAGCGGAGCCGCGCGGCCCCGCCACCCTCCTCCTTTCGTGAGAGGAGCTTGGTCGTCGCGTCGACATGTCCCTGCACGAAGTGCCCGCCGAGCGCCGTCGTGGGCGTCGCCGCGCGCTCCAGGTTCACGCGCGTGCCGCGGATCGCGCGCCCGAGCGTCGTGCGGGCGAGCGTCTCCTGGACGAGATCGACAGCGAAGCCATGGTCGTCCCGCTGGACGACGGTCAGGCACGCGCCGGCGACGTTCACGCTCGAGTCGACGGCGAGATCTTCGACAACACGCGACGACGCGATCTCGAGGCGCATACCCGACGTGCTCGTTCCGGCGTGCCGGACCGTGCCTACCTCTTCGATGATCCCGGTGAACACGATTGAGGGGGCTAGCGTTGAGGGGGCTCCGCCCCCCCAACCCCGCGGGAGTCCAATGAGCCTTCGATGGCCAGATCATCGCCGAGCTTTCGAACTCTGACGTCGCGCAGCTGGCTCGCGGACGTCACCCCCTCGAGCGCGGGTGGCCCGTCGCCTCCGGCGAGAGGGGAGAACAGGAGAAGGAGCCGGTCCGCGAGACGTGCTCGGACGAGCGATCCAGCGACATGCGGACCGGCCTCGCTCAGGACCGTGTTCACGCCGTGCTCGCCGAGCCACCGCAGCACCGCGCCCAGGTCGAGTCCTCCGTCCGCGCGCGGCACCGTCGCGAGCAGCACACCGGCCTCGCGCAGACGATTCGTTCGACGCGCCTCCGCATCTCGCGCCACGAAGATGACGGTGTGCTGGGGATCCTTCGCCCGAACGACCTTCGCCCCAGGCGGCGTGCGCGCGTCGGCGTCGACGATGACCCGCAGCGGATCGCGGCCCTTGACTTCCCTCACGGTGAGCGCCGGATCGTCGGCGAGCACGGTGCCGATGCCGACGAGCACCGCGTCGAACCGATCGCGCAAGCGGTGGACCTCACGGAGCGCGGCCTTCCCCGACAGGTAGCGCCGGCCTCGCACCGCGACGCGCCCGTCGACCGTCGCGGCGAGCTTCACGAGCACGAACGGCCGACCGCGAGTGATACGCGAGACGAATCCGGCGTTGAGGCGCTCGGCGTCCGCACGGAGCAAGCCCTCGTCCACCACGATCCCGGCCGCGCGCAACGCGCGGATCCCCCTTCCATCGTTGCGGGGATCCACGTCGCGCATCGCGGCGACGACGCGCGCGACGCCGGCTTCTTTGATCGCGTCCACGCACGGCGGCGTGCGCCCCTGATGCGTGCATGGTTCGAGGTTGACGTACAGCGTCGCCCCTCGGGCATCGCCCGCTTTGCGCAGCGCGTTGATCTCGGCGTGCGGCTCGCCCGCGGCGTGGTGGTAGCCCTCGCCGATCACGCGATCGTCGCGCACCAGGACCGCGCCGACCAGCGGATTCGGGCTGGTCCGCCCGGCGGCGCGCGCCGCGAGCCGAAGGGCACGGCGCATATACGTGGTGTCCGCGTCGCTCACGGCTGCTAGTCTGCGGCCCTCGTGGCGATAGCACCGTCCGCGATCTCGTCGCCGGCTCGGGATTCAACTTCGTGGACCGTGGCGCCCACGAGCTCAA
>DASYSC010000004.1:0-17096 GCA_036003765.1 Candidatus Limnocylindria bacterium
TCTGCTGGTAGTTCTCCATGATCGCGATCATCAGTCGAGGGAGCGCCACTCCTGACGCGTTCAGCGTGTGCACGTATTCGAGCTTTCCACCGGCCTCGCGCCGGAAGCGGATGTTCGAGCGCTCGGCCTGGAACGAGCCGCAGTCCGAGGCCGACGAGACCTCGAGCCACTCGTTCGAGGCCGGTCCCCACGCATCGATGTCGAAGCCGCGCATCGCGTTGAACCCGAGGTCACCGGTGCACCGCTCTGTTACCCGCACCGGCAGCTCCAGTTTCTCGAGCACCTCGACGGCAAGAGCGGTCATGCGATCGAGCCACTTCGGTGAATCCTCGGGAGGGCAATGAACGACCATCTCGACCTTGTCGAACTGGTGGCCGCGCTTGATCCCCCGCACGTCACGGCCCGCGCTCATGTGCTCCCGGCGGAAGCAGGCGGTGTACGCGACATAGCGACGGGGTAGCTGCGAAGCGTCGAGCACCTCGTCGCGGTGCAACGCGACGAGCTGCGGCTCGGCGGTCGGGATCAGCCATAGGTCGTCCTGCGTGTCGCGGTAGAGATTCGCGTCGAAGTGCGGAAGCTGACCCGTCGCGACGAGCGTCTCGCGGCGGGTGAGGAACGGCGGATAGATCTCGGTGAACCCGGCCTCGATCTTCAGGTCGATCATCCAGGCGATGAGCGCGCGCTGCAGCGCGGCACCGGCGCCGCGGAGCACATAGAAACGCGAGCCTGAGAGCTTCGTCCCGCGCGGTATGTCGAGGATGCCCAGAGTCTCTCCGACCTCCCAGTGCGGGCGCGGCTCGAGGGGAAGCCTCTTCGGCTCGTCTTTGCGGACGATCTTGTTGTCGTGCTCGTCCTTGCCCATAGGGACGCGCGGGTCGATCACGTTCGGGATCCAGAGGAGCTTCTCGTCGCGGTCGGCCTCTAGCGCATTCAGCTCCGTGGAGATCGTCTTGATGCTGTCCCCCACCTCGCGCATCCGCGCCTTGACCGCCTCGCTCGGCGGACCGCCGCGGCTCGCCTTGTTGCGCTCGGCGCTCTGCTCCTCGAGCTGGCGTCGCAGCTCCCGCGCTTTCTTGTCGAGCTCGATGATCTGATCGAGGGGCGCGTCGAAGCCACGGGCGGCCAACGTCGCGCGCACTTCGGCCGGGTTCTCTCGGATGCGTTGAAGGGGCGTCATGGGGCGCGTGCCATTATCCGTGCTCGCCTGTGTACGACGTCGTGCTCGTCGCGTTCGAGGGACCCGACCGGTATTCGTTCGTCGGGGGCCTCGCCACGCGGATGATCGACATCGCCGAAGCGCTCGTGGACCGCGGTTACCACGTCCACCAGCTCTTCGTCGGCGATCCCACGCTCCCGGCGGTGGAGGAGCGCGCGGAAGGCCGCCTCGTTCTCGAGCGCTGGAGCCAATGGATCAGTGCGTACCACCCGCGCGACGTCTACGACGGCGAGGACGGTAAATGGCGTGACTTTTCGCGCACGGCCCCGCCGCACATCGCGGATCTCGTGATCGCGTCGGCCGTGGCTGGCCGGCGCAGCGTTCTCCTCTTCGAGGACTGGCAGACCGCGAATGCCGCGATCGGCACGGCCGCCATTCTCGGGGCGAGAGCACGCGGAGCGGCGGCGATCATGTGGAACGCGAACAACACCTACGGCCTCGAACGCGTCGACCTCGAGCTCCTGCGCCGCGCGGCGTCGATAACCACGGTATCTCGGTACATGCGCGCGCAACTAAGCGCCCTCGACGTCGATGCGGCGGTGCTGCCCAACGGCATCGCGGAACGCTGGCTCAAGACCCTCCCGCCGACCGAGGCCGCCCCGCTGCGTGCGGCGTTCGGAGAGCGGCCGACGTTCGTGAAAGTCGCGCGCTTCGACCCGGACAAGCGCTGGCTCTGGGCCATCGACGCGATCGCCGCGATGCGCAACGCGGGAGCGCGTCCCCGCCTCCTCATGCGGGGCAGCCGAAGCCCGTATGGGGATACGGTCGGCGCACGGATCCGCCTGCGGGGCCTATCGGTCGAGCGGATCGCGCTCACCGCCGAGGCGGCGACACGCGACCTGGCGGGCGCAGTCGCCTCGAGCGATGCGGACATCCTCTTCCTCGACTACTTCATCCCCGAGCGGACGCTCCGCGCGATGTACCAGGCGGCCGACGGCGTTCTCGCGAACTCGGAGCGGGAGCCTTTCGGTCTCGTCGGTCTCGAGGTCATGGCCTCCGGCGGCATCGCCTTCGTCGGTCGCACCGGAGAGGACTACGCCGTTCCGCTCGGCAACGCCGTGGTCATGCAGAGCGACGATCCGCGCGAGCTTCTCGCGACGCACCAGTCGCTTCGTGCGCGACCGGAGCTCGTACGAGCGATCCGCACCGACGGTCGCGCGACCGCAAAGCGCTTCGTCTGGCCCCGCGTTCTCGACGGCTACGAAGCGGCCTGGGAGACGGCCTTCGCGCTGATGAGCTAGCGGCGCTCCAGGATCTCGAAACGCACCGCTCGCTCGACGACAAGCTGACCGTCCCGCTTCGCCGCGGGAACGCGCCAGGTCACCCGCCGAGAGAATCGCAGGTGGTCGTCGAGGTAATCCTGGAGCTCGGAGCGGTCTTCGAAGGGGATCGCGTGCCACATGCGGCCGCGCCGACGCGAGCGGAAGAGACCGCGCCGCAGGACTTCACGCACCGCACGGTCCGACAGCTGATCGTCGGTCTTCGTGTCTCGCTGGGTGCCGATCGTTCCGATGACCCGGGCGCGCTCGCTCCCGGAGCGAACGCGCGCCGCTACGCGCGAATCAGGTCGCGCGTCAACGAGGACTCCCCGGTCCACGAGGATCCTTCTCGCTTCCTCGAGGGCATCGACCATGCCCTTGCGTGCCACTCATCAGAGCGTCCATGAGAGGATCACGACGTCGAACGACGTGTCGCGCAGCTCGAGCGACTGCGCGGCACCTTCGCGGAAGGCGATATTCCCCAGGCCAAGACGCTTCGCCGCCGTGCGTCCCCGTGCCAACGCGGACCGGTCGGGATCGATCGCGACGACGCTGCCCGCATGACGGGCCGCGCCCAGCGCGAGGCGGCCTTCGCCCGTGCCGATGTCCGCGACACGGAGCCCGTGGAGGTCCAGGCCGTATGCGGCGAGCTCGATCTCGGCTGGCGGCCGCAGATAGCCGAGTCCGCCAGGGAGGATGCGCCCCGCGTTAGCCGTAGCGCTCACCTGTCCCGGGAAGCATCGCACCTGTGCGCTGCGCCGTGGCGGCGATCCGCCGCTCGTCCATGAGTGGTGAACGGATCTCGTCCGGAGGCTCGGCCCCGGCGAACCACCAGACCACCTCGAGGTTGGCGCGAAAGAGCTCGTCGAACACCGCGTCCTCCGGGGAGGAGTTCCGGCTCGAATACCACCAGAACCAGTCGCTCCCCTCAGCGACCATCAGCGGCTGGCGCACGCTCTTGGGCATGTAGCGGAGCGAGCCCCACTGCTCCTGGGCGAAACGCCGCGTGCGCTCGAGCGCGCTCCAGGCGCGCTGGTGCGCCGGTTCGCCGATCCACACGCGCAGGTTCGCTTCGATCCACGAGCCCGTGTGCAGGTTGGGCAGCTCGATCGTCGGCGGATTCTTCTCGAGGAACTCCGAGATGCGGACAGTCTGGAAGCGCTCGTCCGCTTGAAGCTTTCCGTAAAGCGTGCGGAGGAAGTCGTTGCCGTTGTTCGGATACTGCTCCCAGGCATTCTCGCCATCGAGGATGATCGCCGCGAGGTACGGTCCGCCCTGGTCGGGGAGCCGGTCGCGTGCGCGCTCGAGCTTCGCGATCATGTCGCCGACCGCGTCTTCCGGCTTCATGTCGCCGTACACAAAGCCGATGCGGTCGGAGAGCTCGCGGTCGCGGAAGACCGCCGACACACCGTTCCCGAGCCGGTACGGGCGGTACAGGAGCGCGGGCTCGAGGAGCGCGCCGACGTCATCACGTTTGAGCTCTACGTTCACCGATCGCGCGAGGACCCCCTCGTCCGACGCGAACCAGGCGAGCCCGGCCTTCTGGATCGCATCCGCAGCCTCGGGCGAGATCGCCCCTTCCGACGGCCAGACCCCGCGCGGCTTCACCCCGAACGCCCGCTCGTGCGACGCGATCGCTTCCTCGAGCTGGAACGCGGCGTCGTCCGGATAGGCGAACGGAGGGTCGGGAAGCAGGGCTCCTGGATCAGCGCGCAGCGCCGCTCGCGAGTCGATGAGGAGCGGAAGGATCGGGTGGTAGTACGGGGTAGTCAGGATCTCGACCTGGCCATCGCGCTCGAGCCGGTGATAGAGGTGCGGCACGCCCGACGCCATGAAGCGCTGCCGCCCGATGACATAGCGGACGTCCTCGCGCGTGAAGCGCGCGCCTTTGTCGGCGAGCTCGACCAAACGCTGATCGGAACGGATGTCGTCGGGATCGATCCAGGCGAGGTTGAACCAGAGCGCAAGGTCGACGAAGTAGTCGTCCGAGAGAAGCTCGTGACGATCACCGGTCGCCATCGCGAGCTGCAGCAGCCGGCGGTATTCCTGATAGCGGTGGATGACGTTCCCGTGATGGATCGAGAAAAAGCGCCGCAGCATGTGCTCCTTCTCCTCATCCGTCAGCACGCCGTCGACGGTCCGGATGGTGACGCGCGTGTCTTCGTCGTCGGCGCCGCGCGCGTAATCCTCAAGTTGATCCCGCAGGCTCGGCACCATCGTGAAGTTCACCTTCACACCCGGGAATTCCTGCGCAAGGCGCGCCATGTGCAGGTAGTCCTTCGATGCGTGAAGGCGCACCCAGGGGAGGACGAACTCGCTCGTCTGGGGATGCTTGTAATAAGGCTGGTGCATGTGCCAGAGGATCGCGACAGGCAGCTTTCCGTTCAATCGCGCCCCATCTCGTCGAGCCTTCGGAGGACGAAGGCGGTCTCGAGTGACGTCAGCAGCCACCCGGCTTTGGGGCCGTTCGGCTTTCCGATGAAAGCGAGGTAGATCGCCGCGAACGCCTCGCGCGCGGGCTTGCCCTCGGCGTTCACGAGTCCGACCTTCTTCGCCCACTCGTACAGCTGGTTCTGCATCTCTTCGGGATCGTGCACCGATCCGATGAGGTTCTTGATCGCCACGAGGTATCGACGCTGAAGATCGCTGAGCTGGACATCGGGCTTGTGGGGCAGGACGGTGAACTTCGCGTCCTCCGGAGCCCAGCGGTCCAGCCAGATCCGCGCGAGCTCGAGGCGGCGATGCAGATCCCGAAGCTCCGGAGCCGTAAGGCGCACGCCCTTGCGTTTCTCGGCCTCGGCGTCCGGCTTGATGCTCGGTATTTGCAGCCAGTCCGCGAGGACCTGAAAGCGCACCCGGAATCCGGGTGGCTCGCGCGGCGGCGAGACCTGTGAGAGGCGCCAGGTCTTTCCCATGTCGCTCTCGGTGTCCGCAAGATATGCGTCCGCGAAGCGGTCGTACTCGTCGACCAGCCGCGGGAGGGTCATCCCCGCGGGATCGAACTCGATATGCCGGTTGGGGTGGGTCCGGAGCATGAGGAAGCGCGTTATCTCCGGCGGGTAGATCTCGGCGATCTCCACAGCCGTCGCACCGAGGCCCTTCGAGGTCGCCATCTTCTTGCCGCCGAAGTTGAAGAATTCGTGCGCGAGCCCCGCCGGAGGCTCCTTCCCGAAGACCTCGCGGTAGATCGCGTTCGAGCGGTCGCGCGACCCGCCGGCGGTGAGTAGGTCCTTGCCGCCCTCTTCGTAGGTGACGCCGAAGTGGTCCCACTGCGCGCACCACTGCTCGTTCCAGAGCAGCTTGCTGTTCCCCTTGAACGGCGAGATCCGCCCGCCGTGCCCGCAGCCCTCGGCCCAATCGACGTAGTCGGTCCTGCAGACGTAGGTGACGGTGTGACCGTCGTACTCGGTTGCGAGCGTCGTGCCGATGCGACCGCAGTTCTCGCAGATGACGGAGATCGGCAGCCAGCCCTCCGGATGATCCACATTCGCGACCCGCTTGTGGATCGCGCGGATCGTCTCCGCGTTCCGCAGGACGAGGTCGATCTGACGATCGAGCGCGCCTGACCGATAGAGATCGCGCATGCGGTGGAACTCAGGGGTGATGCCAAGCCCGGCGAAGAGGGCGATGAAGCGGGCAGCGTGGTACTCGGCGAAGTCGCTCGCGGCCGACGGATCGGGCGATGGGATCGCGCACAGCGGCTTTCCCATGTGCTCGGCCATTCCCGCGCGCTCCTTCATGGACTGCGAGTCCATGGGGTCGTAGTCGTCGATCGTGTAGACGAAGCGCACGTCGAGACCCGCGCCCTTAAAGGTGCGGTAGAGCGCGTCGCTGATGACCGGACCGCGGAGCGATCCGATCGTGGACGGCCCTGACGGTGTTTTCGAATCTCGTACCACGTGCGGCCTTCGGGGATCGAGAAGTTTCATCTCCTCGTCGGCCCAGAAGGCCGCCTCGTGCCCGGAAGTCAACTTACGGCGAGGATCTTCATCTCCACCGCGCCGGCCGGAACGACCAGCCGGACCGTCTCCCCTGCGCGGTGCCCCATGAGCGCTTTTCCGACCGGTGATTCATTCGAGATCCGCCCCTCCGCGGGGGCGGCCTCGGCCGACCCGACGATGACGTACTGCTCCTTCGAGCCGTCGGCCTCGACCATCACGTGACTGCCGATCTCGACCATCTCGTGATGCGTCTTCTCGTCGATGATCTGGGCATTCTTGACCATCTGCTCGAGAGTCAGAATGCGCCCCTCGAGGAAGGCCTGATCGTTCTTCGCCTGCTCGAGCTCGGAGTTCTCGGTGAAGTCCCCGAACTCCATCGCCGCGTGGATGCGCTCGGCCACCTTTTGGCGGCCGGTCGCCTTGAGCTCCTCGAGCTCGGCCTGGATCTTCTTGAGACCCTCCGCGGAGACGTAGACAGGCTTCTCGAGATTGTTCATCGGAGCCTCCGCTCTCAGCACGGATCTTGACCGTGCGCGCCCTCGAAAGAAAAGCGCTGAAGGCCGAAGGCCCTCAGCACTCAACTGGGCGTACTGTTCTGTGCGCCTAATTGTACCAACAAACTCGGGGGGCTCTGCCCCCCGACCCCCGCGCCCGACCCCCGCGCCCCCCGTCCCCCGCACAGTTCCGATCTCGTGTCCTTTCCTGGTACCGCCGCTCCGGTCGGGACCTTCCCTGGCGGCGGACGACCGACCCGTATCGCGTCCTCCTCAGCGAAGTCATGCTCCAGCAGACGCAAGTATCACGCGTCCTGCCCGCATATACGCGATTCCTAAGGCGCTTCCCAACACTGCGCGCTCTGGCTCGTGCTTCGCTCGGCGACGTGCTGCGGGAGTGGTCAGGGCTGGGCTACAACCGGCGTGCCCGCGATCTGCAGCGCATCGCACGGCGGAGCTCTAAGGGCCTGCCGCGCGATGAGGCCGGGCTCGACGAGCTCCCCGGCGTGGGCGCCTACACCGCGTCTGCGGTGGCGTGCTTCGCTCACGGTGATGCCAGCGCATTCGCCGACACGAACATCCGCCGCGTGCTCGGCCGCGCGATCCTCGGCCGGATCGCGAGCGAGCGTGAGGCCATCGAGCTCGACGGACGACTGGGGTCGGGCCGCGAGCCCGCGAGATGGCATCACGCACTCATGGACATCGGCGCGACGATCTGTCTCGCTCGGCGCCCGCGCTGCGACGCATGTCCGCTGCGTTCGATCTGCGCGTACACCGGCGCCGACGACGTCGTCCGACGGCGGCAGTCGCCCTTCGCGACGAGCGATCGGCGCGTACGCGGCGCGATACTGCGTGCGCTCCGCGATAGGTCGCACGGCGTGACGATGCGAATGCTTCGACGACTCGTGATCGATACCCGTGTGCCACGGCTCGTCCGCGTTCTCGCCGCGGAAGGTCTCGTTGAGGTCTCAGAGCGAGGGGTGCGTCTTCCGGCGCGATAGACCCGGTGGCACGATCGCGAGCCGTGGCCGGCTATTACGACCTGTTGGGCGTTCCTCGCAACGCCGGCGAGATGGAGATCCGCTCGGCGTATGGCCGCGACGTTTTGCGGTTGAACGAGTCACCCCCGGCCAACGCAGGGCAGATCCGCGCGACGCTCGACGAGGCGCTCGCGACGCTTGTCGACCCCGAGAAGCGGAGCGCGTACGACATACAGCTCGCCGCTCTCATGCAGGAAGTGGAGGCGGACTCCGCCGACGAATCCGATGGCGCTTTCAAATACGCGCGCAACGGCGGACTCTGGTTCGCGGGCGGCGGTCTCGTCACCGCGGGGACCTACGCGTTCTCCGAAGGGACCTACTTCCTCGCTTGGGGCCCGCTCCTCTTCGGCGGATTCCAGCTGCTCCGCGGGCTGCTCCGGTATTTGACCGTTCCATCCGCTGCGCGGCGGGCGACCCAGCTTGTGACCTTGATCGGGCTCATCGCCGTGGGTGTTCTCTCGGCCGGCTTCGTGGTCCTGAGCGAGAGCCTCGGCGCGCAGCAGGCGGCGGAGCGCGACAAGTGGAACACGATGATCGACTCCAACGCGAAGCTTGTGGACCAGGCCAGCACGCTGGTCACCGGCGTGTTCGATCGCGCGGGCGCCTGGACGGATCGGGATTCGAACGAAATGGGACAGGCCTCGGCGCTCTACGGGCTCGTCGCCGACACGGTCTCGCGTACAGCCGTGCCGATCCGGCTGGACTGGTACCGCGCCGGGCTCGCGAAGAACTTCCGCGACGCCGCGACGATCACGGGCGAGTACGCGAAGCTGGCCCCGAGCTCGCCGCAAAGCGCCATCGCGGATCTGGATCGGCGGTGGAAGGCGCGGCTCGACGATCTGAAGCAGCTTTCCGACCGCTTCGACGCGCAGGAGGGCTCCTCCCGCTGAGCTAAGGCTGGCCCGCGACTTTGCCCCCTTAGCGCGAGCGACGCATCAGGCCGGCTCGAGACGCAGGGTCGTGGGCAGGACCGATCGGCGGAGCATTGCGTCGAGGGATCCACCCCTTCGGTACTTCTTCCGGTAGCCTTCCGATGCGCGCTTGATCGACTCGGGGTCGGTCGCCGGCACAGCGCGGACAGGGACGCGCTTTCCGTTGACCACCAGCGCGCCCGGACCGGCCAGCAGCTCGCGATACCAGCGCGAGGTCTTCCCGCGATAGGTGCGGATGAAGACGTCGTCGCCGTCGACGACGACCCAGATCGTCACGCTGTGCACGCGACCCTTCGGCGAACGCGTTTCGATGTCGACCTCGCGAGCGCGGTCGAGCAGCGAGCGCGTGGCCGCGGGAAAGCTCAGTCCGCCTCCGGCAGCGGCGGGCCGGCGATCGCGAGCGCGTGGCGCTCGGACGGGAGGAACGTGCGTGCGGTCTCGATGACCTGGTCGAGCGTTACCGCTCGGAGCTCGCGGGGGTAACGCTCCACGTGGTCCGGCCCGAGCTCGAAGACCTCGCCTTCGAGCATGAGCGAGGCGACCCCGCCGGGGCTCTCGCGCGCGACGTCAAGCTCGCCCACGAGCTTGTCCTGCGCGAGCTCGAGATCGTCCTCCGCGACTTTCCCGGCGACGATCTTGCGAAGCTCGTCGAGGGTCACGCTTATCGCGCGCTCGACGTTGATGGGGTTCACGCCCATCCGCACGGTCCACGGCGACTGACCGCGCGAGGTGCCGATCGTGCTGAAGACGTAGTAGGCGAGCCCGAGCTCGTCGCGCACGACGTGACCGGCGCGGCTCGCGAACGTGTCCGCCGCGAACACCATGTTCGTCACGCGCGCGGCCACAAATCGCGGATCCGTCCGCGGCAGCCCCGGCCACCCGAGGACCACGTCGCTCTGCGTCTTGTCGGGCACGATCTCGATCCGGCGGACGGCGCTCGAGAGCGCGACCTCGGGAACGCTCTTCGTCTCGCGCGGGCTGCGCGCCGACCAGTCCGCGAACGCGCGCCCGGCCTCGTCGAACACTCGCCTCGCTTCAACGCCGCCGGCCACGACGAGCACGGCGCCGTCCGGCTGGATGGCTCGCTGGTGATGCGCGCGAAGGTCCTCGGCCGTCGCGGCGCGCACGACGGCGGGATCGCCGATCGGCCGCGCGTGGAACGGATGCGCTTTGGGGTAGACCAGCTCCCGCCAGGCCCGCTCTGCGACGGCGCGGGTGTTGCGCGAATCCTCCTCCAGCTGCGCGACCGTCTGCTGGCGCACCAGCTCGACCTCTTTTTGCACGAACGCCGGGGTCACGACCGCTTCCGCGATCAACGTGAGCAGCCCGCCGAGGTCGTCCGCAAGCGACTGCGCGCTGAAGGTTGCCGCGTGAGGGCCGACGTCGAGGCGTGCCGCTGCGCCGATGGCATCGAGCGCGTCAGCCCAGCTTTTCGCGTCGCGCTTCGTCGTTCCTCGGAGCATCGCCTGCGCGCACAGGCGAGCGATGCCGGGACGGCCCGGCGGCTCGAACCACTGACCCGCTTCGACGGCGAGGAGTGTGGCGACCGAGCGCAGGCCGCTGATGGGAGCGACCGCGATGCGCAGACCGTTGCCAAGCCGATGGCGCTGGACGTTCATGACGTCTCCGGCACGAACCACCCGACGACGCGGCCCTTCTCCTGAAAGACAGCCTCGGCCGCGGCGCGGATCTCGTCCGCCGTCACGGCGACGAGCCGCTCGTACCACTCTTCGAGGGTGGTCGCCGCGCCCGTCGCGAGCAGCTGTCCGAAGCGGAACGCGCGCCAGGTGATCGTGTCGGTCATGAATGCGCTCGCCGAAAGCATCTGGCGTCTGGCGCGCGCGAACTCATCGCCCGAAAGCGGCTCGCGCGCGATGCGCGCGAGCTCTTCGAGGATGACGCGCTCGACCTGCTCGTGGGTCACGCCCGATCGCATGTGCGCTTCGACCACGAAGAGGTAGGGATCCTTCATGAGCTGGAAGGACGCATCCACCGCCGTCGCGAGTCCCGTATCGACGAGTGCTCGGTAGAGTCGCGACGAACGGCCCGATGCCGTCTCTCCGCCGCCCGCTGTAGCGCCGGCGAGCGCGACGGCGAGCATCGAGAGCGCGGGGGCGCGCGGGTCGCTCGCGCGCGGCGCGTGATAGCCGATCTGCAAGATAGGCAGCGCGCCGCCGGCGCGACGGACGACGACGCGCTTTTCGCCGTACTGCGGCGGTTCGGGCGCCTTCGGATGCTCGGCCGGCGCCTCCGCCTCCAGCGGTCCGAACGCCACCGCGGCGCGGTCGAGGAGCTCGGTAGCCGGTGCGTCGCCCGCGACGATGAAGTACGCATTGTTCGGCGCGTAGTGCCGGCGGTAATGCGCGTAGAGCCCGTCGCGCGTCATCAGCTTGATCTCTTCTTTGCTGCCGATGACGCCCTGCCCGTAGGTGTGCCGCGAGAACGCGATGCGCTGCAGCTGTTCGCCGAGAAGGAACGATGGGTCGTTCTCGAGGCCCTCGCGCTCGCTCACGATCACGGTCCGTTCGGCCTCGGTCTCCTCGGGAGAGATGAGCGCGTTGCGCATGCGGTCGGCCTCGAGCTCGAGCGCGACGGGATAACGCTCCCGAGGCACGGTCTCGAAGTAGCAGGTCACGTCCTCGCTGGTGAAGGCATTCCAGAGCGCGCCGTACCGAGCGAGGAGCTTGTCGAGGTCGCCCTTCGGGTGGGCCGGCGTCCCCTTGAAGAGCATGTGCTCGAGGAAGTGAGACATGCCGGTCGTGCCGGGCACTTCGTTGCGCCCACCCACCTGGTACCAGACCCAAAGCGAGATGACAGGCGCGTGCCTCGCCTCGAGGGCGTGCATCACGAGCCCGTTATCGAGGCGACGCGTAGCCGGGGCTTCCGTGGCGATGGGAATTACAAAAGTTTAGGTCAGGCCGCGCAGGGCCTGCGGCTCGATCGCCTGCTCGTTCAGGCGGCGGGGCTCTACGGTGTCCCGAACTTCGCGGCGAGTACCGCTTTCGTTGCGATGGCCGAATCGACCGAGCCGAAGACGCCGGGCCTCTCGGTGTACTCGTCAAGCACCGCGGCGATCGCGATCGACGGCTGCTCGAATGAGGCGAAGCCGATGAACCACGCGTCCACCTTGCCCGGGACCGAGGTCTCGGCGGTCCCGCTCTTGCCCGCGGTGCTGATCGAATACGTGTGGAAGACCGAGGAGACGGTCCCGTCCGCGTCGGTCGTCACCGCGTGCATGCCGTCGCGGATGAGCGAGAGATCGGTCGGGATCGAGAGCGCGGATCCGGCTTGCGTCTTGGGGAACGTCTTCACGACCTTCCCATCCCGGTCGCGCAGCTCGATGACGAGGCGCGGCTTCCACACGATCCCGTCGTTCGCAAGCGCAGCCGCGTAGTTGGCCATCTGCAGCGGCGTCGCCAGCAGGAAGCCCTGTCCGATCGCGAGGTTCGTCGCGTCGCCCGGGTTCCACAGCTGGTCCGCTGGACTTGTGAAGCGCTGCTTCTTCCAGTCCGGGCTCGGCACGAGCCCCTGCGACTCGAACACGAAGTCGATCTCAGTCGCCTTCCCGAGACCGAAGCTCTTCGCGGTGTTCGGGAGGATGTTCGGATCGCGGTCGTTGAGACGCTTGCCGATCTCGTAGAAGAAGGTGTTGCAGCTTCGCGCGAGCGCGGTCCTCAGGTCCATGAGCCCAAGGGCCACCGGCTCGTGGTTGATCTGTGCCCATTGCTCCCCGTACCCGGTCCACCGCGCGGGGCAGTCGATGCGGTCGCCCCACTTGTAGACGCCGTTCTTCAGAGCGGCTGCCGACGTGACCGGCTTGAACGACGAGCCCGTCGGGTACTGGCCGAACGTGGCGCGGTTGAAGAACGGCTGCTTCGGGTCCGCCGAGTAGCGGGAGATGGCCGCGCTGTCGCCGGAGACGAAGGCGTTGAGATCGAAGGTGGGGCGGCTCGCGATCGCGAGGATCTCGCCGGTCCAAGGATCCTCCGCGACGACCGCGCCCTTCTGATCACCGAGCGCGGTCTCGGCCGCGCGCTGCTGCTTCGGATCGAGAGAAAGAACGACGTCGAGGCCGGGCACGGGCGCGGTCTCGGCGAGCGTTTCGACCGGGCGCTCGTCCGACTCGACGATGCCGAGGCGCCACCCGTAGCTGCCGCCGAGCTCATCGTCGAGCGTCGCCTCGAGTCCGGTCCCCTTTTTTCCGATCAGATCGCCTGCCTGGACTCCCCGCCCGGTCTTGGCCTTCGCCTCGTCGTCGCCGGCCTCGGCGAGGTAGCCGAGCGTCTGCGCCGCGAGACCGCTCGGGTAACTGCGGACGCGGGTGGCCTGAACCTGGACGCCCTCGATGACTGCGAGGCGCGTGCGAAGCGTCTCCAGCTGCGCGGCCGGGATGGTCTTAATCGGGACGAAGAAGTCGGGCTTGACCCAAGACTGCGTGTACCTCGCTCTGATGTCCTCCGGCTTCATCGCCAGGGCGGATGAAAGCGAAGAGAGGAGCCCCGATTCGGAGCGGATCTGTCCCGGGATGACGCCGACCACGCCCGCCTCCACGAACGTCGCGAGCTCGGTGCCGTCGCGAGCGATGATCCGGCCGCGGGACGTCGGAACGCGCGTCATGCGCACGAGACGCCCCGCCACCAGATGCGGAAGGATGGCCTCCGGCGTCCAGGCGATGCGCCAGACCGCTTTCTCCTTCTCCCCGGCGAGCACCATTTGCAGCGACGTCGCTCGGGCGAGGTCGCCGACGCGCTGCGTGTGGAACGTGACGTTGAGCGGCACGCTGGCTTTGCGCGGATCGGGCGAGCCATTCGGCAGCGCGGGATGCGTCGCCGTTCCCGGCTTGGCCTCGAGCGAACGGAGCGTCATCTCTTCGGCGATGCGCGGCAGCCGGTCGATAAATCCCGCGGGCGTCACCTGCGCCTTGGCGTCCTCCGTGAGCAGATCCCACATCGCCTGGTAGTCGGATTTCTGCCACGCGGTCGCGTACTGCCGCGCGACGGGCTCAGGCGGCGGAGGTCCGGGCTCGCACGAACTCAGGACCGCTGCGCATGTGACGAGGAGCGCGAGCACGGGGGCCGGGGGGCGGAGCCCCCCGACTCTAATAACCAGCGGCGTAGCCCTCGCGGCGCGGATCCGCGCCGCCAGCGAATGCGCCGTTCGGCTCGATCGCGATGGCCTGCGCACCACCGGTGACCTCATCCCAGTCGCCCAGCGGCAGTACCTCGTGGCCCTTCGCCGCAAGCGCGCGGCGAACGGCCTCGGGATAACGCCGCTCCATCTTCAGGGTGCGGCCAGAGTCGTGGTACCAGCGTGGCTCCTCGATCGCGCGCTGGACGTCCATTCCAAAGTCGATGAGCCCGACCGCGAGCTGGAAGTTCGTCTGCACCTGAGCGTGCCGGCCCGGCGTGCCGAACACGAACCTCGGCATCGAGCCGTCCAGCACGATCACCGTGTTGAGCGTGTGCACGGGCCGCTTGCCGGGGGCGATCGCGTTCGGCGAGCGCTGATCGAGCGAGAAGCCGGTGAGCCGGTTGTTGAGCAGGATGCCCGTGCCGGGAACCACACACGCCGCGCCGAATGCGCTGAACACGCTCTCGATCAAAGAGACCGCGTTGCCGTCGCGATCGACGACCGCGAGATAGGTCGTGTCCGCGGGGGTCATGAACGACCCCGCCTCACTTCGCTCGCTTGCTTTGGCGTTCAGCGCGCGGCGGCGGCTCGCCACGAAACCCGCGTCGAGAAGGCGACGAGCCTCGAAATCCACTCGCGCCGGATCGCCGGCGTGGGCGTCGCGGTCGGCGAACGCGAGCTTCTTCGTCTCGACCATGAGATGCACGAGCTCCGCGCTCCCCCATTCTTGTGAAGCGAGGTCGAGCCCCTCCGCGATGGCGAGCTCCTCCAGAAGGATGTGGCCCTGCGACACCGGCGGCTGACCGAAGACGCGAAGACCGCGGTAATCGATCGCGAGCGGCTCGGGACGATCGGTGCGATGCGCCGCCAGGTCGGCCCGGTCGATCAGGCCGCCGATCGACGCGATCGCCGTCGCGAAACGCTCGCCGAGCTCGCCGCGGTAGAACGCGTCGGCCCCGTCGCGTGCGACCGCGCGCAGGCTGGCCGCGAGGTCGGGCTGCTGGAGCATCTCGCCGGCGCGCGGCCAGCGGCCCCGCGGGCCAAACACGCGTACCGCTTCCTCATCGCGGGCGAGTCGTTCGCCTCCTTCGGCTGTCGCGGCGGCCAGCATGTCACTGACCGGAAAGCCATCCTCGGCGTAACCGATCGCGGGCGAGAGCGCTCGATCGAGCCCGAGCCGTCCGTGGTCCGCCGCGAGGTCGGCGAGGCCGGCGATGAGTCCCGGCACCGTCGCGACCGCCGCGCCCTGCTCGGGGAAGGCGCCGAAACGCTCGCGATCGAGCGTGTGCGGCGCCGCACCAGATCCGTTGTAGGCCGTGACCTCACGCGTTCGCGCGTCGTAGACGAGCGCGAAGACGTCCCCGCCGATCGCCGTGCGGTGCGGCATCACGACCGCGCACACCCCGGCCGCGGCGACCGCGGCATCGGCGGCGTTACCCCCGTCGCGAAGCGCGGCAAGGCCGGCGGCGGTCGCCAAGTGGTGGCCGCTCGCGATAAGCGCGTTCGCGGCGCGGACGGTGGGGCGTGTGGTCACGCGACGTTGATGTTAGGGCGCGAACTCGAACAGGATCCGCGACACGGTCGCTGCCACCGCGGCGATACCGAGGCCGAGGGTGAGCGAGTCGCGCGGTCGCGGGACCATCGGCGCGAGCGCCAGAGCGAGCAGGATGAATCCGAAGTGCGGGCTGCCCCGTGTCAGGAGACCGCCGAAGAGCACGTAACCGATCGCGGCCCACGCGAGTGCCGCTGGGCTGTCGAAGACGATCACGAGCGTGCAGACCGCGGCGGCGAGGACCGCGCCCCAGAGCACGTACTCCGTCGGGGTCGCCGCGACGCGGCCGCCGGAGGCGTCGTATGCGAGAGCGCCCATCGCGACGGTGTCGAATCCCGCGGCGAAGAATCGCGCGGGCTTGCCGAGGCGGGTCATTCGGGTTCCCGCCCGAGGAAGAGGCGCGTGTAGCCAACCGGCTCCCCGGTGGCCAGCGGCAGCGGCTTGGTGCCGTCCAGGTGCAGGAGCATCGCGTGTTCGTCGCACTTGAAGCGCTTGGGACAGATCGGGCACTCCGCGGCGCTCTTTTCGGGCAGCCGGCCGAGGCTCGTCAGCATGAATCCGCAGCGCTCGAAGAACTCCGGAACGAGGGTCAACGCGAACACCCGTCGCACTCCCAGCCGGCGCGCCTCGGCGATGCACGCGAGGACCAGCGCGCGCCCGACCCCGCGACCCGATGCTTCCGGCCGCACCGCGAGCGAGCGGACTTCCGCGAGGTCGGGCGTGAGGACGGCGAGCGCGCAGCACCCGAGGAATCCCGCAACGTCCTCGGCGACAACGAAATCGCGGAGATGCTCCAGGAGGAAGTCGCGCGAGCGCTCGAGCATCCGATCTTCGGCCGCGTAGCGGTTGATGACCTCCCGCATGTCGTCGACATCCTCGACGCGCGCGGGGCGGATGGCGACGCTCAACCGCGAAGCGCCTCGGTCGCTTCCGCGATCGCCTTTCGGACCTGCTCCGGCGCCGTGCCACCCGGAGACGCCCGAGATGCGAGCGAACGCTCGGGACGGATCTCGTCCAGCGCGGTCGCTTCGAAGCGCGGGTCGTACCGCCGCAGCTCGTCCAGAGTCATCCCGGTAAGCTCCTTGCCGGCGGCGAGTCGCTCGCGGACGATGCGGCCGACGACCTCGTGCGCCTCTCTGAACGGAACGCCGCGCTTCGCGAGATGGTCCGCGAGGTCGGTCGCCGTAAGCATCCCGCGCTCAGTCGCGCGTCGCATCGCGTCGCGATCGAACCGCGCCTCGCGCATGATGGCCGCCAGAATCTGGATCGCCCCCTTCAGCTCCGTCGCGTCGTACAGCGGAACCCGTTGCTCCTGCAGATCTGAGTCGTACGCGAGCGGAAGGCCCTTGATCGTCGTAAGCACTGCGACGAGATCGCCGAGGAGCCGGCCCGATCGCCCGCGGACGAGCTCGGCCACATCCGGGTTCTTCTTCTGCGGCATGATGCTCGACCCCGTCGCGTGGCCGTCGGCGAACTCCGCGAAACCGAATTCCGCGGTCGTCCAGAGCACGAGCTCTTCCGCGAGCCGCGAG
>DASYSC010000005.1:0-11388 GCA_036003765.1 Candidatus Limnocylindria bacterium
AGCGGTGGGGGGATGCGCCGGGTGCAGACTTCGTTCCGGGCGAAGCCGTCGCGCGAACTCGCTGAAGCGGTCGCGCGCGAGGTCGGCGGCGACGTTGTGGAGGTTGTACTTCCGCGCTGACCGCCCTCGGCGTACGGCTCGCCTGGCGAGGGGTGGCACAGGGCGTGCCTCGGCTGTCTGGCGAGATGGCAAGCCATGAGTGATCCGGATCGCCGTCCAAGCGGCGGGGCTGCGGACGCTTTTGGGCAACGCGAGCTGCAGCAACACCTCCTGGACTCGATCGGCGATGGCGTGATCATCGCCTGGCCCGACGGACGGTACGAAGCGAACGCGTCGGCGAAAGGCATCCTCGGTATCGAGGTGATGGACACGCTGGCCGAGCTCCGCGACGCGGCCGACGTGCGCGATCTCCGTACCGGCGAGAGTGTCCCTGTGGGCAGCTCCCCGCTCGACCGCGCGCTTCAGGGCGAGGCCAGCTCCGGCGAGTTCTTCGTCACGCAGCGGACGGGGGAGCGGCGTGATCTCTCCGTGAGTGCGGCTCCGGTCCTTGCCGCCGGCGGAGCCGTTGTCGCGGCGGTCATGACCCTCCACGACGTCACGGACGTGCACGCGGCCGAGCGCGAACGCGAGCAGTTCCTTTCGATCATCGGGCACGAGCTGCGCACCCCGCTCACGCCGCTCAAGGCGCTCGCGCAGCTCGTCCGCTCGCGCATGCGGCGCGCTCGCGAGCAAGGTACCGAGCTCGACCTTGAGTCGTTCGACCGTAATCTCGCGGCGATCGAGCGTCAGGTCGATCGCATGAACGGCCTGGTCAACGACCTGCTCTCCGTCTCTCGCGCGGAGCGCGGCATTCTTCGCATGGAGCTGGTCCGCTTCGATCTGGCGGCGCTGACGCGCGACGTCGTCCAGCGATACGTCGACGCGACCGAAGAAGAGGGCCGGCACCGCTTCAGGGTGGACGCACCGGAGCGGCTAACGGTACGCGGCGATCAATCCCGGCTCGAACAGCTCTTGATGAACCTCGTGGGCAACGCGGTGAAGTACTCGCCGTCGGGAGGCGAGGTCCGCGTCGCGCTCGAGGGGCGCGACGGCGCCGCCAAGATCGAGATCTCCGACGAGGGGATCGGGATCCCAGCCGACGACCTGCCGGATCTGGGGCATCCATTCATTCGCGGCGCCGGCCGCGCGTCGACCTTCGCCGGGATGGGCGTGGGCTTGTATGTCGCGCGTCTCGTGGCGGAGGGGCACGGTGGCTCGCTGCAGCTCGAGAGCGCCGGGGATGGGAAGGGAACGACCGTGAAGGTGAAACTGCCGCTCTAGCTGGATCACCGCGGCGCTGTGGCCGCGGCGACGGGCCGTAGCCGCGTCATGCCTGCGGCGCGATACAGCGTCAGGACGACCATCAGCGACGCGATGAGGGGCATGACGGCGGTCGACAGCTCAAGGCCTGAGAAGACGTCCCGGATCGCGTAGAGCGCCCATGGGAGGACGAGCACGATCAATGGGAGCGACGCGAGCGTCGCACGGTGGTCGTTCGCCAGCGAGCGCCGCAGCACGACGGCCCACGCGGGTACGAGCAGCATCTGATCGTGGCTGCCGGAGTACGGCACGATCACGAGCGTCAGACAGGCGAGGATGGCAACCGCCTCGACCGCGGTCAGCGGCAGTCGTCGCGCGAGATCGACGGCGGCCGCTGTGAGCAGGGCGATGATGACCAGCGCCCATACCCGGCCGCCTGGCAGCCAGCTCGCGACCGTCCACACCGATGTCGCTTGCGACGCAGGCTCCAGACGATTGCCTCGGATCTCGACGAGCCAGCCTTGCGGCCACGCGGGTTGCGCTATCACGCTCGCGGTAAGCAGCAGCAGCCCGACGACGACGAACGCCACGATGAGCCGAACGGTGCGCCGTGACCAGGTGCCGAAGACGACCGGCGCGAAGATATGCGGCTTCAGCAGCAGCAGCACGGCCGCGGCGCCGGCGGCGACGAATCGCTGTCGCGCGATCAGGTACACGACGATCCCGACCGCGCCGAGCAGCAGGCCACCAAATTGCGCATTCGTCGCGGTGTTCCAGAGCGGCTGTGAGCCGAAGACGAGGAGCAGGAGGTAGGGAACCCAGGCCCGCGGACCTTCCAGGGCGCGCCAGATGAGCACGGTGCCCATCGCTGCGCCCGTCACGAGAAGGAACTGCCAGATCGGAGCCGCGACCTCGAGAGGAAGTGCGGCCAGCGGGAGGAACGCGACGGCGGTCGTCAGCGGATAGCCATAGCGGCCGGGACAGAACGTGCCGCGCACAATGCCGAATGCGTCAACGTACCTGCCTGACATCGCCTGCGTCCACGCCACCGTGTCGTACGGATCGCGGCCGTCGAGCACGAAGCGCGCACCGGTCCAGAAACACATGAAGTCGCTCGTGTGCGGTGCGAGGGCCACGGCGACGCAGAGCACGAGCAAGGGGACGACGATGAGTGCGCCGCAGAGCGCCCACAGCGGGCGCAGTGTCACGCGATGTCCCTCTCAGCCACTCTGACAACACACTGTGCCGGAGGAGGGAGTCGAACCCTCACGGACCTTTCGGCCCAAGAGATTTTGAGTCTCTCACGTCTGCCATTTCGTCACTCCGGCGTGATCGCATTCTAGGTTTCAAAAGCAGCCTGATCGCGGCCCGCGCGAGAGTGGGATTTGCGATGAGGACCTGGCGCTCGTTCCACGCGGCGTCGCGACCGGTCTTCAGCGACAGCACCGACGCGCCCGCCTCGCGCGCGATGATCGCGGGACCGGCGACATCCCACGGCGACAGATACTCGTGGGCAAAGACGTCGAAGCGTCCCATGGCGACATACGCGATCCCGAGCGCGGCGGAGCCGACGTCGCGCATACCGGCGGACGCGGCCGCGAGGGCGACCGTCCGCGGCCGCGCCCCCTTCATGACGCGGTAGGAGAGCGCCGCGACCGCGAGCGCGCGCGACAGGCGCGTGACATCCGAGACATGGATCGCCTCGCCGTTCAGTGTCGCGCCCGCTCCTTGTGAAGCGACGAAGGTTTCACGTGTGCGTGGCGCGCAGATCGCGGCCGCGCGCGTCTTGCCATCCTCCACGTAGCCGATCACGACCGCGTAGAAAGGGATCCCTCGGGAGTAGTTAAGGGTGCCATCGATCGGGTCGACGACCCAGAGCCGCTCGGCCGCCGCGAGGTCCTTCCGAGCGCTCTCCTCGGCGAGCACCGGAATGCTCCGATCAAATGCGGAGAGCTTCGCTAGGATGGCCCGTTCGGCGGCATGATCCGCGGTGGTGGCGAAGTTCGCGCGCCCCCGTTTCCGGGTGACCACCGCGGTGTCCGCGATCGCGATGGCGTCTCCGACCACGACCGCGATCTCCGCGGCGACGTGCGCCAGCCGCGCGTAGCGCGCACGCTCCCGCGGGTTAGGGCTGTCCTCCGGCATCGGTCGGGCAGAGTACCCGGACCTTGTCGAGGAGGTCGTTGAGGTCGAACGGCTTGGATATGACGTCCGTGATGCCGCGCTCCTTGAATTCCGCCTCGAACTGTGGTGAGGCAGCGCTCACGAACAGCACAGGCATCTCCCGGATCTCGGTATCGGCGCGGACGCGGTCGAACACCTCGAATCCGCTGAGCCCCGGCATCATGATGTCGAGGATGAGGAGGTCCGCGTGCACCTGACGGACGGTCTCGAGCACGATGGCCCCGTCAGACACAACCACCGCCTGGTAGCCGGCCTCGTCGTTGATCGAATCGCGGAGCAGCGTCGCGATCGGCTCGTCGTCCTCCCCGATCACGACAACCTTTTTCTTCAAGTCGTCCGACATGCGCATCCGGGAGCCTACCGAAACGGCATTGAGGCGGGAGGCGTCCGCTCATGAACGGTGCCTCCGGTGAAGCAAGCGCTCTGCTTGTCGAGCAGGCCCGCCGGGGGGACGCCCGCGCGTTCGAGCAGCTCGCCCGGGAGGTCGAACGGCCGCTCTATCGGCATGCGTTGCGGATGGTGGGCCAGGTCGACGCCGAGGATGTGGTGCAGGACGCGCTCCTATCGGCGTGGCGATCGCTGTCGTCATTCGAGGGCAGCTCGTTCCGCGCGTGGATCTTTCGCATCGCGACCAATCGCGCGCTCGATCGCTTGCGAGCGCGCCGCCGGCACCCCGAGGTCCCGCTCGACCCTCCAACGGAGGAAGACAACGATCGATCGTGGGCCGAACCCGCAGCGCCCGGCCCTGATCTCGCCGAGATCGCCGGTGATCGCGAGGCCCTCGTGATCGTCGAGCAGATCCTCGCCACCCTCCCGGTGGAGCAGCGCGCGGCCCTGTTGCTCCGCGACGTCGAGGGCTTCGCCTACGAGGAGATCGCGACGATCACCACGGTCGAGATCGGCACGGTCAAGTCGCGCATCCACCGGGGCCGTCTCGCGGTACGCAACGCGCTTGTTGCTCGAGGGTGGAGGGGGCCGGCGGGATGAGGGAACCGTTCGGCGCGCCGGACGTCATAAGGGAAGGAGGCTAGGCCACCGTGCATCCGTTCGCCGAGCTGTCCGCGTATCTCGACGACGCGCTCGACCCGACCGCGAAGGCGGCGGTCGAGACGCACCTCGACGCGTGCGCGGTCTGCCGAACGCGGCTCGCGGAGCTCCGCGGGACGGCGCGCCTCATCGCGGCGCTACCGGCTCCGGTCCCTTCACGGTCCCTCGTGCCTCGTGTCTCCGTGCCGTTCTGGCTCGCGCCGATCCGCACGCTCGCGACCCTGGCCAGCGCTGCCGCGCTCTTCCTCTTCGTGGCCTCTGCGTTGCTCGCCGGTGCGCCCTCCGGCACCGGTGGCGGCGCAGCCGCCCCCGCGGCGGCCCCCGCGCCGTACGCGCCCAACGCCGGTGGCGCCGCGGGCCCGACTGGTGCGGCCGACCAGCGGACCCTGGTCTCGGCGTCGGCATCGCCCGCGGCGGGCTTCGCGATCAACACGCCCGGCGCGACCCCGGCTCCCGAGGCGCAGCGCTCGGGCCAGACTGACGCGACCAAGGCGGCCACCGGGACAGCAGCGCCGGCTGCCCGTCAGGAGGCGGCCACGCCAGGGCCGGCGGCCCGCGCGCTCGGCCTCCCGGAGCGCCCGCAGCTCGGTCCCTCACCCTGGTTCTGGCTCGCGCTCGCGGTCGGCTTCGGCGTGCTCGCGTTTGTGCTCCAGCGAAGGCTCCGCGGGACCTAGCCCGGCGGCCGGGGGCAGAGCCTCCGACGGTCGATACTCGTTCCGTGACCGAACGCCTTGTCCTTCTCGATTCGAACAGCCTCATCTACCGGGCGTTCTTCGCCGTGCCGCCACTCACGACGACCAAAGGCGAGCTCGCGAACGCGACTTTCGGCTTCGCTTCCATCCTCCTGAAGTCGCTCGAGCAGACCACGCCGCAGCACATCGCCGCGGCGTTCGACCTCCCTGTTCCCACCTTCCGACACGAGCGCGACGCCACATACAAGGCGACGCGCCGCCCAATGCCCGATGAGCTACGTCCGCAGTTCGAACGTGTGAAGCAGCTCCTCGAGAAATTCGGAGTACCGATGTACTCGCTTCCGGGGTACGAGGCCGACGATGTCATCGGAGCGCTCGCCCGACAGGCCGAGGCCATAGGCCTCGAGACCATCATCGTGTCCGGCGATCTCGATCCCCTGCAGCTGGTGTCACCGCGCGTGAAGCTGATGACGACGCGGCAGGGCTTCCAGAACACCGTGATCTACGACGAAGAGATGATCCGCCAGCGCTACGGCCTGCGGCCCGACCAGATGGTCGACTTCAAAGCGCTTAAGGGCGACACGACCGACAACATTCCCGGCGTCCCCGGCGTCGGCGATAAGACCGCCGCGAAGCTCGTCGCGGAGCACGCGAACCTCGAAGGCGTCTACGCCGATCTCAGCGGGTACACGCCGCGGCTGCGCGAAGCGCTCGCCGCGAACAAGGACCAGGTCTTCCAGAGTCGGGAGCTTGCGACGATCGTGACCGACCTACCCGTGACGCTCGAGCTCGAGCGCACACGGCGAACGACCTATGACCGCGCCGCGGTCCTCGAGCTGTTCCGCGATCTCGAATTCCGAAGTCTCGTCCCGCGACTGCCGCCCGCTGACCAGAACCTCGCGGCGCCCGCGCCGAGCCAGCCTCAGCGCGCGGTGGCGCGCGGTGGGCAGCTGCAGCTCGGCCTGGAAGCCGCACCGGCGGTCGCGCCTCCGGTGGAGACCGCACTCGTCGATGATGCCGACGCCGTCGCGCGCGCGGTGCGCGCGGCCGGCGCCCTCGCGGTCCACGCCGACGTTGACACCACGGGGCGCCATCCGGCGCTCGTCGGGATCGGCCTCGCCGTCGGCGATCGCGCGTGGTACTTGCCGACGCCCGACGACGTGCCTGCCCCCATCGCCGACCTTCTCCTCGATGACACGATCCCGAAGACCGCACACGATGCCAAGACCGCACGCCGCGCCTTGCGGCGCGCCGGCGCGGATCTCGCCGGACTCGCGATGGACACGATGATCGCGAGCTATCTCGTCAACGCGAGCCGTCGCTACCACGCGCTCGAGGATCTCGCCGGCGAACGATTGAAGCTCGAGGTCCCGGTTCTGCCGGTGCCGGACCGCAAAGATCCACTGCGCGCGCCAACCCTCGAAGACCGGCTGGCGCGCGCCGGAGCGGGCGCCATGGCGGCTGCGCGCCTTGGCGAACAGTTCGCGGTCGAGCTCGAGCGCCTCGGCCTGGAGCGGCTTTACCGCGACGTCGAACTGCCGCTCGTCGACGTGCTCGTCGAGATGGAGGAGGCGGGGATCGCGGTGGACCTCGTATATCTGCGCTCGCTGGGCGAGGAGTTCGCGCGCGAGGTCGCGCGCATCGAGCGCGAGGCCTACGACGCCGTCGGCCACGATTTCGGCATCAACTCGCCGAAGCAGCTGCAGTCACTTCTGTTCGACGAGCTCAAGCTCCCTCGCGGCAGGCGCACCGGCACGGGATTCTCGACGGACGCGACGGTGCTCGAGGAGCTTCGCGGCGCGCATCCGGTCATCGACAAGATCCTCGAGTATCGCGAGATCGAGAAACTCCGATCGACATACGCCGAAGGGCTCGGCGGACTCGTTGACCCGGAGACGCGGCGTGTCCACACGACCTTCGAGCAGACCGTCGCCTCGACCGGACGGCTCTCGAGCCGCGGGCCAAATTTGCAGAACATCCCGATCCGCACCGCGCTCGGACGGCGAATCCGCCACGCCTTCGTCGCCGGCTCGCCGGACATGGTGCTCGTGGCCGCGGACTACTCGCAGATCGAGCTGCGCGTGCTGGCGCACGTCTCGCAGGACCCCGCGCTGCTCGACGCATTCCGTTCCGGAGCGGACATCCACCGTCGCACGGCCGCCGCCGGCTTCGGCGTGGAGGAGAGCGAGGTCACGCGACAACAGCGGGACGTCGCGAAGATGCTCAACTTCGGGATCATCTACGGAATGAGCGATTTCGGCCTCGCGTGGCGGATGCAGATGCCACGCGAGGAAGCCCAGCGCTTCATCGACGAATACTTCAAGCGCTACGCGCAGGTCCGCCGGTACATCATCGAGACGAAGGCCTTCTGCATCGAGCAGGGTTACGTCGAGACCCTGCTTGGCAGACGGCGCTACATCCCCGACATGACGAGCCCGGTGAACGCGGTGCGCAACGCGGCCGAGCGTATGGCGATCAACATGCCCATCCAGGGGACCGCCGCGGACATCATGAAGATCGCGATGTCGCGCGTGCACCGTGCCCTTCATGGGAGCGACCTGCATGCGCGCGTCGTCCTTCAAGTCCACGACGAGCTCGTGGCCGAGGTGCCGCGACTCGAGGTCGAGCGGATGGCGCGTCTTCTGGGCGACGAGATGAGCGCGGCGTACCAGCTCGACGTACCGCTCGTGGTCGATGTGCGGGTCGGTCCGAACTGGGACGAAATGGAACGCCTGAGCGTCCCCGCCGCGGCCAGTGCCTGAGCTGCCCGAGGTCGAGACGATCGCGCGCCAGCTGCGGGGACTCGTCGTGGACCGGACGATCAGCGACTTCGAATCCCGGTGGGTCCGTTTGACCGAGCCCGAGCCGGCCGAGGTTGTGGCGGCGCGGCTGCGCGGCCGGCGGATCAGCAGCGTGCGGAGGCGCGGGAAGTTCGTTGTCTTCGATCTCGACGGCGGCGATGCCCTGGTGGTCTCGCTTCGGATGACGGGGAAGCTGCTGTACGGCGTCGACGACGTCGACGAGCGCTACGTGCGCGGTCAGATCCTCTTCGACGACGGGACCGTGCTTCGCTTTTCGGACACGCGGAAGTTCGGGCGCATGGCGGTGGTCGATGCGGCGACGCTCGACGGTCGGGGGGCTCTGCCCCCCGGTCCCCGACGCCGTCCGCTGCATTCTTCGCTCGGGCAGGAACCGCTCGCCCGCGGCTTCACCGTCGCCTGGCTGCGCACGCTCCTCCGGCGGCGGCCTCGCGTCGCGATCAAAGTCCTGTTGCTCGACCAGCGCGCGATCGCCGGCATCGGGAACATCTACGCGATCGAGGCCCTCTGGCGCGCGCGTATCCATCCGCAGCGGCGGGCGGGATCGCTCCGCGCCGACGAGATCGCGCGATTGCACGAGGCGATCCGCTGGGCCCTGCGGAAGGGCATCCGTCTGGGCGGCGCGTCACGTCGCGATTACGTCGACGCGCGCGGCAACGAAGGCCGGATGCAGCGCGAGTTCCAGGTCTACGCTCGCGGGGGGGAGCCCTGCCCGAGGTGTGGCCGCGCGATCGTTCGCACCGTGGTGGGCGGCCGCGGCACGTTCCAGTGCGCGCGCTGCCAGCGGGCGTCCCGCCGATGATCGTTCTCCGTTCGCTGATCTCGGTCGCGATCCTTCCTGGCCTCGTCGCGGTGGTCCTCCCCTGGCTCATCGTGCAGCCCGTGTCGTGGCCGACCGGCGTCGCGCTCGTTGGAATCGTGCCGCTCGTCCTTGGGCTGGGCATCTCCGCCTGGTGCGTGACGTTGTTCGCGACTAGGGGCCGCGGAACGCCCGCGCCGTGGGATGCGCCACGTCGTTTCGTCGCGATCGGCCCATATCGCCTCGTGCGTAATCCGATGTATCTGGGCGTGGGGTCGATCGTCTTCGGGGAGGCGATCCTTTTCGGCTCGCTGCCGCTCCTTGGTTACCTCGCCGTACTCGTGGTGGTGTGGCATCTGTTCGTGATCCTGTGGGAGGAGCCATCGCTCGAGCGGACGTTCGGTGACGAATACCGGGCGTACCGCGCGAACGTTCCGCGCTGGCTTCCCCGGATGCCATGAGCGTCCTGTCGGTCCAAGCGGTCGCGAAACGCTTCGGCGAGCGGCTCGTCTTCAGCGACATCTCGTTCCGGCTCGCGCACGGCGACCGCGTCGGGCTCGTCGGTCCCAACGGTGTCGGCAAGACCACGCTGCTCCGCATCGCAGCCGGACTCGATACCGCGGATGCCGGAAACGTCGCGCTCGCCCGCGGGACGCGCATTGGCTTCCTCGAGCAGGAGGTAGTCGCCGACGCCGCTGGGACGGTCGAGGAACACGCGCGCGGCGCGGCGGCGCACCTTCGCGAGCTCGAGGCAGAAATGCACGCGCTCGAGCCAAGGCTGGCCACCGGCGACCACGACCTGCTCGAGCGGTACGCCAACGTGCAGCACCACTTCGATCACGCCGGCGGATATGACTTCGACGCGACCGTCGGTCGTGTCCTCGCCGGCCTGGGGCTCGGCGCGCTTCGCGAGCGGGATGTGCGCACGCTCTCAGGCGGGGAGCGCACGCGGCTCGGGCTCGCGCGGCTCCTGCTCGACGACCCCGATCTCTTGTTGCTCGACGAGCCGACGAACCATCTCGATGTCGCGGCGCTCGAATGGCTCGAGCGATTCTTGATCGAGCAAGACGAAACCACCTTGGTCTCCTCGCATGACCGATGGTTCCTCGATCGCGTCACCAGCCGAACGCTTTCGTTCGAGCGCAACACCGTAGCCGAATACCGCGGCGGCTATTCCTCGTACGCGCGGCAGCGCGCCGACCGCGAGGCCGCGACGGAGAAGGCCGCGTCGCGCCAGGCCGAGGACATCGCTCGGACCGAGGAGTTCATCCGCCGCTATGGCGCGGGCCAGCGTTCGAGGGAAGCGCGCGGGCGCGCGAAGAAGCTCGCACGGGTGGAACGGATCGATGCGCCGGAGCGGAAAGCGCAGCACGGCTGGCGCCTCGAGGCCGCACACCTGGCCGGTGACACCGTCGTTCAGACGACGCCGCTCGCTGTCGGCTACGGCGAGCCGCTCGTCCGCACCGGGATGCTGCGCATCGCCCGCGATGCCCGGATCGCGGTCGTCGGGCCGAACGGGGCCGGTAAGACCACGCTGGTCCGCACTCTCGTAGGCGATCTCGCCGCGCTCGAGGGTTACGTGCAGTCCGCGCCAACCGCCCGCGTGGGTTTTCTTGCGCAGGCGCAGCTGGAGCTGGGCGGCGATGACACCGTGCTCGACGCGATGAAGGTGGCCAGCGGAATGAACGACGCCGAGGCTCGCGACCATCTCGCGCGCTTCCTTTTCAGAGGCGAGGACGTCTTCAAGAGCGTTGGAGTCTTGTCGGGCGGAGAGAGAAGTCGCCTTGCCTTGGCCCGACTTGCCGCGCGACACGCCAATCTTCTTGTGCTGGACGAACCGACGAACCATCTCGATCTTCTCGCTCGCGAGCAGCTGGAAGCGGTCCTCGGAAGCTTCGAGGGCGCACTCATATTCGTCAGCCACGACAGGTACTTCATCGACAAGCTCGCGACAGAGATCTGGCCAATCGAAGCTGGCGTGCTGAAGCGGTTTGAAGGGAACTGGTCAGGCCTCCAGCGCCTGCGAGCCTCCGGCGCCGAGCTGCCGATGCCCGATCGGCAAGGAGCCGGCGCCGGGGGTGGCACGGCGCAGGGAGTCGCTCGCGACGCGCGGGTGCCCCGGGGACCCAGTTCCGCGACCGCGAAGCGGTCGCGGAGTACTGGGGAGGGTGCGCGGAGCGAGCGATCCCGGAGCCGGGACAGGACCCGCGGCGCGGGAAGATCGGGGGCGCCGGCGTCGGCGGTACGGCGGGTCGAAGGTATGCGGGCGCTGGAGGCGCGGATCGAGGCCATGGAGCTTCAGCTCCGCCAGCTTTCGGAGAAGGTCAGCCAGATCGCGCAAAGCGGGAATTACATGGAGACGCGTCGTGTGGGCGAGGAGTACGCGTCGCTCGAACGCGATCTGCGGACGCTCTACGACGAGTGGGCGAAAGAGAGCGAGAAGAGCGAGTGACGGCGTTCGTGATCGGCCTCACCGGACCGATGGGGGCGGGGAAGTCTACGGTCGGCGCGATGCTTCGGGAGCTCGGCGCCAAGGTGCTCGACGCGG
>DASYSC010000006.1:0-9809 GCA_036003765.1 Candidatus Limnocylindria bacterium
GGTTGCTGGTCATGATGATGATGGTGTTGCGGAAGTCGACCGTGCGGCCCTTCGCGTCCGCCAGACGGCCTTCGTCGAAGATCTGCAGCAGGATGTTGAAGACCTCCGGATGGGCCTTCTCGATCTCGTCGAGGAGGATCACACAGTAGGACTTGCGTCGCACCGTCTCGGTGAGCTGGCCGCCCTCCTCGTACCCGACGTAGCCGGGCGGCGATCCGACGAGACGCGACACGTTGTGCCGCTCCATGTAGTCGGACATGTCGATCTTCACCACGTTGTCCTGGCTGCCGAACATGAACTCGGCCAGCTGGCGGGCCAGGTGCGTCTTGCCGGTACCTGTGGGGCCGACGAAGAAGAACACGCCGATCGGCCTGCGCGGATCCTTCAAACCGGCGCGCGCGCGGCGCACGGCTCGTGAGATCGTCGTGACGGCGACCTCCTGGCCGATGACCTTGGCGTGGAGCGCCTCCTCCATCTTGAGAAGCTTCTGCGTCTCCTCTTCGGCGAGGCGGCGGACCGGGATACCGGTCCACATCGAGACGACCTCGGCGATGTCCTCGTCGGTCACCTCGGGGCGCTTTTGCGACTGCGCAAGGAGCCAGTCGGCCTTGGCCTGCTGCAGCTTGTCCTGCTGCGCCCGCTCCTGCTGGCGCAGGGTCGAGGCGAGCTCGTATTGCTGCGCCTCCATGGCCTGCTCTTTCTCGGTGACGACGCGGTCGAGCTCTTTCTGGGCTTCCTTCACGTCGGTCGGAACGGTGGAGTAGCGGAGGCGAACACGGCTCGCGGCCTCGTCCATGAGGTCGATGGCCTTGTCCGGCAGGAACCGGTCGGTGATGTAGCGGGACGAGAGCTCCGCCGAAGCCTTCACGGCATCGTCGGTGATCGAGACCTTGTGGTGGTCCTCGTACCGCGAGCGGATCCCCATGAGGATCGCGACGGTCTCCTCGATCGAGGGCTCCTCGACCATGACCGGCTGGAACCGGCGCTCCAGCGCGGCGTCGCGCTCGATGTACTTGCGGAACTCGTCGAGCGTCGTCGCACCGATGCACTGCAGCTCGCCGCGCGCGAGCGATGGCTTGAGGATGTTCGCGGCGTCGACGGCCCCTTCCGCGGCGCCTGCGCCGACGAGCGTATGCAGCTCGTCGATGAAGAGGATGACGTCGTGCGCGTGACGTAGTTCCTCGATGATCTTCTTGAGGCGCTCCTCGAACTCACCGCGGTACTTCGTGCCTGCGACGAGCGAGCCGATGTCGAGAGTGAGCACGCGCTTGCCCTGTAGCGTCTCGGGCACGTCGCCCTTCACGATGCGGTGCGCGAGGCCCTCGGCGATGGCGGTCTTGCCGACGCCGGGCTCGCCGATGAGCGCGGGGTTGTTCTTGGTGCGCCGGCTCAGGATCTGGATGACGCGCTCGATCTCCTTCTCGCGGCCGATGACCGGATCGAGCTGGCTCGCCTTGGCCATCGCCGTGAGGTTCACGCCGAGCTGGTCCAGCGTCGGAGTCTTCGAGCTCGCCGACTTGCCGCCAGCGGTCGCCGCCTCGGCTGCCTGCGGGTGCTGCTGGCCGAGCGTCGCGATGACCTGGTGCCGGACCTTCTCGAGCGATACGCCGAGCGACTCAAGCACGCCCGAGGCGATGCCCTCGCCCTCCCGGACGAGCCCGAGGAGGAGATGCTCCGTGCCGACATGGCTGTGGCCGAGCTTGCGCGCCTCGTCGATCGCGAGCTCGATGACCTTCTTGGTGCGGGGCGACAGCGTGATCTCGCTCGGGGAGGTCGTGGAGTCGCCTCGGCCGATGATGAACTCGACGGCCGTGCGCACCTTGGAAAGCTCAACTCCTAAGGAATCGAGTACGCGCGCCGCCACACCTTCGCCCTCGCGCACCAGGCCGAGAAGGAGATGCTCCGTTCCTATGTAGTTGTGGTTGAAACGGATGGCCTCGTCCTGGGCGAGCGCGAGGACTCTCTTGGCGCGGTCGTTGAAGCGGTCAAACGGTCCCATTTCGCGTGTCTTCTAAAGGTATATCGGCCCAGGCGTCATCTGGTTCCGATTATACGTTCGCATCGCTCGCTGTCCGCGTTTCGTACACGACATTTCCAGAGGCTTGACGCATCGAGAGCGATAAGCGTCTCCGCTCCGGGTCGATAGCCACCACACGTACACGTACAACTTCCCCCGGCCGGACTAACCCGGTCAGGGACGCCACATTACGGGACGCGATCTCGCTCACGTGGATCAAACCCTCTATGCCGCTCGGGACCCGAGCGAACGCCCCGTAGGGCATCACACGCATGATCGTCGCTTCCACATCGGCCCCGACCTGCAACTCGCGGAGCGCGCGGGCCCACGGGTCCTCCTCAAGGCGCTTGATCGAAAGCGAGATCCTGCCCCGCTCGCGATCGACGGCCGTGACGAGCACACGCACAGCGTCGCCGGGTCGATATAGAGAGGTGGGCTCGACACCTTTGTCCCAGGTGATCTCCGACCGGTGGACGAGCCCATCCGCGACGCCGACATCGACGAAAAGCCCGAAGGTCGTGACGCTCGCGACCGTCCCATCCAGCACCTCACCTTCGCTGAGCCGTAGCGATGCCTCTTCCTTTCGCCGCCGGCGCACCTCCTGTGCCGCGGCTTTCTCCGACAAGATCAGGCGGTCGCGGCGCTGATCCGCCTCGATGACCTTCAGCGGCAACCGCTTGCCGACGAACGCGCGTAGAGCGTCCGGTATCGCGTTCGCGAGTCCGGGGGCCGGGGGGCGGAGCCCCCCGACTGAGGCCAGCTGTGAGAGCGGGACGAACCCGCGGATCCCGACATCCACCACCAGACCGCCGCGATTCGCTTCCACCACCTCGGCTTCGACGAGCTCGCCGCTCTTTGTGAGCTCGCTCATCCTCGACCACTGACGCCGATTGCGCGCACGCCGCATCGACAGCACCGCGCGCCCGTCCGGTCCTTCGGGGTGGACGACCGCGGCGAGGATGTGCTCTCCCACCTCGACGCTCAACCCCTCGTCGCTGGCCTCACGGAGCGGGAGAACGCCCGCCGAGCGTCCACCGAGATCGACAAGGACTTCGTCGCCACTGACCGACGCGACGACGCCTTCGACGACCTCTCCCGGACGCAGCGGGCGAAGCGCATGCTCGTCGGCCTCGACTCCCGCGAGGAGCTCTTCCATCGTCTTCGGACCGACGGCCATCTCCAGGCGAGCGGGCAAACGACGTGCCACGGTCGAGGGGCTGTGCCCCCTCGAACCCCCCAGTGGATGGACGCACGGACCCCAGGTCTAGACTTCGGCAAACGCAGGTGGCGACGGAGGGACACCGTCAACTCGACGGCGCGCTGGCCCGAGCGACTCTCCCATATCGCCGCACTTCTTCGCGCTGAGGGAGCGGCGGTCCTTCTCACTGCCGCCGACACTCTCTCCACTGTCTTCGCCCACGACATCTCACCTGACACAGATTGGCGCTCCATCTTCGACGCCGACGCCGTCGTCCGCGCGCTCGGCGGAACACCCACCGGTGTCGCCATAGCCGCCGGACGCTGGGACGACCAGGCCGCCTACGCGCTCCTCACGCGGATCGACCTACCCGAAGGTGAAGCGCTCCTCTGCGCGCTGCGGCACGAAGTGCCTTTTGACACGGTCGAGCTGGCCACCGCCTCCGCGGCTGCGGAGCTCCTGGCGATGAGCGTGGGCGATGGACGTTCGATCGCGGAAGCCCGTCACGACAGCCTCCGACAAATGGACCGGGTCGCAATGCTCGAGCATCTGCTTGGCGGGCTTGAAGAAACGCGGGACGCGTCCGCGCTTCTGGCACGCGCCGCGGAAGAGATCGCGATGCGCATCGGTGCGGCCGGGACATCGATCATGCTCGTCGAGGGCAACGAGCTTCGAGTCCGGGCCTCGGTCGGGCTCGGAGTACCCCTTGGGCATAGGCAGCGCGTCGACGAGGGGATCGCGGGCTGGGTCGCGAGCCGGGGCGAGCGGATCTTCCTTCGGGGTCCGGTCGACGAAGAGCGCTTCCGCGGCAGCGATCTACAGGCGGGCGAGGCCGTAGTCATGCCACTCCGGTCAGGCGACGAGGTCATCGGCGTCCTCAACGTAAAGCGCCCCACCGGCGTCGGCGGATTTGACGAGAAGCTCGAGGTCTTGGACGCGATCGCCGTCGACGTCGGCCGCGCGCTCAGCGCGGTGAATCGCATCGACGAGCTCGAGCGCCAGCGACGGTCCGAGGTCGCGCTCGAGGATGTGCTCCGCCACGCGGCGGCGAACGAGGGCGATGCCGCCGCGCGGACCGCGGCCACCTCCTTCGGCCACCACGCCGTGGCTGTCCGGGCGAACGATGGGCGGCTGCTCGCCCTACACGCCGACGACAAGGAGTGCCGCGAGGCGGCCCTCGAGGCGAGCGCCAAGGTCGAACCGGCACCCGGTGCGACGGTTCGGGTAGGGCTCGCCCGCCACGGGCGGCCGTATGAGGCGAAGGAGTCCGACATCGCCGCGCGCGCGGTGGACGCGCTGGGGCTCTTAGGGCACGCTGACCTCGAGGCAGCGTCCAGGCGCGCTGTCGGTATCCGGGTCCTCGCGGTGGAGGACCACCCCGTGATGAGGCTCGGCGTCCGGGCACTGCTCGAACGCGAAGGCCTCGTGATCGCGGGGATCACCGCGACGTGTGCGGAGGCACTGGACCTCGTCCGCGAAAACGAGCCGGACGTCGTTCTCCTCGACCTGGGCCTTCCGGATGCCGTCGGCCCGGAGGCGGTCGAGCGCATCCGCGAGGTCTCCTCGTCGGTGCCGATCATCGCTTTCAGCGTCGAGCGGACGCCCGAGGTGATCCGGGCGGTACTACGTGCCGGGGCGAACGGGTATGTCTCGAAGGACGCTCCCTCCTCCCAAGTGGTCGCGGCGCTCCAGGCGGCCGTCCAGGGGCTGACGGCGCTCGGGCCGGCAGAGGCACACGCGCTGAGCCGCTCCGCCGAGGCGATGCCCACCGCCGAACAGCCCGAACCCGAGGAGGCCACTGGAACCGAAGACGAGGCTGAGCCTGGGGCGGCCGTCCCGGTGCGTGAGCCTCTCACGCCGCGCGAGCTCGAGGTGCTTCGTTACCTTGCGGAGGGGTACACCAACAAGGAGATCGCCCGGGCCATGGTGCTCGCCGAGGACACCGTCAAGAAGGGCGTCCAGACGCTCATTGCGAAGCTCGGCGCGACCGATCGCACCCATGCGGTGGTCCTAGCCTTAAGGCGGCGACTGATCGAATAGGCTAGTCATTCTGTACCCGGTCGGAGCGGTTACGCGCCTACATCTGGTGGCATTCTCGGAGTAGGCGCTTCGTTTTTGGACCTGGCGGAGGGGCTAACGGTCCGATCGGGTACCGGCCTGTGGATGGGGCGCCTGTATGCCCGTCAGGCGCCGGAATGGCCGGTTACCGAGTGGGTATCCGAAATGGACCTGAACGGGGATTAACCGCGGTCCTCGCCACGCGCACAGTTCGCGAACCGCCGCGCGGAGAGGGGCGGGACCTCGACGAGGTTTCTGGTGGACGCGCGACGGTGCGGAGGGGGATCTTGGCGGATTCGGCCCAACTCTGGGCTAGGTGTCGCGAGGGCGACCCCGTGGCACGTTGCGCGCTCATCGAGCGTTACGTGCCGCTAGCCACGCGGATCGCGCACGGCATGAATGTGCCGGTCGGCGCGGTGGCCGGGCCTGACGACCTCGAGTCGGCGGCACTCATCGGGCTGATCGACGCCGTCGACCGATTTCAGCCCGAGCGCGAGGTTCCCTTCGAGGGCTATGCGAGCTTGCGTATCCGTGGCGCCGTCCTCGACGAGGTGCGCCGCGTGGACGAACTCGGACGGGCGGACCGTCGGCGCCAGCGCGAGGCCGCGGCGCAGGGGGAGGAGGGCTCCTACCTCGGGACCGTGTCGCTCGATGAGCTCATCGAGAACGGTTACCACGGAGGAGCGGAGCAGGACGAACTCGCGGAGCGCTACGAGGCGGAGGATCTCCGCACGCGTGTGCGCTCCGCGATGGCCTGCTTGCCACCGCGTCAGCGCGAGGTCCTCGAGCGCTACTACGGCCAGTCGCTGACCCTCCGTGAAACGGGGCAGCGGATGGGGATCAGCGAAGCCCGCGCGTGCCAGCTGCACGGACGTGCGATCCAAAATCTTCGCCGGCAGCTCTCCGTCGCGATCCGGACCGCGGTCACGACGCTGCCTGCGGCGCGCGTTCCCGCAGCCGCCTAACTAACTCGCCAGAGCCAGGACGCGCTGCTGCGGGAGGAAGGACTCCGTGCGCAGCTCGAGCCTCCCGACGTCGGCGAGCCAGACCGCAAGCCCCAGGGGCCGCAGCAGCCTGACGATCGCGTCGTGGCGTGAGTACCGGCTCGCGAAGATTCGCGCCAGGTCGTCGAAGAGCGGGTGTGCGATGGTCTCGAACTGGACGAGCCCGTCGCGCTCTTCCGGTGCGTCCGCGGCGAACGCGCCCAGCCGGTCGTACTTCCAGCGGACGTAGTCGCTGCGTCGGTCGCTATGCGCGATGCGCAGCCGACGCTGGCGAGGGAGCCCGACCAGCCGGCAGTCTCCGAGCAATGATCCGAAGATGACCTGGAACTGGACCGGGTCCGGTGGGATGCGGCGTAGCGCGAGCCGGGGATGCTCGACCACGTGAATGAGTGCGGCCGGCGCTTGCGGCCGCCGAAATCAGCGCGAAAAGCGGCGGGGTTAACTCGTGGGACGCGATCGACCGATGACCCCGGTGAGGTAGGACCCGTCGCTGGGATCTCGGGTTCTCTGGTCGAACGCGAAGGTGACGTGCTCGCCGACCTTTAGGTCGGACATGCTCGTTGCGCTTGGACCGGGTATGAGCTCGCCAACGCTCGCCCAGACGAACACGGTTAGACCTGGGGACGACCGCAGCAGAATGACAGCGTTGTCGATCGCCGCCTGCTGCCCCTGATTTCCGGGGTCGACTCGGATCTTGACGTGACTTGAATCGAGGACGGCGAGCACGAGCCCCGCGCTCTTGATGTGCATGCCCGAGTCTCCCATCAGGGCGAAGGTGGTCAGGGTAGGCGTCGGCGAAGGGGATGAGCCCGAAGCCGACTGCGAGCTCGACCCGCACGCGATCAGGGAGAGGGAGACAACGGCGGCACTGAGGGCCATCGGCCGATGCAATTGCCACGCGCGCGACTGCATCTCGGTGATTCCTCCGCCAGCGTCCGCCAAGCCATCCGGGGCGGCCATACCCAGTACAAAGCTGGAGAACTTAGGTTCCGGATCGCGTGAAGTCGTGCGGGCAAAGGGGCTGCCGCACTAGGTGCGGAAAAACAAAACGACCCGAGCGCTTGCGCGCCGAGTCGTTTTAATCCCGGCCCTGACCTATTTTCCCGGGGACCGACGTCCCGAGTATCTTCGGCGCTGGCGGGCTTAACTGCTGTGTTCGGGATGGGAACAGGTGTGACCCCGCCGCTCCAAGGACCGAGGTCTCGATTTTAGCGAGGCCGCCACCTGCCGGCAACCCTTACGGGCGGATGTTCTGGTTCAGCCGGAAGACGTTGTCGGGATCGTGCGCCCGTTTGAGCGCCCGCAGACGTTCATATTTCGCGTCGCCATAGATCCCGCGGACGACGTCATCGCCCTGCTCGACGACATCGTTCACATACTGACCGGTCCTCGTGAACGGTTTGAGCGCGGCCATCGCGGCGCGGCCCCACGCGACGTACTCGCTATCTCGCTCCTTCTCGACCCAGAAGGCCTCGGCACCCAGCCAGAACGCCGCTCCGCGACCCGTAAAGGCCATCGCGTCCTCGGCGACGTTTGCCGTCGCGCCGCCCTGGGCCCAAAGGCCGATCGAGCAATCGCCTGGCGAGATCGAGATGTGCTCCACCGCTCGATCCACGGCTGCGTCCGACAGCTCGTCCAGGAAGGCGCCTTTCATGTAGAAGCGCTTGCCCCAGGCCATCTCTTCGTCGCTCATCCGCTGTACGGCGAGGTAGGTCGTTGCGGCGAACGTATCGACAAGCGGCTCTATCTCGCGACGGACCCGCCGAAGGTCCCGCTCCGCTTCCTTTTGATCGCCGAAGTGCATCGAGCTGATCGCGACTGTCGCCCTACCCTCCAGCTGAGGCGTCGAAACACGGCCTGCGGGCGCCGTGGCAAAGCCCAATCCGAGGTGCATGTTGAGTGGAGCCGAGCGGGCCATATCCCGGTAGATAGCGGCCACCTCTCGGGCGCGCTCGATCGGAAAGACCACGGCTCCGCTCGTTACTTCGGGCCCGACGGGGTGCAGGCGAAATTCGAACGCCGTGACGATGCCAAAGTTCGCGCCGGCGCCGCGCAGACCCCAGAACAGCTCGGGGTCGTCTTCGTCGCTCACATGCCGGACGACACCGTCCGCGGTCACGACATTGACCGAGAGCAGGTTGTCTATGGTGTACCCGTGTTTGCGCTCGAGGCGGCCCATCCCACCGCCTAGCGTGAGCCCGCCGACACCGGTGTGTCCGACAACGCCTACCGGACACGCGAGGCCGTACTCCTGCGCGGCCTCGTCGAGCTGCTCGAGAAGCGCGCCGCCCTCGACCCGCGCCGTCCGCGCATTGGGATCAACCTGCACGGCTCGCATCCCGGAGAGGTCGATGATCATGCCGCCGTCGCAGGTTGAGAAACCGGCCACGCTGTGGCCGCCGCCGCGGACCGCGATCGATAGATCGCGCTCGCGCGCGAAACGCAGTGCGGCGATGACGTCGTCGACCCGCGTGCAGCGCGCGACGATCGCGGGATAACGGTCGGCGATCCCGTTCCAGACGACGCGCGAGGCGTCGTAGTCACCGTCGCCCGGGAGGATCAGCTGACCGCGAAAGCTCGTTTGCAGCGACGCGAGCGAAGCGACGTCGACGGTCCGCGCTACCGTCATGCCGCGCTCACCTGTCAGCGGACGTCAGCGCGATCGTGCTTCCGCGGGAGCCTTCTCCACATATGGCGCGCGCCACGCCGGTGCCTCGAAGGGCGCCGCGAAGTACGAAGTGATCCGCGCGATCTTTCCGTCACGGACCTGGATCAGCCCGATGTAGCGCCACGTCTCGCCGTTCGGATAGGTGATCTGGCTGACTGCGGTGAACTGATCTCCGGCTCCGGTGATCTCGAACGCAGGTGCGCTTGAACCTGCCTCCGAAGTCTCTCGCGGTGTGCCTCCCGGATAGTTCTCGATGATCCCGCGCCGGTTGGCCTTTCCGCGGATGATCTCGCCGGACTGCGGGTAGGTTTCGACGATGTCGTCCGCCAGCAAGCGCTCCTGGGCCTCCGTGTCGTTCGCGCCAATGGCCTGCGCGAATCGTTCGATGATGGTGCGGTTGTCGCTCATCGCGACTCCTCCCCGTGGGCGTCGGTGCGCCGACGTCCCCTCGCGGCACACTACATCTGCGCCGCGCAAAAAGAAGAGGCCTCCACAAAAAGCGGAGGCCTCTCGAACGTTCGACGGTGACCAGAAGAGGAAGACGAACGAGATCGTTCGTACCGCGCCGGACCGTCGTTGGCCCGGCTGGGTGCTGAAATTAGGTCAAGCCCTCGACCGTTAGTACGGCTCAGCTCCAGATCTTGCGATCCTTCCACCCGCCGCCTATCAAACACGTTATCTACGTGCGGTCTTACCTGGTTACCCAGAGGGTGAGCTCATCTTGAGGTCGGCTTCCCACTTAGATGCTTTCAGCGGTTATCCGGAACGGACATAGCTACCGAGCGGTGCCCTTGGCAGGACAACTCGTACACCATCGGTCCGCTCATCCCGGTCCTCTCGTACTGGGGACAACTCCTCGCAACT
>DASYSC010000007.1:0-3811 GCA_036003765.1 Candidatus Limnocylindria bacterium
AGGGCCTCGCGCACCGAGAGGCCGTCCGTCTCTACAACGATCGCGTCGTCCGCGGCACGAAGCGGTGCGACGGTGCGCTTGCTGTCGAGCTCGTCGCGTCGAAGGATCTCCGCCAGCAGATCCTGGCGCGTGCGTTTCTCACCGCGTGCGGCGAGCTCCTCCTCACGTCGGCGTGCGCGCTCGGCGGCGGAGGCGGTGAGGAAGACTTTCCGCTCGGCGTTCGGGAGCACGATCGTCCCGATGTCGCGGCCGACCATCACGATCCGCCCTCGGTCAGCGATGGCACGCTGCTGCTCGACCATCACGTCGCGCACGTACGGCACGCGTGCCACCTGCGAGACGATCCGATCGACCTCCGGGCTCCGGATCGGCCAGGTCACGTCCGCGCCATCGAGAAGGACGGTGTAGGGGCGGCCATCGCGGACTGTTGGTGGTCCGATCGCGATGCGGAGCTCTCGGGCGAGATCCGTCAAGCGCGGTCCATCGTCGGGATCGATCCCGCGCCGGAGCCCGGCGAGCGCGACCGCGCGGTACATCGCGCCGGTGTCAAGGTAGAGGTACCCGAGCCGCTCAGCGACGAGCGCGCCGATCGTGCTCTTCCCCGCGCCCGCGGGACCGTCGATGGCCACCCGGCGCGGCGTCGCCATCAGGCGCCTCCCAGCGCACGGATCTCGGCAGGCGTGAGCTCTCGCCATGCGCCCGGCCGCAGTCGACCGAGGAGCAGCGGCCCCATCCGGATGCGTCGGAGCCCGGTCACCCGCAGACCAACCGCGGCGCACATGCGTCGCACCTGGCGCTTCCATCCCGTCCGCAACACCATCCGCAGAACGGAGCCACGGCCGCCGCGCGAGGCGAGCGCCACACGTGTCGCGCGCGCCACGCCCTCCTCGAGCGCGATCCCGCGGCGCAGCGCACCGAGCGCAGCTTCGCTTGCGGCACCGGCAACGACGACCTCGTACTCCCGCTCGTGTCCGTGCCGCGGATGAAGGACGCGCTCGGCCCATACGCCGTCGTTGGTGAGCAGGAGCAGGCCTTCGGAGTCGGCGTCAAGTCGTCCGACCGGATAGAGGCGCTCGCGGGCGCCGAGGAGATCCACCACGCTCCGTCGGCCGCGCTCGTCGCGCGCCGTCGAGACGACGCCGGACGGCTTGTTCAGCAGCACATAGCGGTGCCGGGGGGCGGGCGCGATCCCGTGACCGTCGACCTCGATCCGCGCGTCGGGCGCCACGCGCGTCCCGAGCTCGCGGATGACCTGGCCCTCGACTTTCACGCGGCCCTCGCGCATCAGCTCCTCCGCCGCGCGCCGTGACGCGACGCCACGATCGGCGAGCACCTTCTGCAACCGGATCATGCCCGCTCGCCTTGCGTCGCCTCCGCGCTCTCGAGGAGCTGGCCTTCGGGACTGAGCGCGCGCGGCAGGTCGTCGAGGCTTTGCAGACCGAAGCATTCGAGGAACTCCCATGTCGTCCCGTACAGAATGGGCCGACCCGGGGCTTCTTTGCGACCCCGTTCCTCGATGAGCCGCCGGGAGGCCAGCGTATAGATCGTCTGGTCGCAGTTCACGCCGCGGATCGCCTCGACCTCCGCCCGAGTCACCGGCTGCCGGTACGCCACGACGGACAGGGTCTCGAGCGAGGCCGCCGAGAGGCGCAGACGGTCCGCGCCGAGGTAGGCGGCGACCTGCGACGCGTGCTCGGTGGCGGTGACGATCTGCCATTCATCTCCCGACCGCTGGAGCCGCAGGCCCGTGCCCTCGTAGGACGCGCCGAGCTCGGCGAGCGCGTTCTCGATCGCGCGGGGCGTCCCGCCGACGATGCGCGCGAGCTCGCCCCGCCCGACGGGCTTCTCCGCGACGAAGAGCACGGCCTCGATGGCGTTCGCTAGCTCTGAGCGGATCCCCGTTGCCTCCAAGTTATGAGGATGTTGCCGAAGAGCTCGTCCTGCGACAGGTCGATCTCGCCGCGGCGGTAGAGGTCCAGCAGCGCGATGAAGGTGACGACGGCGAACTCCACGTTCGGCGCTTCGGCGAGGAGCGTAGCGAAGGTCACTCGCTCCTGCGCGCCCACGAGCGCCTCGATCTCCGCGGTGCGCTGCTCGACCGAGTAGCGCTCCGCCGGCGCGACGATGTCCTCCTCACGCTGTCGCGCCGCGAGGGCGAGGACCCGCGACCAGGCCGACGCGAGCGCGTCCACCTCTCCGCCCCGAGGTGGCAGCTCGATCGTCCCGCCTTCGCGGTGGAACGCTCGCTCGCCCGCACGCAGCCGCGCGCCGAGCGCGCTCGCGCGCTCGCGCACCACCGCGTATTCGAGCAGACGCGCTCGAAGCTCATCCTCGGACTCGCCCTCCTCCTCCGCCAGGGGCTCGAGGCTCGGAAGGAGGCTCCGTGCCTTGAGGAGCACGAGGCGTGAGGCCAGCGCGAGGAACGCGGAGACCTCGTCCGCTGGCAGCGCGGCCATCGCGCGTACCCGCGCGAGGTACTCATCCGCCAGATCGCCGAGACGGACCGTGAGGATGTCGAGCTTTTTCTCCTCCACCAGCTCGAGAAGCAGATCGAGCGGGCCGTCGAATCCTTCGACCGTCACACGCGGCGCCTGCGAGTCCATCACGGCAGCGCCTCGCGGTCGGCGCGCGCCAGGAGCAGCTCGTCGTCCGCGAGCGGGCGGTCATGGTGGCGGGCGATGAGGCGCACGACCCGGTCGGACGCGCCGTCGGCTTGCGCGAGCTCGGCGCTACGGCGGGCGTGGTCGAGATACCGCGCGAACCTCGAATCGCCGCGCGCGAGGCGCGCCCGCACGCGCGGCGCGAAGCGCCAGAGCAGGACGCCCGCGACGCGATGCCAGAGCCGTGTACCAGGCGGCTTCGCGCGGTCGTGGAGTAGTCCCGCGACGATGAGCTCATGGTCCGCGCCGAGCGCGCGCAGGATGCGCGCTGTCTCCATCGCGTGGCGGTCGTCAGCGCCGGCCGCACCGAGATAGCGGACCGTCTGCTGGACACGGTGGAGCATCGGACTCAGAAACCGGGGCCGGCGAAGAGCCGCGCAAGGAATACGGCAGGCTCGAACACCAGCGTGCTCAATATCCGCGCACCGAAGAAGAGGAGCAGCAGCAAGAGGATCGGGCCGTATTGCTGGTAGCTGCGCCAGGTGAATCGCTGCTGCGTTGGCAGGAGTCCATAGACGACGTTGGAGCCATCCAGCGGCGGGATCGGGATCAGATTGAAGACCGCCAGCACGCAGTTCCAAAGCACGATCTGACCGAGGATCTGCTCGTACGCGCCGCCCAAGAGGTCGGCGCCGCCGAACCGGAGGGGGACCGCGCACAGCGCCGCGAGGACGAGGTTCGCGAACGGACCGGCGAGCGCGACCGCGCTCACTCCGATTGCCGACCGGAGGCGCGACTCGTTGAAGGGCACAGGCTTCCCGTAACCGAAGCCGGCGAGAACGATCAGCAGCGTTCCGAATGGATCGAGATGCGCCATCGGATTCAGGCTCATCCGACCCATGAGCCTGGCGGTGTCGTCGCCCAGCCGGTTGGCCACGTATGCATGCATGAACTCGTGGACAGTGATGCCGAGGAGGATCGCGATAACGAACCCGAGGAAGAGCGTCGGCTGCTGCGCGGCGCGCTGGATCGGCGCGACCAAGCCCCCGGTCAGCCAGGCGTACGCCAATAGCAGGAGACCGATGAGCAGGAGCGGGTTGATGGATCCGGGTCCGGGGCCGCGCACCCCTCGTGCGAACACTCGCTGACGAGTCTATGTGGGCGTGGCGTCAGCGGCTGGCGATACGCCCGAGAATGAGTCGCCGTCGCGG
>DASYSC010000008.1:0-15550 GCA_036003765.1 Candidatus Limnocylindria bacterium
CGCGCGTATCCGTGCTTCGACGAGCCCGAGTTCAAGGCGCGCTTCGCGCTCGAGCTGATCCATCCCGCGGGCCTTGCGGCGATCGCGAACATGCCGATCCAGAAGGCCGAGGCGCTCCCGGACGGGCGCGCCCGGACCCGATTCGTCGAGACCCCGAGGATCTCGCCGTACCTCCTCGCCTTCACCGTCGGCCCTTACGAGTCGACCGAGGAGGCACGGACGCCAAGCGGCGTCCCGACGCGCGTGTGGCTCCCGCCCGGGCTCGCGGAGCAGGGCATCTACGCGCGGGACGCCCACGTCCGCTCCCTCTCCTACCTCGAGAAGTACACCGACATCCCGTACCCGTACATCAAGGTCGATGCGATCGGCATCCCGGACTTCGAGGCCGGCGCGATGGAGAACCCCGGCGCGATCACGTACCGGACGCGGCTCCTCGCGGCCGACAAGAGAAACGCGTCGATCGGCACGTTCAAGGGGATCTTCTCCACCGCGGCGCACGAGCTGACCCACATGTGGTGGGGCGACCTCGTGACGATGAAGTGGTGGACCGACCTGTGGCTGAACGAATCCTTCGCGAGTTTCGTCGGCGAGAAGGCCACGGCGGCGCTGAACCCGGAGTGGGGCTTCTGGCGCGACTTCGTCGCCCAGAACGCCAGCGCGTTCAACCTGGATGCGCTCGCGTCCACGCATCCGATCTCCGTCGAGGCGAAGAACGCCGAGGAGGCTTCGGAGCGGTTCGACGCGATCACCTACACCAAAGGCGCGGCGGTCTTGCGGATGATCGAGGGCTATCTCGGCGAGGACGTCTTCCGCGAGGGCGTGCGCTCGTACCTGCGCCGCTACGCGGAGGCGAACGCTTCGGCCGATGACTTCTGGCGCGAGCTCGACGCAGCGTCGGGCCAGGACGTCACCACGATCGCCAACGCCTGGATCAAGGAGCCCGGTCATCCGCTCGTCGAGTGCGAGGCCCGCGAGAGCGACGGCGGCCTCGAGATCACGCTCGCTCAGACGCGGTACTTCTCCGACGCGGACGCCAAGCCAACGGCCCAGCTCTGGCCGGTGCCGCTCGTGATCCGATACGGCGCCGGCGACGGCACGAAGGAGAAGCGGATGCTTCTCACGAGCGAGCGCGCGACCTTGAAGCTCGATGGCGCACGCTGGTTCTACCCGAATGCCGGCGGTCGTGGCTTCTATCGATTCAAGCTGGCGGGCATCTCGGCAGAGCGCCTCGACCTCGGGATCGCCAGCCTCTTGGCCGAGGAGCGGCTCAACCTCATCGACAACCTGTGGGCGCTCACGCGCCACGGGAAGGCCACCCTTGCGCAATTCATGCGCCGGCTCGAGACGCTGCGCGGGGAGGAAGATCGCGCGGTCATCCAGGCGGTCTCGGAAGCGTTGAACTGGATCGCGAACTACGCGGTCCGCGACGCCACGGACACAGCGTTCCAGCGATTCATCGAAGACTTGTACCGGCCGATGTTCGTGCCGCTCGGGTTCGAGACGCGCGCGGACGACGACCCGGACACGCGCGAGAAGCGCAGCCGCGTGATCGTGATGCTCGGGATGTATGGGGGCGCGGCCGACGTGCGCGAGGAGGCGGCACGCCGCGTGCGCGCCCACCTCGACGGCAAGCTGCGGCTCGATCCTGACGTCGCTGGCGCGCTGATCGGCGTCGCCGCGGTCGCCGGCGACGAGGTCCTCTACGACCGGTACATCGAGCGAATGAAGCAGGCGGCGGCGGACGATCCGCAGGAAGAGGCTCGCTTCCGCCAGGCGCTCGTATCGTTCGAGCGCCCCGATCTCGTCGGCCGCACGACCGAAGCGATCTTCAGCGACCTCATCCGACCGATGGAGCGCGGGCTGATGGTCATTCCCCTGCTGCAGCAGCGCCGCGCGCGCCCTGTGGCCTGGCCGATCATCCGCGACCGTTGGGACGAGCGGGTCGCGCCCGCGGAGCCGCTTCTCAAGCAGCGCTTCGTCAACGCGGTGAGCCAGCTCGCGCAGCCCGGCCTCGCCGAGGAGGCGATCCGATTCCTCGAGTCAAGGCGCACGCCCGACGTGAATGAGGTCGTCACACAAAGCGTGGAACGGCTTCGCGTGAATACCGCCGCGGCGCAGCGCCTTGGCGACGAGCTCGGCGACGCGCTCAGCGTGCCGGTCTAGAGGCTCGCCGGGCACGACGCTACCCTCCCACGGCGTGGCGGCGCCGTCGCTGTGGCGACACCCGGACTTCCTCCGCCTCTGGGCCGGGCAGACCGTATCGAAGCTGGGTTCGGTCGTCACGCGAACGGCCGTGCCGCTCGTCGCGCTTCTGGTGCTTGGAGCCGGTCCCTGGGAGCTCGCGGTCCTGGTCTTCGTGGCGAGCTTGGGAGTCCTCCTGGTCGGCCTCGTCGCGGGCGCGTGGGTCGATCGGCTGCGGCGCCGTCCACTTCTCATCTGGGACGACCTGCTCCGCGCCGCGCTGCTCCTCTCGATCCCGGTCGCCTACGCCGTCGGCGTGCTGCGGATCGAGCAGCTCTATCTGGTGATGTTCCTCGAGTCCTGCCTCGGTGCGCTCTTCGACGCCGCGTACCCCGCCTACGTGCCCACGCTCATCGGTCGCGGTCGACTCGTCGACGGCAACAGCAAGCTGGCGACGAGCTCATCGATAGCCGAGATCGGCGGACCTGGCTTCGCGGGCGCGCTCGTGCAGATCGTGAGCGCGCCGTTCGCGGTCTTCGTCGATGCGGTGTCGTTCATCGTCTCGGCGCTCTCCCTGGCGGCGATCCGCGCGCCGGAGCCCGCGCCGACACCACGCGAAACGCCGACCCGGATCGTGCACGAGATCGCCGAAGGACTGCGCATCGTGCGCCGTCACGCGATTGTCTTCCCGCTCGCCGCGCGCTCGGTCCCGGCCCATGTCTTCGGCGCGTTTTACGGCGTGCTCTACTCGATCTTCCTGCTACGCGAGCTGCATCTCGATCCGTTGCTGCTCGGCATCGTCATCTCCGCGGGCGGGGTTGGATCCCTCGTCGGGTCGCTCTTCGCGTCGCGCGTCGTGGGCGCGCTGGGCATCGGCCCCGCCCTGGTCGGGACCGCCATCGCCGCCTCGATCCTCGGCGTGCTCACCCCGCTGGCCCAGGGACCCATCGCGGTCGCGACGCTGATGGTCCTCCTGCCGCAGCTCGTCGGCGACGGTCTGCAGACGATCGAAGGGGTCGCCGAGCTGTCGCTCATCCAAGGCGTCATCCCCGACCGCGCGCTCGGTCGGGTGAACGCGACGCTCGACGTCGTCGCGCACGGCCTCGGCTACCCGCTCGGCGCTCTGGTCGCCGCGTTCGTCGCCGAGCAGATCGGCGTGCGCGGAGCCATCGCCATCGGGTGGGCGGGCATGGCGCTGTCGATCCTGTTGCTGGTCTTCTCCCCGATCCCCCGCTTGCGCGCGGCGGCCGATTTCGTCGCGTCCGGCCCTGCCGCGGTCAGCCCCCGATGAAGCTCATCTCGATCCTGTGCAGGCCGGCGGTGTCCGAGGAGCGCAGCTCCGAGTAGCGGTCGGTCCGCTCGGTCCACACCGTCGCGATCGCATTCGCGATCTCCTCGTCGGTCGCGCCGCCGCGCACGAGCGCGCGCAAATCGTGCCCCTGCGTGGCGAAAAGGCACGTGTACAGGGAGCCATCGGCCGAGAGACGTGCTCTGGTGCAGTCCGCGCAGAAGGGCTGAGTCACCGAGGCGATGATCCCGATCTCGCCTGTGCCGTCCTTATAGCGGTAGCGGTTCGCTACCTCGCCGCGATACGCGGGGGCGACGGGTTCCATCGGCATCTCCCGATCGATCATCGCCACGATCTCGCGCGCGGGCACGACGTCGTCGAGGCGCCAGCCGTTGGTCGACCCGACGTCCATGAACTCGATGAAGCGGAGCGTCATGCCACTGCCTTTGAAGTACCTGGCCATCGGCACGATGCTCGACTCGTTCACGCCGCGCTTGGTCACCATGTTGATCTTGATAGGCGCAAGTCCCGCGGCCTGCGCGGCCTCGATGCCCGCGAGGACCTTCGCGACCGGGAAGTCTACGTCGTTCATCGCGCGGAAGGTCGCGTCATCGAGTGAGTCGAGGCTCACGGTGATGCGCCGCAGGCCCGCGCCGGCGAGCGCCTTGGCCTTCTGCGCCAGCAACGAGCCATTGGTCGTCAGCGTGAGGTCGAGGTCGCCGAGCGCCGCGAGCTTTTCGACGAGGCGCTCGAGATCGCGCCGCACGAGCGGCTCGCCACCGGTGAGGCGGATCTTCTGTACGCCGAGACCGACGAAGATCCGGACGAGGCGTTCTATCTCCTCGAAGGTGAGGATCTCCGCTCGCGGCAGGAACTGGAAATCCTTGCCGAACACTTCCTTGGGCATGCAGTAGACGCAGCGGAAGTTGCACCGGTCGGTGACGCTGATCCGCAGGTCATGTAGCGGACGGCCGAGGGTGTCGAGCGGGTCCATCTCGGAAAAGTATGAGGCCGCCTGTCCTCGACCGGCGGCCTCCTGTAGTCGTGTGGCTCGTATCAGGGGCGCTGGATGTTGACCTTCGCGAACGTCGCCGTCTCGAGCTGCGCGGGGTTGTTCGGGTCGCCGAGCGCGCGGACGACGGTCAGTTTGACGACGTATTCGCCGTTCGGTAGCTGCACGCGCGCTCCGGTCGGTCCGACGAAGCCGTCCCAGCCGAACGCGAAGAAGCTCGTGCTCGTACTGTTGCGCGGCAGGTTGTCGAACGACATCGCCTCACCCAACGGCGTGGTGCCCGTCGCGTCGCACACGGTGAAGGTGGCCTTGCTGGATTGGAAGTCCAGGTGCAGCCTGTAGTTGGGCACGTCGGTGAACGTCGGGTGGCCAAATCCTCCCGGGTTGGGCTTCTCGCCCATCGTGAAGGCGTACGGGGGAGCGGTCAGGTTCGGGCTGAACGTGGGCGTGATCACGCCGGTCTGATTCAGATCCACAAAGCCGGTCTGTCTCGCCACGTCCTTGAGTCCGGTCAGGACGGGGACCGACTGGACGTCTCCGATGAACCCTGCGTACGGCACCCGGTAGACGCGGTCGTCGTCGCCCGAGATCTTGATGTATCCGCCGTAGATGCCGCGCGCCGGACCGGCCGGCGCGGTGATCGTGACGTTCACGGATGCCGCCTGGTTGTTCTTCACGGTCACGCTCGAGGTGCTGAACGACACGGTCGCCGAGGCGACGAACGTGCCCGGCGCGCTGATCGTGCCATTCGTCGCGAGCGCGGGCTCGTGCTCGAACGTGTACGTGACCGTCTTCCCGGTGCCCGGAAGGCTCGTCACGGTGATCGCTCGGGTCGCCGGGCCGGCCTGGCTCTCGCCCAGAGAAAGCTTGCCCGGCGTGATCTCGGCGTTCGCCTCGATCGCCGCACGGATGTCAAGCATCCCGGCGCCCTGGCGATGCACGACATCCAGCCCGAGCGCGGGGTTCCCACTCCAAAGATGCGGCTTGGCGCTGTTCTGCAGGATTCCCAGGACCCGCTGCGGCCCTAGCTCGCGCAGCTTCTTCGGCCGGGCCTCGAGGAGCAGCGCCACCGCGCCGGCGACGTGAGGCGAGGACATGGAAGTCCCGCTGAGGACGCCGTGGCCACCCTGCTCGAGCGGCAGCGTCGAGTAGATGAACCCGCCTGGCGCCCCGATGTCCGGCTTGAGCGTGAGGTCCGGCGACGGGCCGTACGAGCTGAAGCTCGAGATGAGTCCACCCGTCGAATTCGGGATCTGGGCGACGGCGTTGGTCCACGTGATCGTCGTAGGTCCCGCGGCGATCCGAGAATCCAGGAGCGCGCCCAGCGCATCCGATGTCGACACCACGGGGATCGTGATGGGCGTCGCACCGGCGACGGTCGGGTTGAAGAACCCGACATTTCCGGGGGCGTTGTTGTAGAGGATGACTCCGGCCGCCCCCGCGTTCTGCGCGTTGAGCGCCTTGTTGAAGAAGCCACAGGTCCCGCGTCGGATGAGCACCACTTTCGCGTCAAGACTTCCGCTCGGCAGCGGAGCGCACGCGTCAGCGGGGGAGGCCTTCGTGCCGGTGCGAGCGATCGGGAAGGTTCCGGCCGTCGGTGCCGCCGGAGATGCGGTGGCCACGATGTAGCCGATCTTCGTGTCGTCCGCCGAGACGGTGAAGTACGGGAGACGGATCGTGATGTTGTCGAAGCTCGCAACGCCGATCACGTTCGCGCCGAGCCCGGGCGCACCCGCCGCGTAGAGACCGTTGGGGCCGTTGTTGCCGATCGACGCCACGACCACCATGCCGTGCTTCGTCACGAGCCGGTCGGCGCCGATCGCTGTCGGGTACTGCGGCCACTGGAAGGCGGATCCGATGCTCATGTTCAGAACGTCCATGTGGTCGGCGAGCGCCCGCTCCATCGCGGCGAGCATGATCGCCGCCGTCGTCGAGCCCTGGCATCCGAAGACGCGGTAGGCGCCGAAGCGGACGTCCGGCGCGACGCCCTTGACGACGCCATTCGCGCCCACGATCCCGGCGACATGCGTCCCGTGACCGTTGCAGTCGTCAGGATTCGGGCCCGGCACGGGCGTCGGTGAATAGAGGGTGGAAGTGGCGTCAGCGTTGAACGCGTCTCCGACGAAGTTCCAACCCGTGAAGACACGGCACGAAGGACCGAAGCAACCGCCGAGATCCGGATTGTCGAAGTCGATGCCGGTGTCGATGATCCCGACCTTCACGTTCTTCCCGGTTATGCCAAGCGTGTTCTGGACGTAGTCGGCGTGGGTCATCGTGATCGCTGTCGCCAGATCGAGCGTCTCGCCGTCACCGGCTTCCGGGCCCGGCAGCGAGACCGTCGCGACCGGCCACAGGTTCTTGACGCCGTCAACGCCACGCAACGCCGACACGTCAGCTCCCGACGCGTCGACCGCGAATCCGTTCCAGAGGTCGCCGTATTCGAAGCGCTGCGTGTAACCCACGCCCCGGGCCTTCGCCGCGGTCTTGAATGCGTCGTGCGACGCGGCGACGGTCGCCGCCGTGCCGCCGTCCGAGGTCGAGGGCGCGGCAAGCTCGACGAACCAAGATGTCGCCGACTCGTCGGTCTCGGCCCCGTTCTCTGCGGTGGGCTGACGGTCGAGCGGATCCACCTGCACGATGTCGTCGGCGCGCGCTGGCAATCCGACGGCCAGCGTGAAGACGACGAGCAACGCGAAAAACAGCCGAATACGTCCTACGCCCACGTCCCCACCTTCCGTTGCTACAACGCGGCCGGCCCGTCAGGCGACCGGCAGTGTATAGACCCGTTGAGTAAACAATTCGTTGAGAAGGCGTGGGTCGCAACACGGTCGCGACTGAGGCGCGCCTAGGCGGTTAAGTGGGCACGAACCGCCTTCTTAATCACCTCGCTATCCGGGAATCCACCCTCGCGTCGCATCGAGTGCAGGAGTTGCCCGTCGAGGCTGACGTCGAACGTGCCCGAATCCCAAGGAATGAGCTCGATCCCCGAGAGCCGCGACCCGAATTCCAGCATCAGCGCCTTGGCCAGACCGAGTGTTTGTGGCTCGTAGCCACATTCGGCGCAATACGTGATCTTGACCTTGGGATGAGCCGCCGTCATGCGGCGACGCGCGTGACCAGCTCGCGGATCTCCCGGACGACCTCGGCGTTGGCGAAGGGCGCGGTCTCATCACGCATCTGCTGAAGCTCCGCCTGCAGGCGAGCGCGGACGTCGTCCGGAAGCTGGTCGACCGGAGCGTCCGGCGAGCCGAACTCCGGATGCGCGGCGAAGATCTCGCCGCGCCGCTTCGCGCGGAGCTCCGTCACCGAGGCGGGGCGCTCGATCCAGTGACCGAGCTCGCGGAAGTCCTCGTCAAAGAACACGAACACCGGGATCGACTTGTATTTTCCCTGGTTCAGATACCTCTGCATGATGTCGTCGTTCTGGTCGCGGAGGAACACGCGAAGATCCAGTTTGCCGCTCTCGCGCGCGAGACGGCCGAGTACCGGTAGGTTCGCGATCACGTCGCCGCACCAATCCTCGGCGAGGACGACCACATTGAGCGGACGTGCCAGACCCTGGAACGCTGCGATGTCCTGCGAGCGCAGCTCCGCCCGGCGCTCGTTTTCTTCCACGCGGTCACGGTTCCTCGTCATCTGCGCTTTATACGCGTCGTACGTCATGCCCTGGTCGAAGCGGGCACGGTCGATCGTCATGTGTTCGCCCTCCTCTGCGGTGATGGTCGCACCTGCCACCACAACGCGCCGGAGCCGCGATGTCTTCCCTTAACGCGCCGGCCGGCGCTTGCGGGCTTCACCGCCTTTGCGTCCGGCCGCGGACATGTCGCGTTTAGCCTGCGCCCGCTCGCTCGGCGGCTTCGGCTCTTTCGTCTCGCCCTTGGCGGTTCGCGTCTGATTGACCGTCGCGGCGGCGATCCGCTCCGCGGCGCCTTCGGATCGCCCGCGCGCTTTCAGGTTTTGCTTGATGTGGTCGTACTGGCGCTCGCGCTTGGGACTCCAGGCTTCTTGTGGCATGACCGCACCTCCGCCAATGGCCCCTGCAAACGGCGTGCGCGCTAGCGGTCGAATCGCCCCGGATCGATCTCGAGCAGGTCGCCGATGCGGTCGACGGTGATATCCGGTGGTGGACCCGCGTCCGACTCCGTCGCGTAATGCCCTTGCCGCACGTGGATGGTCGTCGCTCGATCGCCGAGACGCTCCTTGGTGCGCGCGAGGAGACTCGCCTTGTCGTCGACATGAACGTAGCGCTCGGCCGGGAATCGGACCTGGACTTCCGCGAGGTGGTCTTCCTTATGCGCGTAGACGAAAACGTTCCCTCTCGCCGCGAGGACCAGTCCCGCGCGGGCGATCTTCATCGGCTGGTATACGCGATCCCCGTCCGAAAGGATGACGACGGTCCCGAGCGTCCAGAGATGGGCGATCACCTCCAGCGCGCGTGGATACAGGTATCCCTCGAATGGAACGGTCATCACCGCTCGATCGACCTCGCTCGCGTGGGGCTCGTTCGGGAACGCGCGGCGGAAACGCTCGAGCGTCTCCGGGAAATCGACGACGCCCGACTCTTCGCGCGCCGCCTCGTAGATCGACCAGAAGGCGGCGGCGCGGTCGGGCCCTACGAGCCGCTGGATCTCGCGCTCCAGGTCCTGCTTCGCTCGATCGTTGTCGATCAGCGTGTTGTCGACGTCGATGAGGAAGACGCGCGTCACGGACCGCGAGCGTACGTCGCCGGTCAGGCGGTGGCGCGCTCTCGCATCGCGCCGGCGAATGGACTCACCCCGAACCACCGCGGGAACGCGCGCACCGAGTCAGGCCGGCCATCGATCTGGCGCGAGCCGTCGCGGAGCGCTGTCGAAGAAAAGCGACCTAGCCGACCTACGCCGGCGGCGGCGAACTTCTCGCAGTCACGGACGTCGGCTCACTGAGGCGGGACCGCGTAGCGCACCCAGAAGAACACGAGGACCAGAGCGCCGAGGGCCGCGAACAGGATGCCCTGTGCAACGTGGATCGCGTCGCGCTTGGCCGCGAGCCAGTCCATAAGCCGCGTCGCGCGGCCGGCTGGACCGAGGGCCACGCTCCCAAGGAGAATCGGCGTCGCCAGGCCGAGACCGTACGCTCCGAGCGCGAGGGCGCCATACGCCACACTCCCGACGACGGCGACGTTCAGTAGCAGCGCGAGATACGGCGGCAGCGTGCAGACAATGCCGAAGGTCGCGGCGATGGCGACGCCAAGCAACGCCGTTCGCCCATAGCTCCAAGGGCCGGTACCCGGGATGCCCTGCACGGCAACCGACGCCGGGTGCAACTCGGGGAGCATCCGGCGGATGAGCCCAAACTCGCCCAGCGCGATGACGAGCATGAGCGCGCCCATCACTAAAAGGACCGGCTGCATGATCAGCCCCATGTTGCGCGAGGACCTGAAGAAGTCTGCGAAGGCAGCCCCGGCGAGCGCGACAAGGACGCCCCATACCGCGGTGATCGCCACCATGCCGATGGCGAGTACGAGCGCCGACTTCAGCCACTCGGCCTTCCCTCCCCGCCCCCGCACGAGAGGCATGGCGGCCAAAGCCGCCGGTAGGCCTCATATATGGACGAAGTGGATAGCCCCCAAAAGGAACGCCAAGGTGATGCCGACGGCCGCGCCCGCGATCTGGGCCGTCGGGTCGAGGAACAGCTGCAGGAATCCGTCGTAGATCGCGCCGGCGGCAGAGCCGTTCCAGGTCATCGCGACGACCACACCGATGACGACCGCGATCCCGAACAAAGCGACCCGCTGGAGAACGGCCCTGCCGCCTGGGGCCGCGACCGCCGCCACGCTCATATGCGTTACCCGCCTTCCCCCGCTCTGCGCATCTTAGAGGCCCCGCCCGTGAGAAGTCGATGACCTGCCCACCCCTCCGTGCGCGCGCAGCCCGGCCATGACATGACCCCACTGGTCGATCCTCGGCGCGGGGCAGACGCTCGTCGTCTCGGATGACGCGACGGGAAGGTCGGGCTATGGCAGGTCCTGGCTCAGGCTGGTGCGTCGGCCAAGTGGCCAGGCCGGTGGGACAGCTGCTCGCTCAGTCCGACGTAGCCGAGACCGCGGAGCCGGGCGTGCGCCGGGCGCGGGCCGCCGGTCGCCGTGGCGATTTCCTCCGTCGCGGCCTCGGCCAGCGCTCCGGCGAGACGGCTCCCCTTTGCGGCCGCCCGGTCGAGCGTGACGATATCGGCACGCAGATCGTCCCAACGCTCGAGCATCGCGTGCGCGATCGCGAAGTTCTGTCCGATCGGGTCGACAAGCTGAAGATGCCACGGCCGCACGATCGCGGGCGGCGTCGGCACCATGTCCTCGGCGCCGGCCCGCTCGAGCATCACGTACGGTGCAATGAGCGTGTTCGCGCGCTGCGGTCCCGGCTTGGCGAGCATGCGCTCGACGGTCTCCACGAACGCTCGGGCACGATCCGCGTCTCCCGCGAGCGCCGAGGCGATCGCGCCGGCGCTGGGTGCGGTCGCGCCAACAACACACCACGGCGTGCCGGGGTTTTCGCGGACGAGCGCCTCCACCTCCGCCGCGAGGTCGAGCACGGTCGCCCAGTCGCCGCGCCCGGCAGCGACGGTCGCGAGCGCGCCACGGGCATGCGTCCGCAGATGCGGACCCATGCCCGCACTGAATGTGATCGCCTGAGCGGCGATGGTCCTCGCCCGCTCGAGCTCTCCGGCGAGATAGGCGGTGCGCGACCGGTACATGAAGTACTCCATCTCGTCGATCTTCGCGCCGCGCCCGAGGAGCGCGTCGACGCGCTCGAAGGTCTTCTCCGCGTCTGCGATCTCGGCACGCAAGCCCCAGAGCCCGGCAAGTCGGAACAGGCTGTCGACGTACTGCAGCCGATCGGAGGCCGCGTCGATGATCGCCAGCGCCTCATCGGCCTTCTCCGTTGCACCGACGTACCAGGCCTGCTGAACGAGCAGCCGGGTCAGCGCGGGCGTGTCGTTCGACGTGCGCGCGATACGCTCGCCATCGCGGAGGAGGTCGAGGACCACGTCGTCCGGCGGTAGCGTGCGCGAGAACGCGTAGTTGTACACCGGGATCGCCGCGGTCTCCGCGTACAGGCTCGCCGGGGCATCGACACCCGCGCGGCGGTAGGCCGCGATGGCGAGGAGACGGTGCTGCCACGCGTCGTCACCCTGCCCATTTCGCGCGAACGCCACGCCGATTGCGCGCTCGATGGTGGCGACAGCGAGGTCGTCACCGGTGAGCGCCAGGGCGCGCGTGTACACCTCGACCGCGCGCTCATGCGCGAAGCGATCGGCGTGCCGCTGCCCGGCCGCGAGGTATGCCTCGTACGCCTCATGGCGCATTTTCGGGAGGTCGGGCTCACCTTCCCAGACCCATTCCGCGTCCGGTGGCCGGAGCGCCTCCCACCAATGGTGGGCGAGTGCCTCGGCATCCTCGGGATGCACGGCCTCGCGCGCATAACGCGCGTGCAAACGCATCCGCTCGGGGACCGGCAGGCGGTCATAGGCGACCTCGTGGATGAGTGGGTGATGGAAGCGATACCCGTCGGTGACCCGGTCGACATAGCGGGCGTGCGCGACGCGCGCCAGCGCGCCCGCGACGTCCGCCGACTCACGATCGCTCAACAACGCCGCATCGCGAACGCCGAACGTTTCGCCGGCGACCGCCGAGCGCTGGAGCAGCTCACGCTCGGCCGGTGGCAGCTCATCGAGCCGCGCGGCGATCGCGCCGCGGAGATTGATCGGCAGGTCACCTGCCGCGACGGCCCGCGAGCGAGCGAGCTCGACGATGAAGAGCGGATTGCCTTGAGCACGCTCGATCCCGCGCCCATCGATCGCTCCGGCACTTCGCGCGAGCGCTCGCGCACCCACCTCGTCCAGTTGCGCGAGCTCGAGCAGGATCCGGGCCGGGCTGGGCCGCAACGCAGCGCTGTCGGTGAACTCGGGCCGCGCGGTCCCGAGGAGAAGGAGCCGCGTCTCGCTCGCGAAGGTCAGCCGATCGAGCAGCCGGACGAGCTGTGGCTCGGCCCAATGCAGGTCCTCGACCCAGATGACGAGGATCCCGTCGCCTGCGAGCGCTTCCAGATAACGCCGCCAGCCGTTCGCAATCTCATCCTCCCGTTCGATCGGATTCGTCGGCAGGACATCCGCCCCGCCGAGGCCGGCGCTGTGCGTGAGGACGGTCCCGATGCGCTCCCGCGCCCCGAGGTCGGTGAAGAGCTCGCTGAGCCGCGCCGCGATGAGGTTCAGAGTGACCTCCTGGAGGTCACTCGCCAGGATTTGCCGAAGTGGTGTGTGCGCTCCAGCCTCCGCACCGGGACGGCAGCGCGCTCGAAGCACGCGGCAAGACGGCCCGAGAGCGGCGATGAACTCGGCGGTGAGGCGCGTCTTGCCCTGTCCCGGCGGGCCGGACACGAGCGCGAACGTGCTCTTGCCCAAGCGCGTGCGCTCGAGCGCAGTACGCAGAGTCTCGAGCTCGCGTTCGCGGCCGACAAGCGGCAATCCCATGGCCGAAGGGGTCTCGTGCACGGCCAGGAGACGCCAGGCCTCGACGCTGCCGAGGCCCTTGAGCTCGAGCGGGCCGGTCGGCTCGAGGTCCGCGTTCTCCGCGGTGGCTTCGTGGCAGTTCGGCCCGATGAGGACCTGGCCTGGCTCCGCGTGCGTCTGAAGGCGCGCGGCGATGTTCACACACGACCCGACGGCCATCCGCTGCCGATCGGTCTCGGTCGCGCCGAGATCGACCAGGGCTTCGCCGGTCTCGATGCCGACGCGGATAGCGACCTGCCGGCCGCGCGATGCGGCCCACGCCGCGCACGCTTCCGCCGCACGGAGCGCACGGAGCGGGTCGTCGGCGTGCGCGGTCGGCGCCCCGAACAGCGCGAAGATCGCGTCACCGATGTACTTCTCGACGGTGCCAGACTCGCGCCCGATCAGCACCGTCAGCTCCGCGAACGCCTCGTCGAGCGTGCGCTTCATCCGCTCGGGGGGAACCTGCATCGTGAGGGCGGTCGACCCAACGATATCGATGAACAGGCACGTGATCACGCGGCGCTCGGCATGTTTAGCGAGGCCGGTGACCACGGTCCTCAGCATCCCCCTTCTACGGCCGACGCCACCTGGGATCCTGACACGGACCGTGCGGGCTCGTCACTTCGAGCACGGCCGAGCTCGTTTTCACGTGCCGCCGGCAGGCTGGCGCGTGATCTCCCTCGGCAACTGTCGCGAGAAGCGCAGATCAAGAGCCTTCGTCACGGACTCGTCCGCCGTCACCTTCAGCAGGCCGACCTCGTTCAGCAGCTTCGCGTGGAAGCGCATGCTCTCGGGCGGCCCTGGTGGAGTGTATGCGGATGGCCGACGCAAACAGGTCGATGCACGGGACGACGCGGACCGCACGGAGCACTGTCAGCAGCATTCCGCGCGAGTCAGCGACCTTGTCGCATCGGCCTGAGCACGAACCGCACCGCCTTCGGCCCGCGCTCCAATGCGCGTCCGCGACCGGGCGGTGATCGTCGCGGTCATCGTCGGCACGATCCTCTTCGCGATCAACCAGCTCGACGTCGTTGTCTCGGGACTGCTCACGGCGCTTGTGACCGCGAAGCTCGCGCTCACTTACGCGGTTCCGTACTCGGTCTCGACATGCTCGGCGCTCGAGGTGAACCGGCTCCGCTGACCTCGCGGTAGATGCGTTCGGTCTCCGCAGACATACCCACCCCGGCCTCAGCGAGCACGGCGCGGCACTCCTCAATCACGCGCGCCGCCTGCGCTCCGTTTCCGCCGGCCGCGAGCGCGCGCATCAGCAGGCGGTACCCCGCTTCACGCAGCGCGTCGCGCGCGATGAGCGTTCGCGCGGCGCGCTCGGCCTCGGCGGGGCGTCCCTGGTCGATCTCGGCCTCGACGATCGCCTCGAGAGCCTGCAGCTCGATGTCGCCGAGAGTGCGGCGCTCGGCCTCGATCCAGTCGCCGTCTTCTCCCGGTAGAAAGCCGCGCGCCGCGATCTCGTGGGCGATGACCGCCTCGGCCCACGCCGCGGCGGCGTCGCCTTGCCGGCGAACGGCCTGGACGTGATGGATCGCGTCCCAGGCCCGCTCGCGATCGACGAAAACGTCCGCCGGGAGGGCGAGCGTGTAGCTCCCGGTGGCGGCGCGCAGCTCGATGGCTGGGTCAAGGCGACCGAGCGCGGCGCGTAGTCGGCTGACGAGCGCGTTCAAGCTCGCGTCGGCGGCGTCCGGTTCTTCGTCGCCCCAGAGCGCGGTGGCGATCTCGCCGCGACCCACGGGCCGTCGCCGGTTCAGAACCAGGTACGCCCAGAGCTTTCGCCCGAGCCGTCCCGGCAACGAGGCTTCGTCGACCACCGCCGCATCCGCCTCGATCCGCAATTGGCCGCAGATGGTCACCCGCACACGACAAGGAAAGCACAAGGTCGACGAGCCACGCTCTAGACAGATTCAGCTTCTAGGAGGACGCGATGAAGTTCACGGTCACGATCCGCGGCCGGCTCAGGGAAGGGCAGGCCGCCGCCAAGAAGTACCACGACGACGTCACGCACGCCACGAAGGACGCCGCGAAGCAGGCCGGCGACCTCACGCACGTCGTCTATCTCGATCCGCAGGACCCCAAGGCGTTCCTCGGGATCGACACCTGGTCGACTCTCGAGGGTCTGCAGAAATTCGCGGCATCGCCGCAGATAAAGGAGTTCTTCGGCAAGCTCTTCGAGGGCGAGCCCGAGGTACGGGTGTGGGTGGACTCGGATTGGAACAAGTGGTGACAATCGCCCTGTGAAGCAGCTCAAGAGCCTGCGGTGTCCGTGCGGATTCGAGGTCCGCAGCACCGATGAGGACGAGATCGTTCAGATGGCCCAGCTGCACGCGAAGAACATCCACGGCCAGGAGATCACCGTCGAACAGGCGAGGGCTTTGATCCAGCTCGCGGCCTGAGCGCCCGTTCATATAGGTATGCGGCGCCGGTCCACTGCGGCCGGTAGCCCGCGGATCGCGCGGCCCGGCGCTGGTCCGACCCGCTGACGTAGAAGGAGACGTCGTCGAGGCCGCGCCGGGCGGCCTCGGCGCGCAGTCCGA
>DASYSC010000009.1:0-15278 GCA_036003765.1 Candidatus Limnocylindria bacterium
AGCCCGTGCCCTCACGACGATCGGTGACCTGGCGGTGGCGGTCGGTCGTGCGGTCCCAGGCGTACACCTCGAACTTGCCGCCGGCGTTCGAGAGATGCAGCAGCCGGTCGGGCATCTCGCGCGCCCACGTCGGGAACAACACGACGGGCGCGCGGAAACGGCGCTTCCAGTTGGTCTCGGACATCGTGTCCGAGTCTATGTTTTCAGCGGCCGTCGCGATGGACGCTGAACACGTCGCGCACGCCCTCGAGCTTCGCGAGCACACGTGACAGCTGCTCGACGCTCGTGACCTGCAGCGTCGCGTTGACCGTGGCGCTCCTATCCGGATTCGCGAGCGCCGACAGCGCGACGAGCGCGACCTGGTTCTCGCTGATCACCGCGGCGACGTCCCGCAGGAAGCCGTCACGGTCCCATCCCTCGATGCGGATCGCGACCGGGTATGTCCGCGCGGCGGACTTCTCCCACTCCACGTCGACGTGACGCTCCTTCTCGGAGCTCGCCTTCACGTTCGCGCAGTCGGCGCGGTGAACCGTCACGCCGCGGCCGCGCGTGATGTACCCGACGATCTGGTCTCCGGGCACGGGGTTGCAGCACACCGCGAACCGCACGAGCAGATCCTCGACGCCCTTCACGGTCACGCCGCCACGCGACGTGGTCGGCGGGAGCGGCGGTGCCGACCCGGGCAGCTGCACCTGCGCGTCGTCGACGATCCCGAGCCGCATGACGACCTGCGCCGCCGTGATCTCGCCATACCCAAGGGACGCGAACAGCGTGTCCAGGTCGTGCATGTTCATCGCCTCGGTCACCTTGCGAAGGTCCTCATCCGAGACATCGCCGAGCGACCGCTGCGCCAGGCGCTTGAGCTCGCGATCCAGAAGGTCCTTGCCGTGCGTGATGTTCTCATCGCGCTGCTCTCGCTTGAACCATTGCCGGATCTTCTCGCGCGCGCCCGGCGTGCGGACCATTCCGAGCCAGTCCCGCGACGGGCCTCGCGCCGCCTTGCTCGTGACGATCTCGACGATGTCGCCCGAGGCGAGCTTGTGATCGAGCGGGACGATGCGGCCATTCACCTTCGCGCCGATGCAGCGGTGCCCAACATCGGTGTGGATCCGGTAGGCGAAGTCGATCGGCGTCGATCCGGCGGGCAGTCCCTTGACCTCGCCCTTCGGCGTGAAGACGAAGACCTCGTCCTGGAAGACGTCGACCTTGAGCGATTCGACGAACTCCTCTGCGTCCGCGACGTCGTGCTGCCATTCGAGCAGCTGGCGGACCCAGGCGAGCTTCGACTCGTAGTCGCGGTCGGACTTGCCGCCTTCCTTGTACCGCCAGTGGGCGGCGATGCCGTACTCGGCGAGGCCGTGCATGTCCTGGGTGCGCACCTGGATCTCGACGGGTTGACCGCCGCTGCCGATCACTGCCGTGTGGAGCGACTGGTACATGTTGGCCTTCGGCACCGCGATGTAGTCGTCGAACTGGCCGGGGATGGGCGGCCAGAGCGTGTGCACCACGCCGAGCGCGGCATAGCAGGAGGGCACGTCATCGACGATCACCCGTATGGCGAGCACGTCGTAGACCTCCTCGAAGCCGACGCCCTTGCGGCGCATCTTCTGCGCGATGGACCAAAGATGCTTCGCCCGGCCGGAGAGCTCGGCGCGTATCCCGGCCTTCTCGAGCTCGCTCGCGAGTGTCTTCATGGTCTCGTTGATGTACCGCTCGCGGACCTGCCGGCGCGCGGCGAGCTGCTCGGCCACCTCGCGGTAGTGCTCGGGTTCGAGGTATTTGAAGGCGAGGTCTTCGAGCTCCCACTTCATCTGCCAGATGCCCAGGCGGTGCGCGAGCGGGGCGTAGATGTCCATCGTCTGCCGCGCGATGCGCTTCTGCTTCTCCGGGGGCAGCGGCGCGAGCGTCCGCATGTTGTGGAGGCGGTCGCAGAGCTTGACGATGACGACCCGCAGGTCGTCGGCCATCGCGAGCAGCATCTTCCGGATGTTCTCCGCCTGATGCGCATCGCGCGTCTGGCCCGAGAGGCGCGAGAGTTTGGTCACGCCGTCGACGAGGCGGCCGATCTCCTCGCCGAAGTCCCGACGAACATCGTCCATCGTCTTCTTGGTGTCCTCGGGGACGTCGTGCAGAAGTGCGGCGGCGACCGTCGCCGGATCGAGGCCGAGCTCCGCGACGAGCATCGCGACCGCGGCGGGGTGCGTGATGTACGCCTCACCCGAGATGCGCCGTTGGCCGGAGTGCGCGTCCGCCGCGTAGGCGTACGCGCGCCGCACCAGCTCCGCGTCCCCGTCCGGGTAGTGCTTCAAGACCTCGCGGGTCAGGACATCGACGTCGACGTTGCCGTGACGCTGCGGACGTAGCCGGTCGGTGATGCCGACGATGCGCGCGGTGATCGCGTTCGCTCGCTGTGCCATCAGCTGACCACGAGCGCGGGGGCTCTGCCCCCGCGGCCCCCGGCCTGCTCCGCTTCCATCAGCGCCGCGGTGCCGACAGGGCCAAAGTCGCGGAGCTCGAGCTCGACGAATCCACGGAGCCCGCTCCCGATCGTGACCACGGCGTCGACCCGGCCGGCGTCGGTCATCGCCTCGGCGTGGTCGCCGCGGCGGAACGCCATCGCGTCGAACGTGAAGCGGCCGACGGTCACCTTGCAGCGGAGATGGTCGGAGTCGGCGCCGACCTGCCGGATGTCGTAGACCCGAACGTCGCGCACGAGCAGGTGCGGTCGCGGATTCCCCGCGCCGCACGGCTCGAGCGACCGAAGCTCGACCGCGAGCTTCGCCGTGAGCAGCTCGGGCGCGATCTCCGCGTCGACTCGGATCGTCGGAACGGGTCGCACCCCGCCGAGACATTCGCGCACGATCGCATCGAGACGCTCGACGAGCTCCGGGATGCGCGACACGGCCACAGAGAACCCCGCGGCCATCGCGTGTCCCCCGTGCTTGATCAGGATGTCGTCACAGTCCGCGAGGGCCTCCGCGATGTGTACCCCTGCGATCGAGCGGCACGATCCTTTGCCTTCGTCGCCGTCGATCGCGATCACGATCGCCGGGCGCCCGTAGTCCTCGACCAGCCGGGACGCGCCGAGCCCAACGATTCCCGCGGGCCACTCCGGGTCGGCGACGATCGTCACCCACGCGTCGGCCCGATCCGCCGCACGCTCGCGCGCGCCGGCCACCACCTGGCGTGTCAGCTCCTGGCGCTCGGCGTTCCGCTGCTCGAGCCGCTCCGCGAGCTCCTTCGCCTCGGCCGCGTCCTCGGTGAGCAACAGGCGAAGTGCGTCCTCCGCGTCGGTGATGCGTCCGGCAGCGTTGAGGCGCGGTCCGAGGACGAACCCGATCTCGCCGGCGCCCACACCTCCGAGCTTGAGCCCGCTCCGCTCGACGAGCGCCCGCACTCCGACGATCGGCGCGCGATTCAGCGCCTCGAGTCCGGCGCGCGTCAGCACTCGGTTCGCGTCGCGCAGCGGCACCACATCCGCGACGGTCGCGAGCGCGCAGAGCTGCAGCAGCTCGTCCTGACGAAGCGCGTACGAGAGCTCACCGAGGAGTCGCTTCGCTAGGACGAGGGCCACGCCGGCACCGGCGAGATCCTTGTCCAGCGAAGGATCGCCCGGGCGCCGCGGGTTCACCAGGGCATACGCGCCCGGCAGCTCGGGCGGCGGATGGTGATGGTCGGTGACGATGAGGTCGACGCCGAGCTCCGACGCCACCCGCGCTTCCTCCAGCGCGGTCACTCCGCAGTCGACGGATACGATCACCGTCGCGCCGTCGGCCGCAAGTTGCCGCAGCGCGGCCGAGTTGAGCCCGTACCCCTCTTCGTAGCGGTTCGGGATATACGCCCCGACCGCCGCGCCGAGCTGTCTGAACGCGCGCACGAGGATGGCCGAACCAGCGATGCCGTCGACGTCGTAGTCCCCGTAGACGACGATGCGCTCGCGAGCCGCGAGCGCACGACGGAGTCGCTCTACCACTCTGTCGAGATCGAGCATCGGCGGACCCTCTTCCGCAGGACGAGCGGCAAGGAATGCGGCCATATCGGCGGCAGCGAGCCCGCGGCCGGCGAGCACCTCTGCGACGAGCGCGGGGATACCATCCGGGACATTCCCGGGCTTCGTCGGCATGATCCAGCGCCGCTGCGCCACGAGGCTCATGTGAACTTCAAGTATCTCGCACACCTGTTCGTTCTGGCCGTTCTCATGGGGTCTTGCTCCCCATCCACGACCGCTGCGTCCCCGACGTCGGCGAGTCGGGGCGCGGTGATCCGGCCGACCCCGGTCCCGACGCCTGAAGGCCTGCCGAGTGCGCCGCATGCGATCTTCGGGCCCCTCCGGCTCTGGTACGTGCTCCCGGATCCGGTGTTCCGCGAAGACGCGCGCATCGCGGTCACGTTCCCGGACGCCGATCCCACGGCGGGACGGCCGCGCGCGCGGCTTCGCTCCAACGGGCGCGTCGTGGACCTCGCGCGGAACGCCGACCTACCGAGCTCGTGGGGCGGGGCGATGCCTCTCGACGAAGCGCCGCCTGGCACGCAACGGCTCGAGATCCTGGTGCGGCTGCGCGACGGTACCGATGCGGTCGTCGCCACCCGCGACTTCACGCTCTCGGCGTCGGAATACGTGGTGTGGACGCTCGACTTCGAGGGCGACGCCTCGAGCGACGAGGCGATGGCGAACACCGCCGCGATCGCGGACGCCTTCAAGGTCCCCATGACGGTCATGTGGAACCCGCGCGTCTGGACCACCGCGCAGGTCGCTCCGGCGCGAGCGGACGCGATGCTCTCGTGGACGAAGAGCCGGGGGGCCCTCGGCGATGAGATCGCGCTCCACATCCACATGTGGACCGACTTCGTTCGCGCGGCCGGCCTCGTGCCGCGCACCGCCCCGAGCTGGGCCGGTCGCGGCGATGGCTACGACGTGCCGATCACCGCGTTCAACGAAGACGAAACGAAGAGCCTGCTCGACTTCTCGTTGCGGCTCATGGCCGAGCATGGCCTGCCGCGACCCGTCACGTTTCGCGCCGGAGGGCAGTTCGCGAACGCGGCGACGCTTCGAGCCCTCGCGGTCGCCGGTTTCACCGCGGATTGCAGCGCGGTTCCGGCGGGCGCATTCGGACGGCTGCCCTATCCGTGGTCGCTCGCCGCGGACGCGCAGCCATACCGTCCATCGGCCGACGACGCGAACAAGAGCGGGGGCCTGCCGTTGCTCGAAGCACCGACCATCGGCGGCAATACGTTCGGGTACGACGCTCGAACGATCCAGCCGATCATCCGCGCTGACCTCTCCTTCATCGCACCGGTCGGGGAGGTCGCAAAGGAACGTCGCGCGATGACGCTCGTGAGCCACCCGGGCACGATCACCGTGACCGAGCGCGCCGCCATCGAAGCGCTCTTCAAGGCGTTCGAGCCGCTGCGCTACGACCGCGACGCGGGCCCGCTCCGCTTCGTCACGCTGGCGCAGCTGGCGAAGGCGTACGGGCTCTAGGCGGTGCTCCCGCCCGTCCCGGTCGGCGGTACCGGCACAGGCGGATACGGGCCCGGCCCGGGTTGGCCCGGACCTGGCTGACCCGGCACCGGCTGACCCGGCACCGGCTGCGCGGCTGGTATGGCGAGCATCGGCGCGTGTCCGTTGCTCCTCGCTTCCATGAGCTCGGAGATCTTCTTCAGGATGACGGGATTCCGTTGGAAGGGCGCGGCCTTCTCCGGGTTCGCCTCTTCGGCGAACTTGAAGATCTCGTCCAACTCCGAGCCGATGAGCTCTTGCCGCTGGATGAGGGCCGCAGCGACCGCGTGGACGGCGAACTCCTTCTCCCTGATGAGCCGCTTCGTCTCCTCGAAGAGCTGCTGCAGAAGATCGTCCGCAAGCATCAGCACCGCCTCTGGGACACCCATAGCGCTCGCGGGTGCGACCAGGAGCGTGGAGCCCATGCCCAAACGGGCGACGTACGTGATCGCGCGATTCGTGGCGTTCTGTAAATCTGAGCTCGCGCCGGCGAGCTTCGTGCCGAGGATGAGCTCCTCCACCGCGCGGGAGCCGAGCGAGCTCATGATGTCCGTCTCGATCTGGCGGGCGTGGAGCTGATGACGCTCCTCGCGCTCCGACCACGAGACCACGCCGAGCGTCTCGCCCCGGCGCACGATCGACGCCTTCTGCATGCGGTCCTCGGGCTTGAGATAGTGCGTGACGACCGCGTGACCGGCCTCGTGATACGCGACGGCGCGCTTGTCATCTTCTGACATCTTCGCGATGGGCTGCTTGAGGCCGAGGAAGCGCATGTCGATGGAGGCGAGCCAGTCCTTGTAGGTGAGCTTATCGCGGCCATCCTCGTGCGCGATGATCAGGGCCTCGTTGATGATGGTCCGGATGTGGATCGGGGTCCATCCGATCGAGTCCTGCGCCATCATGTCGATGTCGCACGTCTCGTCGTGGGCCTTCTTGTTCAGGTAGTGCTGGATGATGTCCTTGCGGCCCTCACCGTCGGGCGTGAAGACGATGAGCGTCCGATCGAGCCGACCAGGCCGCACGAGCGCCGCATCGAGTACGTCGGGGCGGTTCGTCGCGCCGATGACGAAGACGAGTGGCCGCGGGGAGACCGGACCCTGGATGAAGCCGAGGGTGCGTAGAAGCCGCCTGCTCCACCGGTCTTCGACGTGCTGGCTAAGTGAGTCCATCTGGTTGAGAAGCGTGTTGAGACCCATACCACCCATGCCCATGAAGCCCGCGGTCGTCGCCATCTGACCGCCCATGACGCCGCCTCTCGACATGCCGATCGAGTCGACTTCGTCGAGGAAGAGGATGCAGCAGCCGGGTGTGCCCGGCTTCGCGTACTTGCGGGCGAGGCGGCGCGCCTTGCCGAAGAGCTGCATGATCATGAGCGCGTCCATCCCCATCCACATGCTCCGCAAGCCAGACGCGTCGACGTAGATGAACGGCAGCTTCGCCTCGGCGGCCACGACGCCGGCGAGGAACGTCTTTCCGGTGCCCGGCTGTCCCGAGAGGAGCATGCCCTTCGGCATCTCGCCTCCGGCAAGCTTGAATCGCTCAACTCCGCCGAGGATGCGCACGAGCGTCTTGGCGTGATCGACGAGGTCCGGCTGGCCTCGGTAGTCGTTGAACGACAGCCCGATCTGCGGGTCATCCGGGGTCACCGTGTACGAGCGGGGACGCGAGAGGAAGAACATGAGGCCCCAGAACATCCCGATGTTGATCACCATGAGGACGATCAGCTGGATGAGGAAGTTCGGGCTGTTTGAGATGAACGCGCCGAGGCCTTCCCAGATGCTCCGGAACCCGTAGAAGAAGATCGCCAGCGCGAGGACTCCGAACAGGATCAGGAGCCGGCGCATATTCCGGTGCAGCAGGAAGGCGAAGTAATTCACGGCGTTGATTGGAGTCAATTCACACCTACCACTCGGTCGTTCGCGACGCGAAGCACGAACCCGACGATGAAATCCGATCCATCACTGGTCTTGCCGTTAACGATGTAGGCGGAGAGCAAACGCCCTTCGCTCTCGACAGCTCCGACGAACTTCGTGGTGCGCACGTCCACGATCGGCTGCAGCGCGGTGCCCAGATCGGTCAGCTGGTCCGAGGCAAGCATCTTGCCGAGAGAAGCCGCATCGTCGTTGGCGATCGCCTGCACCACGTCATGTGCGGCGGCGGGCTCGTCCGTCTTCGGAAGCGAGGGGTACGGGCTGTCTCCCGGACCTCGGTCCGCGATCTGATGAGCGGCCGCTCCGACGAGCAGGCCGAGGACAAAAAGAGCGAGCGTGCCGAATCCGCGTAGTTGCGTGGCCGCCGCCGGCTGCGCGACCGCCGTCACGCTACTCACTGCGGATGACCTTGCCGCCCGCGATCGTCAAAGCCAGCGGAAAGAACTGATCGACGCCCGACGTGCTGCGAAGTCCCACCGCGTAGATGTGTACGGAGACCTGCCCCATCGACATCCCCCCAAGGTACGTGAGAGAGAGCGGCTGGATGCTCTGAGTTGAGCGGCTCGATGCGGCGCCCTGCAGCTCCGCGGCGCGCTGAGCGATTCCTTGTTGTGGCCGAATGCTCGAGATCATGCTCGGATCCCGCTGGAGGAGGCCGAGCATGTATGCCCGGGCCACCGGAGACTCACCGTTCCCGCCGAAGAGGCCGTTGTCCTGCACGATGATGCCCACGGCCGACGCGATGAAGAACCCAATGAGAGCCCCCACCAGGACCGTTCCGACAGAGCCGGCCATGATCCGCGATGTCATGTTGAGAGTCTACGCGCGCGGTTTTCTCGTCATCCGCCCGCGGAGAGCGTCTGCGCTGCGAAGAGTAAGAGCCCGCTAAGTTCACCTACCCAGAAGTCGACGCCCCGTTCGCGGGCACCCTGCCCGAGTGCCGCGGCGTGCGAGATCAGCGCCGTCCGGTGCAACCGCGTGGCGCCTGCATGCCGGGTCGCCGCGGCCATCTCCGCCTCGCTCACCGGCTCGAAGCGGTCGCCGATATCGTGAAGCCAGAACACCTGCGGGCGAAGCGAGGACCATGACGTCCGCGGGGAAAGTCGCTCCAAAACATCCCGCAGCGACCGCGGAAGAGCGCCTAGCCGAACGAGCGCCCCGTCGTAATCGGTGCTCGCGAGCGCTCGCCATAGTGATACCGCCTCGTCCCCCATCCCGTTCGGTGGGTCGCCGGAGAGCCGCCCGCCGCTCGCGCGGAGCGCGCCGATCAGCCGTGCCCGATCGGATGGATCGGCGATCGCTTCCGCGGCCGCGACGGGGAGGCGCTCGCGGACTTCGGGATCGGGGTCCCAGGACTCCGTCACGCCGTCCCGCCGCTGTGCGGAGCCGAGCACGCTCGCGAGGTAGGTATCGAGGTCGAAGTACGCGCCGAGCGCGCCGATATATGACGCGCGCTCGAGCGCGCCGCCTTGCGACGCGGCCGCGAGGAGCATCCCGCCCCCGACCGAGAACCCGAACGCGCCCGTCGGCATGCCGCGCGTCTCGGCGCGCGCCTGGAGGCGGGCGAATGCCGCGTCGATGATCACGGGAGCTTCGCGCTCGAGGGTCCCGGCCTTGATGAACGGGAACTCCGGCAACATCACGAAGTAGCCGGCGCGCGCGAGCGCGTCGGCGAGCCGGCGCGTCTCGGAATCGTCGTTGCCGAACTCCGTCGCGCCGTTCACGAGCATCACTCCGGGGTGGCGCGCGCCCCAGCCAGGGATCCACCACGTGACGCGCATCTCGCGTTCGCGGATGCGCACGGGTCCGTCCTCGATCCGCGGTTCGGGTGTCACGGCCGCGGCAAGGTTCCGGTCCCAGAGCGCGCTCGAGTAGATGTCCGCGACGATCACCGTGCCCGCGCCGACCGGACGAAAGACCGGACGCCACAACGCAGCGACAAGTACTACGACGACAACGAGCGCGACCTGCCGCGTCACCGCGCGGCGACGCTAGGTCGCCGGGGAGAGCGCGCGGTGGCGAAGTCTGTCCTCGACCTCCTGCCAGAGCGAGACGATCTGGCTCGCATTGAAGATCGAGGAATACGTCCCGGAGACGATCCCGATGAGCAGCGCGAGCGCAAAGTTGCGCACCGAGAATCCACCGAAGAGGAAGAGCGCGAGCAAAGTCAGCACGACGGTCAGCGAGGTGATCACCGACCGCGCGAGGGTCTGCATGATGGAGAAATTGATCACCGGGTTGAGCGCCTCGCCCGGGTTCAGACGGAGGTTCTCCCGGATCCGGTCGAACACCACGATCGTGTCGTGGACCGAGAAGCCGATGATCGTGAGGACGGCCGTGACGAAGAGACTGTCGACCTCGACATTCAGGAAGTAGCCGAGGATCGCGAAGATGCCAAGGACGACCGCGGCGTCGTGGAGAAGCGCGATGATCGCGGCGATGCCGTAACGGAACGCCCCCCAGCCGAAGTTCCGGAAAGCCCACGCGATGAGCAGCACGATCAACAGACTCGCGAGCGCGATCGACTTGATCGCGTTCTGGATGAGCTCCGCTGAGAACGACGGGCTCACGACCGAAGAGTCGACCCTCGTCTCCGTTCCGTACCGCTCTTTCAGCGCCTGATCCGTCTTCCCAAGCTCCTCGGGAAGCATCTCCGTCGTGCGGACCTCGACGCGGCCACCGGCGACTCCCTGGATCGTCGCCTCGGAGTGCCCGAGAGAGCCGAAGAACGTGCTTAGATCGGAATCCGAGGGTCGCTCAGCGAACGTGATGTCGAGGAGGCTCCCGCCCTTGAACTCGATGCCCGGCTTCAGGCCTCCGATAGCGAGGAAGAAAACGCCGGGCACGATGAGCAGCGCCGAGAGCAGGAAATACCACCACTTGCGCTCGACGAACTTGAACAGCATGACTAGGCGGCCGGCACGGGCCGCGGCTCGCGGCCGTCCCGGCCCACCTCGGGTTGACGCTCCTCGACCCCGTAGAGCCAGCGCCGCCGCAGGGCGGCGACATCGATCGCGCCATGCAGGAGCATCTGGGTGACCACGACCGCGGTGAAGAAGGAGACGGCGACGCCGATACCGAGCGTCAGCGCGAATCCCTTGACCGTGCCGGTGCCGAATTCGAAGAGGATCGCTGCGGTGAGCACAGTCGCGAGGTTCGAATAGAAGATCGATGGGAATGCCCGCTTCCGTCCCTCTTCCACCGCGACCCGCAGCGACTTGCCGGACCGGAGCTCTTCTTTGAGTCGCTCGAACGTCAGCACATTCGCGTCCACCGCCATGCCGATCGACAGGATGAAGCCGGCGATGCCCGCGAGCGTCAGGGTCACCGGGATCAGCCTGAAGATCGCGTAGGTCAACGCCGTGTAGTAGAGGAGCGCAAACACCGCGAGCGCTCCGGGCAGCCGGTAGTACGCCAGCATGAAGAACGCGACGAGCAACAGGCCGACCGCGCCCGCGATGAGGCTCCGGTTCACCGATTCACGACCGAGCGTCGGCTCGACGCGCGACGACTGGACGACCTGGAGCGAGACCGGGAGAGCACCGGAGTTGATGAGCAGCGAGAGCTGCTTCGCCGTTTCCACCGTGAACTGGCCCTCGATGATCCCCTTGCCCGACGTGAAGACGACCTGGATGGTCGGCGCGGAGATCTGCTGGCCATCGAGCGTGATCTGCACGGGCTTGTTCAGGTAGTCCTTCGAGAGCTGTACCCACCGGTCGGAATCGGGGCCGGTGAACTCGAAGTTGACGACCGGCCGGTTCGCCGAGTCGAACGTCACAAAAGTGGGGTTGAGATGCTCGCCGGTCAGCGGCGGGGCCAGGGACTTGAACTTCCCCGGACTGTCGTCGGGGACCTTGACCTCGAGCTTCGCTTGCTTCGTCGCGATGTCGTTGGCCTGCTGGATGTCGTCGATCCCGGGAAGCTGCAGCAGGATCTTGTCGTCGCCGATCGCTTGGATCACCGGTTCCGAGACACCCAGGCCGTTGATGCGCCGGTCGATCACCTTCCGCGCACGCTCGTTGTAGTCGGTGATGCTCTGTCCCGCCGGGATCTCGTCCGTTTTCATCTGCAGCACGAGCTGCGTGCCGCCCTGGAGATCGAGCCCGAGATGGGTCTTGATCTCCTGATTGATCGAGAAGCCACCAATACGCAGGCAGATCCCCGGACAGTTGAACGGGAACGAGATCTGGTGCTTCGGGATGTCGACGAAGACCGACAGCACGAAGACAACAAAGACGAGCCAGGGGAAGATGCGGTTCACAAACGAAATGTTAAGGCTGGATCAGGCGTCGCGCGCGCGCTGCAGACGCTCTTTGGCCTCACGCATCTCGCGATCGAAGGGCGTCTCGCCCGGGGTCGCCGCCGACGCGGGCTCGCTCGCCTGCACCTCGGCCGGAAGTGGCTGCGCCGGCGGCTGACTCGCGGCGACATCGGCCGCCTTGTTGATCAGCTTGTCGGCGTTCATGAACTCGTCGCGCAGCTCGTCCGAGGTGCGGCGGAGCTCGCCGACCACCCGGCCGATGTCCCGCGCCATCCGTGGCATCCGCTCCGGACCGAGGACGATGAGCGCGATGACGAGAATCAGCAGGAGCTCGCCCGTGCCGATACCGAACATCAGCCACTCACCGTAGCGGATATGCGAGCGGCGTTCGCGGCCTCACGAAGCGCGCCCGCGGCCGCGCCTGCCGCGCGCTCGAAATCGCTCTCTCGGCTCGCGTAGAGGACCGTGCGGGACGCCGAGACGAGGACGCCTCCGCCCCGCACATCGAGCGCGGCCCGGATGGCGAGACCCGCGTCGCCGCCCTGCGCTCCCACGCCCGGCATGAGAAACAGGCGGTCGGGCGCTATGGCGCGGAGCCGGCGGGCTTCATCCGGATAGGTCGCGCCTACGACGAACCCACAGCGCTCGGCCGGGAACCGTTCGACGACGCGCTCCACCACGCGCTCGTACAGCGGACGGCCCGCGACGTCGAGATCCTGAAAGTCGCCGGCCCCGGGATTGCTCGTGCGCGCGAGCACCAGCGCGTAGCGGCCCTCCGTGCAGAACGGCGCGATCGCGTCCAGCCCGACATACGGCGCAACCGTCGTGGCGTCGGCGTGGAAGCTGTCGAACAGCGCATCGGCGTAGGCCTCCGCGGTGTTCGGAACATCGCCGCGCTTGGCATCGAGGATGACCGGAATGTCGCCGGGGATCGCCTGCAGCGTCAGCGCGAGGATGTCCATCGACTGACTGCCGTAGCGCTCGTAGAAGGCGAGGTTCGGCTTATATGCACATACGTGGTCGGCGGTCGCATGGATGATCCGCCGGAGAAAACGAATGGCCGCTTGGGAACCGCCTCCCAACGACGCTGGGATGAGCGAAGGTTCGGGATCGAGACCCACGCAAAGGATGCTGTCGCGCGCCAGCGATCGTGCCGCGAGCTTTGCGAGAAACGACAACTCAGCGGACTATGATAAAGACGCTTCCAGACACAGAGGAGGGACCATGCGTAGCACGTTGCGCGGCCTTTTGGGGTGGGCTCTGGCCGCGGGTCTGCTCATCGCCGCATGCGGCGGCACCCCCGCCGCATCGACCACACCAAAACCCAGCACCGGACCTCGTCTCGGATCGTTCGATCGGCCAATCTCGCTCGCGTTCACGCCGTCGGTGCAGGCCGCGACCATCAGCACGAACGGCGCCGCGATCAAGAGCGCGCTCGAGCGGTCGACGGGGCTCGCGTGGAAGGTCACAGTGATGACCAGCTACGCCGCGCAGGTCGAGGCGATGTGCGCGGGCAGCGTCGACGTCGGCTTCTTCGCGACGATCCAGATGACGCTGCTGCTCGACAAGAGCTGCGGCACCCCGGTGCTCGGCGCCCTGCGGATCGATCCGAGCACGAAGCAGCTCTCGACGTCGTACGAGTCCCAGATCATCGTGCGCACCGATAGCGGGATCAGCGACATCAACGGCCTCAAGGGCAAGAAGTTCGCGTTTGTCGACCCGCTCTCTGCGTCCGGCTATGTCTACCCGACGCTCACGATCAAGAACAAGACCGGCCAGGAGCCGAAGACGTTCTTTTCGAGCACGATCTTCGCCGGCGGACACCCCCAGGCCGCGCTCGCGGTCTACCAGGGAACCGTCGACGGCGCGGCGACCTACATCGACGTCCGCACCACCGCGGACGGGACCGCCCCCGGCGCGGGAATGCCCGCCGACATCCTGACGAAGACCAAGCGGATCGATAAGGCCGGTCCGATCCCGAACGACGGGGTCGCCCTCGTCAAAGGCTTCCCGGACGATCTCGGCAAGCAGGTGAAGCAGGCGCTCATCGACTACAGCAAGACCGACGACGGGAAGAAGGTCTTCAGTGCCTTGTTCCAGTGGGACGGGATGCAGGAGATCGACGCGACGTTCTACGACTCCATGAAGGACGCGCTCAAGCTCGCCGGCGTCGACGTCCAGGGCCTCGCCAACGCCACGCCGCGGCCCGCGCCAACGCCGACGCCGACCAAGACCCCGTAGCGATCGCGCGCAGATTGCAGGAGGCCGCCGGGACTGACCGGCGGCCTTCTTTTCTTTCATAGACTCCCGCTGGTGGCTGCGGTCCTCTCGATCCAGAACCTGGTAAAGGTCTACCCGAGCGGCACCCGCGCCATCGACGACGTTTCGCTCGATATCCAGCACGGCGAGTTCGTCGTGCTGATCGGTCTCTCCGGATCCGGCAAGTCGTCGCTTCTGCGTTGCATCAACCGCCTCGTGGAACCGACCAGCGGGAGCGTCATCTTTGAAGGGGCCGATATCACGCGCGCGAGAGGCGGCGACCTGCGCCGGATCCGCCGGCGCATCGGAATGATCTTCCAGCAGTTCAACCTCGTCCGGCGCGCCTCAGTGTTGAGCAACACGCTGGCGGGCCGACTCGGGTATCGCTCCGCGCTGCGCACGATCCTCGGCCGCCCATCGCGCGAGGATGTGGCCGCCGCTTTCGAGAACCTCGGCCGTGTGGGCATCGCCGATAAGGCCTTCGCGCGCGCGGACGCGCTCTCCGGCGGGCAGCAGCAACGCGTGGGGATCGCGCGCGCTCTCATGCAGCATCCTGAGCTGATGCTCGCCGACGAGCCCGTCGCGAGCCTCGATCCGGCGACGAGCCACTCGGTAATGAAGTACCTCGAGGAGATCAATAAGCAGGACGGGATAACGGTCATCTGCTCGTTGCATTTCCTGTCTCTCGCGCGCCGCTATGGGACGCGGGTGATCGCGCTCAAGGGTGGGAAGGTCGCGTTCGACGGAAGACCCGACGAGATCGACGAACGGCGCTTCAAGGAGATCTACGGCGAAGACGCGGTGGAGGTGGAGATCGGGCCGGCTCGGGCCGCCGAGTCCCTAACGCCGGCCGAGGCCGCGACGCGCATCCTTGCGGAGGACACCACGACGGCGGCGGCGAAGCTCGGGATCCCGGATCGCTGATGGCCGAGTACTTCACGACTCGCGGCCTTCCCGTCCCGCGCGAGCTCGAACGAAACCCCCTGACCGACTGGCGCCGGCTCAGCGTCATCGCCGGGGCGATCCTCGTCTTCTACATCGGCCTGCGGATCACCAACCCGGACTTCTCGCGTGCGAATCCCGAATACGCGGCCAACGTATTCGCGCAGCTCTTTCACTGGGACCTGCGCATCCTCACGCCGCAGAACGAGTTCGAGACGTTTTGGGACACGGCCGAAGGACTGATGATCGCGACGATCTTCCTGGGGATCGTCGCCACAGGCTTCTCGATCCTGGTCGCCCTTCCGCTGTCCTTCCTGGGCGCTCGGAACATCATGAGCGGGCACCCCGTCACTGCGGCGATCTATGTCCTCGTGCGGTTCTTCTT
>DASYSC010000010.1:0-10543 GCA_036003765.1 Candidatus Limnocylindria bacterium
GCCTGGTCGACGCCGAGGTAGAGGATGCGGTCGGCGAAGAGTTCTATCCGGGTCAGCCGGAGCTGGATCTCGCGCGTCTCGGCCCCGAGCCGGTCGAGATAGGCCTTGTGACGGCCGACATCGTCCGTCGAGAAGGGGGCCTTCATGGTGATGTGTGGCGGAAGCGAGAGGTTCCGGTCGGCATCGAAGAACTGTGCGAGCTCGAGCTGGAGGTCGCGAAGGAGGTTGTGCGCGGCACCGGTGAGTAGGAGCGCGTACGCCACCTCCCAGGTCACTTCGTCTGGCCGGGCGTCGACTCATGGCCACAATTTCCGGGCTGCTCAGTGGTCAAACGCACAGGATGATTCTGTCCGGTGGCGGCGCTACCTGCGGGAGGTGATCGACGAAGGGCTCGGTCGTGAGATCAGCCTCAGCGTCGGGTGAGGATCATCTCTTCGTCGGTGAACCATGTCTGGCCGCCATCGGAGGAGATCTGCCCGCGCCAGCGGCACCGGTCAGGCGTGATGTCGTAGAAGGTCCAGATCTCCGCGCGCCCGTCTGGCGCAGCGCCGTGTAGCACGATCCTGTCACCCTCTTTGCGCGCGACCAGCCTGTGCACCTGATCGTTCGGCGGACTGATGGCCGTGACGTCCCAGGTGCCGTCGGTCGGCCGATAGAAACGCACAGCCGTTTGGTAATCGCCCATATCCCACCGCCTAGGGTCCCGTTCGTTGCGCCTCGGCGCGATGATCACGTCCTGGACCGCGCGACCTTCGAGGGCCCAGAAGAAGTGCCACTCACCGTGCAATATCCGTTCGGTCCCATCCGGCGCGCGCTGATGCGACTCCACGTCCCAGCTCCCTACGAATTGGCCGAAGAGCATGAGCTCCTGCACGTGTGCGGGATGAGGCCCAGGCGCGCCGATTATGTCCTGGAGCACTGGCAGCGCTCGATCTTCGATCTTGCTCACATCGGCACCAAGACGGCGATCAACCTAAGGCAACCACCACTCCTCGCGCTATCAGAATCCTGCGAGAGCCAGGATCGCGGTGCGCTACACCCACGGCGTGCACCACGGTGAATGCTTGCGGGCCGACGTGTTTCAATCGACGTGTGGCTTTTCGAGCCGCGGCGCAGGAAGGTTTTGCGAGGTCGACAGCGCTGTCGGGCGTGCGTTACACGAGTCCGCTAGTCACGATCATGCGCGTCACCTGCGATCTGAAGCGCTCAGGGCCGACGTCCTCGTATCACGTCGGCCAGACCTGGATCGGACTGCCGCTCTCCGGCATCTTCGCGGTACACGCCCGTCACGACGAGCACTTGATCCATCCCGCTCTCGGCGTCGTGTTCCCGCAAGGGATCGAATATCAGATGAGCCACCCGACCGACGACGGTGACATGGGCGTCGCACTGTGCTTCGCACCTCACATCGTGGAGGAGGCCCTGCCGGCAACACTCGACCGTGTTCGCGTCACGCGGCTGGATCTTCGGCTTAGGCAGACGGTCGGCGTTCTGCTTCCCGCGATCGACCGGGCCGAGCAGTCGGTCGTGATCGACGACTTGGCGATAGAACTCCTGCGTGAGATCGCCGCGAATCTCGCTCCCACGCGTCCCTCGTCCGCGAGCGCGAAGGGAAAGGAGAAGGTCGACCGGATCCGCGCAATCCTCGCCGAGCGGCCCGAGGCAGGCTGGACGTTAGGGTCGCTCGCCGAGCTCATCGACTACTCCCCGTTCCACCTGGCCCACCAGTTCCGCGCGTACACAGGGACGAGCGTCCATCAATACCTCGCCGACCTGCGCTCAGTCGCCGCCCTGAGTCGCATCGAGGCCGGTGAGACGTCGCTCGCGACGGTCGCGGCCGATTTGGGGTTCTCACACCACAGCCACCTGACCGCGACCTTGCACAAGCGTCTCGGGGCCACACCGCAGATGATCCGCAAACGCTTGCGCACGCTTGACCCGAACTGACAACAGATCGAGTTCGGCCCACGCTCCGCTCCAGCTCACCCCTCGGCGCAGCTAGGTCAGGCGCGGGACGCGAATCGCCGGTGACGAAAGCGAGAAGGATTCGGAATACTCTGCTCCCGTGAGCGGAGTGACTCCGACTCGGAAATCCGCGACGAGGGCCAACGTCCATGACATGGGTGGGGCAGGCGGACACGGGAGGGTCGTCGTCGAGTCGAATGAGCCCGTCTATCACGCGGCGTGGGAGGGGCGCGTCCACGGAATGGCGCGCCGGCTGCTTGGGGCCGGTCTCTTCAACCTCGACGAGTTCCGCGACGCCCAGGAACGCCTGCCACGCGAGCAGTACCTGAGGAGCAGCTATTACGAACGGTGGCTCGCTGCGCTGGAGATCCTCGTCAACGAGACCGGGGCCGCGGTGCCTGACGAGCGCGCGCCGGAGAGCTACGCGAGCGCGGTCTTCAGACCCGGCGAAAGGGTCGTCGCAAAAAACGTCGATCCGTCGGGGCATACACGTCTCGCCCGATACGTCCGCGGCAAGCGCGGTGTCGTGGAATCCGTGCACGGGCCATCCAAGCTGCCCGACACCAACGCACGCCGCCTGAGCCGTGACTGGGAGCCCGTCTACACAGTCGTCTTCGAAGCGGGCGAGCTCTGGGGTCCACGCTCCGAGGCGAACGGACGCGTGAGCATCGACCTCTGGCAGAGTTATCTCGAGAGGGAGGGTGACCCATGAGCGGCCGCGACAGCCACCACCCGAACGCCCCGACCGATCTCGAAGCGCGCGCATTGGCGCTCGAGTCCCTCTTGGTCGAAAAGGGACTCCTGACGTCGGAGGCGGTCGACGGCGTGATCCGGGCGTTCGAGCAGGACATCGGCCCCATGCGTGGCGCGCGTGCGGTCGCGCGGGCCTGGGTCGACCCCGGCTTCAAGCGGCGTCTCCTCGCCGCACCGAAAGCGGCCTTCGCCGAGATCGGTGTGACCGAGCATCAGGTCGAGGAGCTCGTGGTTGTGGAGAACACGCCGACCGTCCACAACGTCATCGTTTGCACGCTCTGCTCCTGTTATCCCTGGATGGTCCTCGGCCTCCCGCCGACCTGGTACAAGTCCGCCCCATACCGATCTCGGGTGGTGATCGAGCCTCGTGTGGTTCTGCGCGAGATGGGGCTCGAAGTGGAATCCGATATACAGGTTCGGGTGTGGGACTCGAGCGCGGACATCCGGTACATGGTCCTGCCGTTGCGGCCCGACGGAACCGAGGATTGGAACGAGGACCAGCTGGCAGCGCTCGTCACGCGCGACTGCATGATCGGGGTCGCCCGTCCCGCCGTGCCTTCCGCGGTCGCATGAGCGACGTCGATCGGGCGATCGCCGGCCTTGAAGGTTTGCCTCGTCGGAACGGCGAGCTCGTGTTCGAAGCGCCATGGGAAGGGCGGGTGTTCGGCCTGGTAGTGGCCCTCACGAAGACCCCTGGATTCGAGTGGGAGGATTTCCGCCGGCTTCTGATCGCCGAGATCGCGCGTGATCCCGACGCCGACTACTACGCAAAATGGCTGAGCGCGTTCGAGCGATTCGTCCTCGAGCGGCGGGTATTGACCAACGAGGAGCTCGAGTCTCGCAAGTCGGAGTACGCGTCGATGGCTCGGGACGCAGTCATCTAGGCCGACTTCGCAGTAGTCGACCTACGAGCGGCGGGCCAGGGTTCGTTCCCCCCGCGTAAGCTCGCGCCACGCTTCTGCCCAGAAGGTGCCGCCGAGCGAGAGGATCAGCAGGATCGCAGCAAAGATCACCACCGCGTCGATGCTCTCGCGGCCCTGCGGTGCCCAGTACACGTCCGCCAGATTCAAGATCAAGGCGAACTCGTCGAGCACCAGCGCGGCGCCCACACCGAAGAGCACGGCGCACACTCGGGGAACAAGACCGACGAGGTCGATCACGCCCGCGGCGAGCACCAGGACCAGCCCGAACACCATGTGATGGATGTGGACTGGGCCGACCGCGATGCCGCCACCACCGCGCACGTCCAGCAGAAAGTGCGTGATCACGCGCGTCGCCAGGAAGGTGACGAGGAACGCGACCGCGGCGAGCATGCGCGGCTCCTGCCCGGCGCGCTGGATGTGCCGCCGGTACGCATCGACGATCCGGTCGACGCGGGATCGGCTGGCCATCGTCTTCATCGTGAGCCCGACAGGTTGGGTCCTGGGGCCCATAGCCGCGTTCCTAGGATTTGAACCTCGGGCCCCGTGCCCGCTTCACCGACAAACCCGCGGGGAGGGGGAAACTTGGCCACTGCGACGGCCGCGCCGTTCACCGAACGAGAACGCCTACTTCAGAGCCGCTGGCTCATCCTCTTCTTCAGCATCCTCAGCATGGTCGCGGTAGCGAATTACCAGTACGGGTGGACCCTCTTCGTCAATCCGATCCAGAAGCAATTCGGGCTCACGACCGCGACTCTCGTCCAGGTCACATTCACGGTCTTCGTCCTCCTCGAGACATGGCTCGTCCCGTTCGAAGGGTGGCTCGTCGACAGGTTCGGCCCACGCAACCTCGTGCTGGTGGGCGGCGTCGTCGCCGGCTCGGCTGGTACCTCTCGGCCGGCGCTCGGGATCTCACCGGTCTCTACCTCGCGTACTCGCTCTCCGGGATCGGCGCGGGGATCGTGTACGGCACGGCGATCGGGAGCGCCCTCAAGTGGTTCCCCGACCACCGCGGCCTCGCCGCTGGGCTGACCGCGGCCGGCTTCGGCGCGGGCTCCGCGCTGACTGTTCAACCGATCCAGGACATGATCACGAGCGCGGGCTATCAGGCGACCTTCCAGCAGTGGGGGATCCTCCAGGGCCTCCTCGTGGTCGTCGCCGCGCTCTTCCTGAAGGCGCCACCGAAAGGCTGGCTTCCTCGCACGTGGACCCTCGAAGCGCGAGCCGCCGAGGTGAAGAAGAGGCAGACCGCGCTCGACTTCAGCCCCGCCGAGATGGCCTCGACGAAGCAGTTCTGGTTGCTCTATTTCATGATGACGATGGTCGCGACCGGCGGCCTCATGGCAACCGCGCAACTCGCGCCGATGGCCGCGGACTTCAAGGTCGACAAGTTCCCGGTGAGCTTCCTCTGGATCAACATGACGGCGATCACGTTCGCGCTCGCGCTCGACCGGGTCGTGAACGGCCTCTGTCGGCCCTTCTGGGGCTGGGTCTCGGACCATATCGGCCGTGAGAAGACGATGTCGCCGCCTTTGGCCTCGAGGGCGTCGCGATCAGCCTGCTCATCGCGTCGCTGCAGGTCTTCAAGAGCCCCCAGCTCTTCGTCGTCATGAGTGGCCTCACGTTCTTCGGCTGGGCTGAGATCTACTCGCTCTTCCCGGCCACTGTCGGTGACTTCTTCGGTCGCAAATACGCGACCACGAACTACGGGTTCATGTATACGGCCAAGGGGACGACATCCGTCTTCGTGCCGATCGGCTCGGCGCTCGCCGCGGGCACGGTATTCGACTTCCGCGCCGACATCATCCTGCTCGTCGGCGCGCTCCTCGTGTTCTTCACGATGTTCTTGGGGCCGTCCGTCCTCCGGATCAGACTCGGAACGGCCGCGCGGACGGTCCTCTTCACTCTCGCGGGGACGTTCCTTGTCGTCGGCCTCTACCTCACCGTGACTGACATCGGCTGGCTACCAAAGCTCAGCGTGACCGTCCCGAACATCGGCTGGGGTGGCGTCTTCGCGATCGCGGTCGTCTTCGACTGGACCGCGGCCATCCTCGCGTTCTTCGTCCTTCGCCGCATGGCGGTGCCCGCCGGCGGCGAGCGTCTCTCGGTCGCGGCCATGCCGATGGCGGCGGCTCCGGCCGGCGCGAGATAACCCCAGTTACTCCCTCCTGAACGGCGGCGGCGATCTTGGTCGCCGCCGCCTCTTTCTCACCTTCCCCGCGTCTGACCGAGGCGTGTTAAGAGGAGGGGAAGTGGCTGAAGGCGTCGGTGAGCAGGTCCTGGGCGAAGCAGTTCAGACACCGCCACTCGTGGACGACCTTGCCGTCCTTGGCGCGCGTCGTCATGTAGCCGTGGATACGGTCTCCCGCCTTCGGTTCGGCGATGCAGCGAAGCTGCGCCTCGTCACCGAAGACCCAACGCCGCCGGCCGCACGCCGCGCACGCTGTGTCCTTCTCGCTCAACACCGGCGTGTAGCAGGAGAAGCAGTAGAGGGGAAGGCGCTTCTTGCAGCGCACGCACTTCCGTCCGAGGTCGAGCGCGTTCGCCGCGCCGCAGTGCGGGCAGGCGCGCTGAGCTGTCATCTCGGCTGAAGGAGTCCCTCGCACCCGGAGCCGATGATTCCGCCCGCGTCGCGCGAGCGCATGGGCCTGGGGGCCCAGCCCACACCCACGCATATCCTTCGGTGGATGGAGAGGCCGTCGCCGGGAGCGATCCGGCGGCGTCTCGTGCTCGTCGTCGTCGCGCTCGCGGCGTCGGGCGGCGCGATCGCGCAGCTGCCGGCGGCGCTCGCGCTGACGCGCCACGACCCGTACGGGCCGGTTTTGAACGCGGTTGTCTGGCCGGCGGTCGGTGTCCTCTGGATCATTCTCGTCGTGCGGCATGCGCGCACACTCGTGGGCCTCTGGCGTCTGCCATCGGCGCTCTTCCGCGCCAGCCTCGCGGGCGGCGGCGCAGCGATCGTCGTCGGGCGCGTGGCGGCGCTCGTTGGGCAGAGCGCCGCACTGGCCGTCGTTGTCAGCTCGCTCGAGGATGCGCTCTACGAGCTCGGGGTTCTCGCTCTCGCGAGCCTGGCCGCGTTCGCGAGCACGCGGTCGCTCCTGAGGCCCCTTCTCGTTGAGACGCGCCCACCGCTGGGCGCGCGCGATATCGCGCTACGGACGCGTGTTCTCGTGGCGACGACCGGCGGCTCCTTCGCCACCGCGGCGATCCTCCTGAACGTGCTCATCGACTTCGACGCGACTCCTCCTGCCACGCTCGTCGCCTTCCTCGCGACCGCGGCGGCGCTCGTCGCGTGCTCAGGGCTCATCGGTTGGCTCGTGGGCGAGGACGCCTCGCGGAGCATCGAAGCGGTCACCCACCGCATGCACGATCTCGCCCATGCCGATCGCGGCACGCGCATCGAGGTGCCCATCACGGCCGACGAGGTCGGCGATCTCACTGTCGCGGCGAACGAGCTCGAGCGCCGCATCCGGCGCGATGAAGCGGACGCCGCTTCGACCGCCGAGCGGGAGCGCATCGCGCGTGAGCTTCACGATGGAGTCGCGAAATCGGTGAGCGTGCTCTCGCTCGACATCGCGTCGCTGACGGCGCGCGCCCCCGGCGACCTCCGTCAGTCGCTCGCGCGGATCGAGCACCTCGCACAGGTGCTCGCCGAGGAGCTTCGGGCGATCGTCCACGAGTTCCGGACCCGCGGCGATCGCGAGCCGTTTATCGATGCTCTCCACCGCGCCGTCGAGGGCAACGGCGCGACGTCGCTGAGCATCCAGGGCGAGCTCGAGCGGGTTGGGACGCTCGCCCGCTTCGAGGTCGTCCGCGTGCTTGAGGAAGCGGTCCGCAACGCCGTGCGGCACGCAGCCGCGACGAAGATGACGGCCGGGGTTCGGGTCGACGACCAGGCGCTCCACCTTGTTGTCGAGGACGACGGGAAGGGCATCGCGCCGATCTCCTGGCGGGACCTCGCGTCGCAGGGACACTTCGGGCTTCTGGGTATGCGCGAGCGCGCGCAACTCCTCGACGGCGAGCTCACCATCACGGCGAGCCCCGGCGGTGGGACGCGGCTCGCGCTCGACGTGCCACTCGCGGACCGCGGTCGATGACCGCGCCCATTCGCGTGCTCATTGCCGACGACTCGTTTGTTGTGCGCAGCGGCCTGCGGAATTTCGTCGAGGCGCTTCCCGGCTTCGAGGTTGTCGGCGAGGCGGCGAGCGGCCGCGAGGCCGTAACTGGGGCATTGCGTGCGCGACCGGACGTCGTGCTGATGGACCTTCGGATGCGTGACGGCGACGGTCTCGCCGCCACGCGAGAGCTGGCCGCGTCCCTCCCCGACGCGCGGACGCTGATCGTGAGCTGGTCTGACGAACCCGAACATGTGCGCGACGCCGTGTCCGCTGGCGCGCGCGGCTACCTCGTGCACGGGCAGTTCGGGGCGAGGGAGCTCGAGACAGCGCTTCGGGCCGTCGCCGCTGGAGACGCGAACCGGAGTCCGATCCTGGTCGGCCGCATCGCTACGCCGGATCGCCGCGAGGCCGCGCCGGACGAAGCCGCGCGGCTCACGACGCGCGAGATCGAGATCCTCGCGCTCGTCCGACGCGGCCGGCGGAACCGGGAGATCGCCGCCGAGCTCGGCGTCGAGGAGAAGACGATCAAGAACCACCTGAACAGCATCTACTCGAAGCTCGATCTCGGAAGCCGCATCGAGGTCATGGCCCCGCCTCCGCGCGACGCACCGGGGGCTCCTGAGCGCTAAGGCGGTTGGTTTGGTTGACGATCGCGTTCGCCCGTCGAACTAGGTTGCGGGTGTGGCCGCAACCGGACGGCGCTCGGCCGCACGCCACACGATCAGCAGCGGGATCACGGTGAGCGCCAAGAACGCCGCGGAGACTCCGATCGCGGCGGGCGCGCCCAGCGCCTCCGCGAACGCGAGGAGGAGCGGCATGCCGACCGCGAGCCCGAGCTCGAACAGCAGCGCGCCGAGGGAGAGGATGGTCGCGCGCTGTCCGCTCGGGATGAGGTCGTTGAGTCGCGCGGACAGGAGCGGTCCGACGAGCGCCGGCACGAGCGCGACCGCGAGCATGAGAGCGATCGATGGGATCGACGGGACGGCTGCGAGCACGCTGGTCGCGCCAAGGATGACCGCGACGCCCGCCGGCACGATGGTCGTGAGCGCCCAGCGTCCGGCAACTATGTGGGCGAGCCACGAAGCCGCGACCGTGGAGATCTGCACGGCGAGCACGACTATGCCGAGTGACGCGAGCGGCAACCCGACCCCTATGGCGTAAGGCTGTAGAAGCACGTAGTACACGACGAGTGGAACAACGAGGATCGCTGCGTTCAGGACCAGCAGCGCACGGACGATCGGACGGCGCGCGGCGATGCCGATCGCGGTGCGGAGGTTGTTCCAGTAGCCAAGCGGGCTCTGACCGTCGTCGGCGTGTCGCGGTGGCTCCTTTGCGGTGAGCACAAGCGCGGTGGCGGCGAGGCCACCCAGCCCGCAGATGGTGAAGCACAGGGTCATATCGATCGTCGCGATCGCAGCACCGACCACGGATGCGATGCCTTGTGACGCCTGCTGGATCGCTGTATAGCGCCCGGTCTGTTTTGCCGCCTCGGATGTGCGACCGCCGGCTTTCAAGCTGTCGTACAGCAAGGCCGAGTCCGCCCCACTCACGAACGCCGTGGACGAGTTCCACAGCGCGTAGCCCAGAAGGAATGCTGGCGAGAGCGCCTCTGAGAGGATGAGGAACATCGCGACCGAGTAGAGGAACGCTCCCATCGCGATCGACGCCTTGCGACCGAAGCGGTCGGCGATCGCGCCGCTTGGCACCTCCAGCGCGGCCGTAAGGACCCAGGCGAATCCTTCGAGCACCCCGATCTGACTCAGGCCCAGGCCCTTCCGCTGCAGGAAGACCACCCAGATGGGAACCCACAGGATGAACATGAGGAGCGCCTGAACGGTGAAGAGGCGCCAGATGTTCCCGCGGTATGCCGAAGAGGTTGTGATCCCTTTCGCGGCGGCGACCATCACTCAAGTTTGCCCGGAAGTGCCGTTCGGGAGACGATAAGGGTTCGCCTCAGTTGAAGAGCTCACCCCTTGAGGAGATAGATATGGCTTCCACATCGATCGCAGACGGCGCATTGGGTAGCGAGACGAAAGGCGCGGGCCAGTACGCCGACGTGAACGGCATCAAGCTGTACTACGAGATCCACGGCACCGGCCAGCCGCTCATCGTGCTGCACGGCGGTCTGGGCGCGACTTCGATGTTCGGGCCGAACCTCCCGGCACTCGCGAAGGGCCGCCAGGTCATTGCTGTCGATCTGCAGGGCCACGGACGCACGGCCGACATCGATCGACCGCTCAGCGCCGAGCTGATGGCGGAAGACATCGCGGCATTGATCAAGCATCTGAAGCTCGAACGGCCCGACCTCATGGGCTACTCGCTCGGCGGCGGCGTCGCACTCTTCGTAGCCATCCGGCACCCGGAGCTGGTGGGCAAGCTAGTGGTGGTCTCGACTCCGATCAGGCGCAACGCGTTCTATCCCGAGATCCTCGCCCAGCAGAAGCAGGTCACTGCGGAGGCGGCGGAGGCGATGAAGCAGACGCCGATGTACCAGCTCTACGCCAGCATCGCGCCGCGGCCAGAAGACTGGCCGAGGCTCCTGAGCAAGATCGGCGAAGGGATGGCGAAGGACTTTGACTTCTCAAAGGAGGTCGCCGGGATCAAGGCGACCACGCTGGTGGTCGCTGGGGACGCGGACATCTTCCCGCCGGCGCACGCCGTCGAAGTCTTTGGGCTTCTGGGCGGCGGTAAGCGAGACCCGGGTTGGGATGGCTCCGGACGCCCGAAGTCGCAGCTCGCCATCCTGCCGGGTGTGACGCACTACACGATGGCCATCGCTCCCGCTCT
>DASYSC010000011.1:0-29283 GCA_036003765.1 Candidatus Limnocylindria bacterium
GCGACCTTCTCGGCCGCCTCGCTGGACGGGCCGGGGACGCGGACGGTCACGGCCCGGGTGACAGACGCCGGCGGCCTCACCGCGACCGACTCGGCGACCATCAGCATCAGGAATGTCCCGCCGACCGCGACCTTCCACGCGCCTGGAAGCGTGGCCGCGGGCTTCGGCTTCATGCTTTCGCTGACCGATCCGAGCGATCCGTCGGCCGCCGACACGGCCGCCGGGTTCTCGTTCGCGTTCGACTGCGGCACAGGGTTCGGGACGTTCGGCTCGAGCTCGAGCATCTCCTGTCTCACGACCGACGCGGGCGACCGCCTGGTCGCGGCGAAGATCAAGGACAAGGACGGGGGCATCAGCGAGTACCGCGCGAGCGTGCACGTGGTCGTCACGTTCGACAGCCTGTGCGCGCTGACGCGGTCGTATGCGCGGAACCCGAGCGTCGCGGACGCCCTCTGCGCGAAGCTCGACGCCGCGGGAACCGCGCCGAACGACAACGCTCGCGACGGCGTACTCAACGCGTTCCGCAACCAGGTCGACGGCCAGACCGGAACCGAGCCGGGCAAGTCGTTCGTACTGGACCAGGCTGCGATCCTGAACCGGCTGTCGTTGCGGCTGCAGGGGCTCTAGCGGCGGCGCGGATCTACTCGTGCCGCGGCGGCGCGAGCTGCCGCTGGACGGCGATGATGTCGAACCAGGCGGTTTCGCGCGCGATCAGGCCGTCGCGAAATTCGAAGATGCGAAGGATGCGGAACCGGACGGGCCGGCTGTAACCCTCCATGTCGAACGGGCGCCCGCGCGCGTAGCCGTCGAGGAGCGATTCGTCCACGACGAAGTCGTCACCGTACAGCCGGCGAATAGGCAGGATCTTGGTGCTGTCGAGATCGGGAAGCGACTCACGGTAGAAGGCCCCCACCGCGGTCTTGCCGTGCAGCGGATTCGGGTCACGACCGACGGCGTCGTGCTCGACGTCCTCGGTGTACGTCGCGAGGATGCCCTCGACGTCGCGCTTCTGCTGCGCCGCGAAGTGGCGCGCGAGCACGCGGTCCATCTCATCCCTCGTCATCGGGAGGCGACGCTCGGCACGGCGACCGCGCTCGAGATCAGGCTCTCGGCGCTACCGGTGTCGCCGGCGCGCGGTCCTCGGGCGGCGCGAAGACGTAGCGATACGAGAGTCCCGCGACCGCCGCACCCAGCAGTGGGCCGACGATGTACACGTACCAGCTGGTGTAGTAGCCGGCCGCGACCGCGGGGCCCAGCCAGCGCGCTGGGTTCATCGCGGCGCCGGTGATCGGACCTCCGGCGAGGATGTCCGCGGCGACCATGAGCCCGATGCCGAATCCCGCGATGCGGGGCGCGCGAGGCGAGACGGCTGTGCCGAACACCGCCCACAGGAGAAAGAGCGTGAGGGCCGCCTCGACGACGATCCCCGCAAGGTCGGTGACTCCACCGCCGAGCGTGGGAGTCCCGACGTGCGTCCGGTTCAGGCCCGTCGGGTCGAAGTCGAACGCGTAGCGCAGCGCGAATCCTGCCGCGAGCGCGCCGACGGCCTGTGCGGTCATGTACGTCGAGACACGAGACCAGGGATGCTTCCCGGCGATCGCCAACCCGAAGGTCACGGCCGGATTGAAGTGACCGCCCGAGAGCGCACCGAAGGACGAGATTGCGACGGAAAGCGCCAAGCCGTGCGCGAGCGCGACGGCGACCAGGTCGCCGCCCGCGATGATCGCGCCGGCGCCGATGAAGAAGAACATGAAAGTTCCCGCGGCTTCTGCGACCAGCGCGCGCGTGTGGCCGGTCATGCGGCGGCTATTCTGCACACGTGGCTGACTTTCGCCCGGTCGAGGCCAACAAGGCGCGCATCCTGATGGTCCGGCCGGCGCTGGCCGCGCTTCCGATCGAGGACGCGAACGCCGAGTGGGTCGAGGTGATCACGGACCTCTCGAGCGACCTCGCGAACTGGCGCCTGCAGCACCTGCGGGGCCTCTGGCGTCCCGACGTAGCGAAGCCCGTGGAGTGGGAGTGGGTGTACACGTGGGGCTCGCCGGCCTTCGTCCGCGCGGGCGAGATCTACCGCATCCATTCGGGGTCGCGCGCGCGGGCGGCATTGCATCCGCTTGCCGACGACCTCGCGCCCGGCCGAAAGCACGTCTACGCCGCCGGCCCCACGGGAGCCGCGAAGCTCCTCTGGCGCCGAGGCGACTACGTGCGCCTCGTCGATGCGTTCGGGACGGTGATCGACGAGGTCGTGGTCTGGCCCGAACCGTCGGGCGGCTCCGCCCCCCGGCCCCCAGAGGAGTCCGCTAGGCCCGCCCGGGCCTGAGCTCCTTTCGCTCCAACGCCAGCTTGCGGACCCTGTCCTCGAGCACCGTCACGCCGATGCCCGGCTTCGTCGGAACCCGCATCGTGCCGTCCTGTTCGACGGTGAACGGCTCGCCGATGATCTCCGTCTCGAAGTAGCGCGCCGATGCCGAGACATCGCCGGGCAGCCGGAAGTTCGGAAGCGACGCGAGGTGCACGTTGTGCGCACGGCCGATGCCCATCTCGAGCATCCCGCCGCACCACACCGGCACGTCATTCGCGGCGCACACGTCGTGCACGCGCTTCGCCGACGCCAGCCCACCGACACGGCCGGCCTTGATGTTCACGATCCGCGTCGCGCCGATCTCGATCGCCTTGCGTGCGTCGTCGCCGGAATGGATCGATTCGTCAAGGCAGATCGGCGTTTCGATCTGGCGCTGCAGCGCGGCGTGGTCGATGAGATCGTCGTGGGCGAGCGGCTGCTCGATCATCATCGGCTTGGTCGGATCGATCCGCCTGAAGAGCTCGACATCGCGCAGCGTGTATGCCGAGTTCGCGTCCAGCATGAACGCGAGACCCGGGAAGGCCTTGCGGGTGGCCTCCGCGATCTCGACCTCCAGTCCTGGCTTGATCTTAAGCTTCACCCGCTGGTACCCGCCCTCGAGCTCGCGACGGATCGTTTCCATGAGCGCCTCGATCGAAGGTTGGATGCCGATCGCGACGCCGCACAGGATCCGGTCGCGTGTCCCGCCGAGGAGCGCGGAGAGCGGCTTGGAGGCGCGCTGCGCGAAGAGGTCCCAGACCGCCATCTCGACGGTCGCCTTCGCCATTCGGTGCTCGCGGATCCACGCCAGTCTCGCTTCGACGTCCGTGGGCGCCGCGAGATCAGCCTTGAACAAGTCCGGGAGGATGAACTCCTCGAGCGCGTAGAGGACGGTGCGCGGCGTCTCGCCCGAGTACCAGGGGAGCTCCGCGGCCACGCTCTCGCCCCAGCCGACGGCGCCCTCGGATTCCACACGACAGAGCACTCTCGTCATGTGCGTCTCGCGCGCGCCGCTCGTCTCGTACGCGCGCTTCAGCGGAAGACGCAGCACGAAGAGCTCGACCCGCTCGATCCTCACCGCTCGTCCACGTCGATCGGCGGCTCGCGCCGCGGCTGAGGTACGAGTAGATAGGCACCCCGGCCGTCCGCCGAGCGCAGGAACTCGACCGCCGCGTACCCCTCCGCGAAGGCGCGCTCGAACGCGTCGCGCGCGGCAAGTCGCCACGCGAGCGCGAGCTTCGCGTCGCGCGCCTTGAGCTCCTGGAACGCGCGCGGGATCTCGACAAGCAGATGCGACGCGCCGGCCTTGCCCACAGCGCCGGGACGCTCGCCGTCCGCGCGCAGGAGGTACGTGACGTCCTCGCGTTCCGCGTCCTCGAGGGCCGGCGGGGTGTTCTCGCCGCGCAGGCGCTTGTAGGTCCGGTCATGCCCGATCGGCCACTCCACGTAGATCCGATCGGAGGGAAGACCCTGGTTCAGCCTGTCGGGCATGGCACCGTAGAAGTCACGGTGATACGTTCGCGTGAAAGCGCCGAGCTTGCCGAAGTTGAAGCGGGCATTGCGCGCTTCGAGCGGGTCCATCGTCCAGCCGACGACCTCGATGCCCTGATCGAGGCAATGATCACGCTGCGCCTCCTTGAGCTCCTGAGCAAGGCTGGTCCCGCGATACGGCTCGCGCACCGCGAGCATGTGCGAGTGGTGCCGGAAGTGGAAGTCGTAAATACCCAGAAAGCCGAAGACGAACCCCGCCGGCTTCGGGTCCTCGGCGGCGTAGCCGAGCGCCACGAAGCCACCGTTGTGGACGACCGCGAGCATGAGCTGCGGCGGAACAACAACGTCGCCGCTCCATGTTTCCTCCTGCAACGGGATCGTGGCCCCGCACGCGGCAATGTCCTGCGCCACTTCGATCCGGAAAACAGGCATGGATAGGGAGTATCGGCTAGCATCCGGTCGTGCCGACGACGAGCATCGATTTCTTGAAGCACGTCTCCATGTTCGAGGACCTCGACCAGAAGTCGCTTGAGGCGATCGCGAACGCGGCGGTCGAGCAGCGCTACGAGCCGGGGCAGGAGATCGTCCGTCAGGGTGACACGGGCGTCGGGGCGTTCATCATCCGCTCGGGGAAGGTCGACATCGTCCAGCAGCGTGATGGCACGGAGACCAAGCTTGGGACGCTTGGGCCCGGTGACGTTTTCGGCGAGATGGCATTGCTTGATGAATTCCCGCGATCTGCGACCGCGCGGGCGGTGGAGCCGACGACCGCGCTCGGCATCCAGCGTTGGCACTTCCGCGGGATCCTCGAGAGCCACCCGCAGATCGCGCTCGCGCTCCTACCGATGCTGACGCGACGCATCCGTAACGCCGAGGGCAGATTGCCGGAGGCCGCCCGGCATTAGAGCGGCGGCCGCGCTCGCTTAAGAAGGGGAGGCGACCACTCGGTGTACCGGCTCGAGGATGGCAAGATCGTCGAGCACTGGGGCATGAATGACCCGTACACGATCGCCATGCAGGCCGGTGCCCCTCAAGATGCCCGAGATGGCGGGAGCGCCGGCCGGCCGCGGCTAGCGACTAACGCGTGGTGACGACCATCGAATAGGTGCCGGTCGCGTCGCTTCGGCCGGCACTGACGCGGATGAAGTACGCGCCCGCATCCTTCGTCGTGTAGTTGACGCGGCCGACGCGCCCGACGACGTCGTTCTCCTCGTCGAGGATCTGACCATTCGCGGTCACGAGCGCGATCGATCCACGTGGCAGCGTCCCGAGGTGCAGCTCGACGACGATACTGGTGTTGGCCGGTACGTTGAGCCGGAAAAGGTCGACGTCGCCGGCCGGCGCGATCGTTCCGGCGCGCGTTCCCGCGGAGATCTGCGTCGCGGTTGCGAACGTGTTCCCGTGATCGTCAGTCACGGTCCCGCCGCCGCGTTCGCGTCCCCCGAGCACGGCGAGGACGACGAGAAGCGCCACGATCAGCGCCGGGACCAGCAGGACCTTTCGACTGCGCCACCAAGGCGGCGACTTCTTCGTGTCGCCCACCTCCGGGGTGAGATCCATCGGTACGGAGAGCGATGCCTGCGCCGGCGGAAGGGTGCGAGGGACGGGAGGAAGCGAAGGCGGTTGAGACATAGAGAGTTTCGGTGGCTCAGCCGCCGTCGGCAGCGAGGCCTGAGGCGACGTTTGCGATGGCGGGATCGACTGCGAGGGTGCCGCGAATGGCGCCGGCGAGGCGAGCGCGCGGACGAAGTCGCTGATGCGAGCGAAGCGCTCCTCGGGCTTCTTCGCAAGCCCTCGGAGCAGCGTGACTTCGACGTGCGGGGGCAAGGGCACGCCGATGGAGCTCGGCACGGGCACCGGCTTGTGCACGTGAGCCATGAGCGCGGAGATCGGATTGTCTGACGGAAACGGATGACGGCCGACCAGCATCTGGTACGCGACGATCGCGACGGCGTACTGATCGGCCGCGGGGCCGGCGACCTCGGCGCCACTCGCGCACTCGGGAGCGATGTACTCGGCCGTCCCCATCAACGCGCCGGCCTGCGTCACGCCCGATCCCGGGCCGATGATCTTCGCGAGTCCGAAGTCGGTGAGCACGGGCGTGCCCTCGTGGCTGAGCAGGATGTTCTGCGGCTTGATGTCGCGATGGACGACACCGCGCGCATGCGCGTAGTCGAGCGCCGCGGCGATCGGCGTGAGGATCGTCAGCGCGTAGTCGAGCGGCAGCGGCGCCCCGAGCTGGTCGGCCAGCGTTCCGCCGTCGATGAAATCCGACACGAGGAACGCGAGGTCGCCCTGCTGTGCGAAGTCGTACGCCGTGACGATGTTCGGATGCCGCAGCTTGCCGATCGCGCGCGCCTCGAGCGCGAACCGCTCGGCGAAGCTCGGGTCACCCGCCGTCTGCGGCGGCAGCACCTTGATCGCGACATAGCGTCCGAGGGCCGCCTGGTAGGCCTTGTAGACGGAGCCCATGCCGCCCGCGCCGATCTTCTCGACGATCTGGTAGTTACCTAGTTCCGAGCCCGGACTAAGGGTCATGCCGCGCCCTCGACGCGGAACGCGTCGATCGGTGACCTGCGGCCCTTGAGCTCGAGCGATCCAAGCGGCGTCGCGCGGACGGCGCTTCCGGCGGCCGTGAGCACCGCGGCTGAGCAGATGACCTCGCCGGCCTTCGCGTGGCCCTGCAGGCGCGCGGCGACGTTCACCGTGTCGCCGATGGCCGTGAAGTTCTGGTACTCGCTCGACCCGAGATTCCCGACCATCGCCTCGCCGGTGTGCACGCCGACGCCGTAACCGAGCTCGGTGCCGGCCTCGCGCGCCGCGGCCTGCAACGCGAGCGCGCCCTCCAACGCGAGCCGGACGTGGCCCTCCTGCGGCTCCGGCGCGTTCCAAAGCGCGAGGATCGCGTCGCCCGCGAAGCGATCGATGCAGCCGCCCGCGGCGCGGATGGCTTTCGATGCCGCGCCGTGATAGCGAAGCAGGAGCGAGACGACCTTCTCCGGTGTGAGCTCCTCCGCGAGTGTCGTGTACCCACGCACGTCGGCGTGCAGCACGGTCACGGTCTGGGTCTGACCACCCACATCGATGAACGATGGTCGCGCATCGACCATGTCGGCAACGGTGTCACCTAGGTAGCGCTTCAGGGCACCGCGCAGCCGCGCCTCGCGCTCGGCCAGCCGCTCAAGCCGCGGCGCTGACGTGTCCTCGTCGGCGACGAAGACGATGCCGCTGACGTTGCCTCCGTCGTCGCGCAGCGGGCCGGCGGTCGCGCGCAGCTTCGCGCGGCGGCCGTCGGGCAGCGTGGCCTCGATCGCTTTGACCTCGTTGCTCTTGCCCGACTTGAGAAAGAGCGAGAAGACCCTCTGCGACAGCGATGGGCCGAACACGTCCGTGTAGGGACGGCCGACGGCTCGGGCCTCGGTCGTCGAGAGGAGACGCTCGGCGTTCGGATTGAGGGAGCGGATGCGGCCCTCGACATCCATGACGACGACCGACGAGGGGTTGAACTGCAGCAGCGCGAAGCTCAGGCTCACTGCGCCGCAAATCGTACGGGAGAGATTCAGGTGCTACGATGTGCTACATGGCCGCGCGAAAACAGGTTGCCGTACGGGAGTTACGCCAGAATCTGAGCGTCCACCTTCGTCGAGTGAAGAAGGGCGAGGTTCTCGAAGTGACTGAGCGTGGGCAACCCGTCGCCGTCCTCGCTCCGCTTCCGGAGGCCATGACGCCACTCGGCAGGCTTGTTCTCGAGGGTCGCGTTCAGCGTCTGGCGACTGGTCGAATCGAGGATCTGCCTCCTCCTGTCAAGGTCAAGCTGCGCAGACCGCTGAGCGAGATTCTCGACGAACTGCGCGAGGACACCATCTAGACCATGGTCTATGTCGACGCGTCTGCTCTCGTGAAGCTTGTGATTGCCGAGCCCGAGAGTCGTGCGCTTGCAGCCTGGATGGCCGGGCGCGATCTCGTTTCGAGTGCCATAGCGGGCGTCGAGGTCCGACGAGCAGTCGGTGTTGCGCGCGCCACAGACGCCGCAGCCGCAGCCCCGACGACCGCCCGCTCGCTGGCGCGATCGACGGAGGATGTTCTCGGCCGGGTGACGCTCCTCACGATCGAGGATCGTGCACTACTTCGGGCCGCTGAGATCGAGCCACCCTCGCTGCGGACGATCGACGCGCTTCATCTCGCGACCGCGCTGACACTCCGCGCTCCGGAGGGTTTCGTCACATACGACCGGCGTCTGGCGGATGCCGCTCGTACCGCCGGACTCGTCGTCTTCAGCCCGGGCGCCTAGTGCCGCGACTCGTCGAGTGCGTTCCTAATGTCAGCGAGGGCCGCCGCCGCGATGTCATCGATCGTCTCGCCGACGCAATCCGCGCTGTTGAGGGTGTTCGGCTGCTCGACCGCACCAGCGACGTCGATCACAACCGCTCAGTCTTCACGTACGCGGGCGAACCGGATGCGGTAGTGCGCGCGACGCACGCGCTCGTCGATCTCAGCGTTCGCGAGATCGACATGCGCACGCACAAGGGCGAGCATCCCAGGCTCGGCGCGGTCGATGTGATCCCCTTCATCCCGCTCGCCGGCGTGACGATGGACGAATGCGTCGAGCTGGCGCGCCGCTTCGGCCGAGAGGTCGCCGAGCGGCACCAGATCCCGGTGTACTTCTACGCGAAGGCCGCGACGCGCGAGGAGCGCATCCGACTCCCGGACATCCGCAAGCCGGAATACGAGGGTCTCGCCGCGCTCCTCGAGTCCACCCACGATCCCGATGCCGGTCCGCGACGCCTACACCAGACGGCCGGCGCGATCGTCGTCGGGGCGCGCCCGTTCCTCATCGCCTTCAACATCGAGCTCGATTCGCCCGATCTCAAGCTCGCGCAGCGGATCGCGAAGGAGATCCGCGAGTCGTCGGGCGGGCTGCCGGGGGTGCAGGCGAAGGGATTCATGCTGACCGACCCGCCGCGCGCGCAGGTCTCGATGAACCTTCTCGACCACACGACCACCTCGCTTACGACCGTCTGGCGCGAGGTCGAGGCTCGCGCGAACGCCGCTGGCGTGCGCGTGCTGCGCGGCGAATTGATCGGACTCCTCCCGCTCGACGCGGCGCTCGCGGTGACGGCTGACGCGCTCAAGCTCGAGGGTTTCACGAGAGACCGCGTGATCGAGAGCCACTTCCTCGAATGATCGAGGCGGATCTCATCCTGCGCGGTGCGCGCTTGCTGACGCTCGAGCCGCTCAAGGATGAGCGTCCGCGGGTCGGGCCGGCGGCGGGGGATGTGGGCGCGGTCGCCGACGGATTTGTTGCCGCACGCGATGGCGTGATCGTCGCCACCGGCCACGGGCGCACCCACGAGCGCCTCACCCGAGTCGAAGGAGCGCTCGACAAGGACGTCGCAGGCCGTGTCGCGATGCCCGGATTCGTCGATCCGCATACCCACCTCTGCTACGCCGGCGAGCGCTGGGAGGAGTTCGCGACGCGCCGCAGCGGCGCCGACTATCTCGCGGTCCTCGCGGCGGGCGGCGGGATCCATGCGACGGTCCGCGCCACCCGCGAAGCGAGCGACGACCAGCTCCTCGCGCTGTTGCGCCGCCGCATCGGGGACGCGGCGGAGCTCGGCACGACGACCATCGAAGTGAAGAGCGGCTACGGTCTCGAGCCGGAGGAGGAGCTCCGGCAGCTGCGGTTGCTCGCGCGCGCGAAGGCCGAGGCGCCCATCGACGTCGCGATCACGTACCTCGCCGCGCACGCCCTGCCCGCGCCGTACACCGACGACCGCCGACGGTTCATTCGCGAGGCGACGAATGCCTTGCAGACAGTGGTCGACGAGAAGCTGGCTGAGGCTGTGGATGCCTTCGTCGAGAAGGGCGTGTTCGAGGTCGAGGAGATCCGGCCGCTCTTCAACGCCGCCAAGAAAGCCGGCTTGGCGGTGACGATGCACGCCGATCAGCTCAACGATGTTGGCGCCTCTGCCTTCGCCGCTCGGCTACGCGCGCGCTCGGCCGACCACGTGGCGCGCGCGTCCGCAGACGGCATTCGCGCACTTGCACGCGCGAGCGTGCCGGCGGTCCTCCTTCCCGGCAGCGCCTTCTTCGTCGGCTACGCGCCGCCCGACGCGCGCCGGTTCATCGCCGCGCGCGTCCCGGTGGCACTTGCGTCCGACCACAACCCCGGCACCTCACCTCTCGAAGGCATGCCCACGGCGATCGCGCTGGGCGTCACGCTCTGCGGGCTTACGCCGCATGAGGCGATCGTCGCTGCCACGATCAACGCCGCGCATGCCCTCGGCCGCGGCGGCCGCGTCGGAGCGCTCATGCACGGCCGTCGCGCCGACATCGTGGTCCTCGACACGGACGATGAGCGCGAGCTCGCGTATCGCATGGGCGCGCCGCTCGTCGCCGAGGTGTACGCCGCCGGCAAGCGCGTCGCGTAGCCGGGCTAAACTCCCGGCCGTGGGAGACCCGCGCATCGAGCGCCTCCGTTCCGTTCCTCTGTTCGCGGGCTGCACAGACAAGGAGCTCCAGTTCATCTCGTCACAGGTCGACGAGGTCGACATCGCCGCAGGGCGGACGCTCTGCAAAAAGGGCGAGACCGGCGGCGACTTCTTCGTGATCCTCGAGGGTTCCGCCAGAGTCGATGCCGACCAAGGTCAGCGGATGCTCGGTCCCGGTGAGTTCTTCGGCGAGATCGCGCTCCTGGACAACGGGCCACGGACGGCGACCGTGGTCGCGACGACGCCGATGCGCTGCCTGGTTCTCGGACATGGGCAGTTCCGCGACGTGCTCTACCAGAACGCCGACATCGCCATCAAGATGCTCCGCGCGGTCACGGTCCGACTTCGCGCGGGCACAACGCTGACCACCGGCTAGCGGCCTCCCCTAGCCGATGCGGACGAATCGCATCGGGTAGTCGTGGAGGCGCTCGACGCCGGCCTTCGTGATCCGCACCGTCTCGCCCACCTGCAGCCCGATCCGGCCGGAGTCATCGGTGACGACGTTGGGCTGCACGACGACGACCATGTCCTCGCGGAAGACGAAGTCCTCGGTCCAGTCGCCGCGCCTGGTGCGCCTCGTTTGGATGATCGGGGGCAGCTGACCGGTGCCGTGGAGCAGATCGTCGTAGATCGTGAAGCCCCGCTCGTGGATCACTTCGGCAGCGTCCAGCACGTCAGCCACGGTGGCTCCGTCGTGCAGCGCGTCCACGATTCGCCGATACGCCTCGACCGCCACGTCGTGCAGCTCGATGTACACGTCGGTCGGATCGGCGCCGATCGCGTACGCACGATGGATCTGGCCGGCGTATCCCCACCACTCCGCGCCGATCTCGCTGATGAGGATGTCGCCCGGCTCGATGATCCGCGAAGATGGGATCTGCGACGGCACACCGATCTGGGGCGCGCGCATCGACGTCGTCGCCATGAAGTGGATCGCGTTGACGCCACCCTCGCGCAGATACGCGCCTTCGACGATCGCAGCGAGCTCGTACTCGCGCATCCCCGGGCTGACCTCACGCTCGAGCGCGCGCATCGCCGCGTCGGTCAGGCGCGCCGCGATCCGGAGGCGTTCGAGCTCCTCGGCGCTCTTGACCGTCCTCAGGTCACGAAGGATGGGTGACGCGTCGACGAAGCCGACCTGCGCAAGCAAGACCTTGAGGCCGTCGACGACCCGCGACAGCCACGCACCGACCAGGCCGACGATCCCATCGTGTAGCGGCACCGTTTCGAGGACCGACGCCAGCGTCTCAGGTGGCGAGCTTCCCGCCCAGCGCACATCGCTCGTCAGAGCGACGCGCCGCGCGTTCGGCACATGGTTGTAGAGCTGCACGAGCAGGGTCGGATCGCCCTGCCGCGGAACGACCAGAAAGGACTCACGTGTCCCGGGCCAATTGGTGAGGTACTGGATGTCCGGGGCGCGGCCAGCCCCGTACAGGAGGAGCGCGTCGAGGTCGTGCTTATCCATCTTGGCGCGGACCGCGGCGAGGCGGCGCGCGAACTCCGCGTCGGAGAACGTCGGATAGCGGGCGGGCTGCGACACCGCCCGTACAGTACGGAGACCGGCCTGTACGATGCGCGTGCGGCGTGCACGCCAAGGAGGTATCGCGACCGCATGAGTGATCGCGTGGCGATCTATCCGGGCTCCTTCGACCCGCCGACCAACGGTCATCTCGACATCGTCGAGCGCTCTGCGCGGCTTTTCGACCGCGTGGTCGTGGGAGTCGGCCGCAACCTCGCGAAGAAGACCGTCTTTTCCGCCGACGAGCGCATCGCTCTCATGCGCGAGGCCTGCGCGAAGCACAAGAACGTCGAGGTCGCGAGCTTCGACGGGTTGCAGGTCGACTTCGCGCGCGCGTCGGGCGCGACCTTCATCGTGCGCGGCATCCGCGCGCTCTCGGACTTCGAATTCGAGTTCGAGATGGCGAACATGAACCGCAGCCTCGACGCCGGGATCGAGATGGTCTATTTGATGACCGCTCCCGAATACCTCTTCGTCTCCGCGTCGCGCGTCAAGGAGCTTGCCGCTTTCGGCGCACCGATCGACAAGTACGTGCCGGCGAACGTTGCCAAGCGGCTCAAGGCCGAGATGGGAAAGCGGGGCATGCGCACCGGAGCGACGGAAGCGAACGATTAGGTGTCCATGTTGCTCGCCGCTGACGTTGGCAACACCAATGTCGTCTTTGGTGCGTACGACGGCTCCAAGCTCGTCGCGACGTGGCGCACGGCCACACGGCACGATCAGACCGAGGACGAGCTCGCCGTGATGGTCGACGCCTTGCTGGGACGGGAGGATCTGTCGCTCGAAGACGTGGACGCCCTGGTGCTCGGTTCGGTCGTGCCTCCGCTCACGGCAGCGTTCACCAGCCTCGCCGAACGGTACCTCGATCGACCTGCACTCGTGATCGGCCCCGGGATCAAGACCGGTGTACGGCTGCGAGTGGACAACCCGTCCGAGGTCGGGGCCGACCGCATCGCGAACACGCTCGCGGCGCACCGCCGCTACGGCGGGCCCGCGATCGTCGTCGACTTCGGGACCACGACGAATTTCGACATCGTGAGCGCCGAAGGCGACTTTCTCGGCGGCGCGTTCGCGCCAGGACTGGAGGCCTCGGCGGAGTCACTCTTCAGCCGCGCCGCCCGCCTGTTCCGCGTCCCGCTCACGGCGCCGCCGAACGCGATCGGGAAGAACACCGCCGATTGTCTGCGCTCGGGGATCGTCTTCGGCTACGTCGGTCTCGTCGAAGGTCTGCTCGCACGCCTCGAGGCCGAGCTCAAGCCCGCGTCACCCCGCGTCGTGGCGACGGGTGGCTTGGCGGCGACGATCGTCCCGCTCGCGAAGGGCATCGAGCGGATCGACGACGATCTCACGCTCGAGGGTCTCCGTCTCCTCTGGGAGCTCAACGCGTGATGGAGCGCGTTCGCGGACGATTCATCGTGCTCGCGGTCACGGGCTCGATCGCCGTGTACAAGGCGATCGATCTCGCGCGCCGCCTCACCCAGGCGGGCGCGACGGTACAGGTGGTGATGACTAGGGGCGCGGCCGAGTTCGTCACTCCACTGACGTTCCAGGCGCTGACGTACCGGCCGGTGGAGGTGGAGATGTTCGCGATGCAGGACGAGCGGGCCGCCGGCCACGTCGCGATGGGACGGCAGGCCGATGTTGTCGTGGTCGCGCCCGCGACCGCGCACGTGATCGCCCGGCTCGCGCACGGCTTTTCCGACGATCTCGTCGCGACGACCGTTCTCGCCACGGACGCGCCGGTCATCGTCGCGCCGGCGATGGAAACGCACATGTGGCGCAACGCGGCGACGCAAGCGAACGTCGCCGCCCTGCGTGCCCGCGGCGTGCGCATCGTCGAGCCGGAGACGGGCGCGCTCGCATCGGGCGAGATCGGTCCGGGACGCCTCGCGTCGCTCGAGCGCATCGCCGCCGCGATCGACGAGGCGCTCGGCGTGACCCAGGCCCTCGCCGGGCGTTCGATCGTCGTGACCGCGGGACCGACGGTCGAGGCCATCGATCCGGTGCGCTTTATCTCGAACCGCTCGAGCGGAAAGATGGGCTACGCGATCGCGGCCGCCGCACGCGACGCCGGCGCCGACGTGACGCTCGTCACCGGGCCGACCGCGCTCCTTGCGCCGGCCGGGGTGCGCACGTTCCAGGTCGAGAGTGCGGACGACATGAAGGACGCCGTACTCGCTCACCTTCCGCGCGCGGACGCGGTGATCATGGCCGCGGCGGTCGCGGACTACCGCCCTATCGAGCGCGTGACGAAGAAGCTCAAGAAGAAGGATCTCGGCAGCGAGATGAAGCTTCGGCTGATCGAGAATCCGGACGTGCTCAAGGCGATCGTCGCCGCGCGCAAACCCGGAACGATCGTGGTTGGCTTCAAGGCCGAGACCGGCGACGCGACCGCCGAGGCGGGCCGGATGCTCCGCGAGAAGAAGCTTGACCTGGTGGTCGCGAACGACGTGGCCGATCCGCGGTCGGTGTTTGGATCGGATGAGGACCGCGTCGCGTTCGTGAGCGCCGACGGCGTCGAGCAGCTGCCGCTGCTCGCGAAGGCCGAGGTCGCGCGCCGGCTCGTGGAAAAGCTCGCGGAACGACTCGCGCGGTGAGCGCGGAGGAACTCGGTCCGCTGACGGAGCGGCTCGCCGCGCTTGACAAGCCCATCCGCAACTGGCATGCCGCGCGCGAGCGGGCGTTCGCCGCGAAGTTCACTCCCAAGCGGGGGAAGCTCTCGACGCTGATGGGAAGGCTCCCTCCGGCGGCCGCGGCGGCCGCCGGCGTCGCGCCGGGGCCGCGCGAGCAGGTCTTCACACTGCTCGACGAGATCTGTGATCTCTACGCGCGCTCCGACGCATCCCGGTGCGCCGTCATCCGCGGCGTCGTGCACCAGTACGAGGCGCACCGCCTGCTCGATGAGTACCTGGCGCACGCCGCGCACATGCTCGAGAGCGGCGGACGGCCCGTGTGGCTGGAGCGCGGGGTCGCGGCGGCGTCGATCGACGACCAGCGTCGCGACTACCGCGACTGGCTCATCGGTCTCGGGGATCTCTATCTCGCGGGCATCAAGGCCAAGCTCGATCCGGCGCCGGTCTTCCGGCGGATCGCGGAGCGGTCCAATTCCGAGGGTCACCGCGCCGCCCCGACGCCCACGCGCGACGTGCTGGCGCATTTCGAGCAAAGCGCCTACTTCGGAACCTCGATCCTTCCTCGGATGGGGTAGCGATGCCGCGCGAAACGGTCGCGTTCGTCATCTTCATGGGCCTGGGCATGGGGATGCTGTGGGGTGGATGCTCCGTTTTCGTCTGGCAGTTCCTCCCGCAGATCTTTCCGCCTTGGGGCATACCGACGAGCGTGCCGTCTCAGGTGCTCACGATGCTCGTGCTCGCTCCGCTGTACCTCACCGCCGCGATCGGCGAGCGCCTGAGGGTCGATGTCTACGTCACGGCGGCCGTCGTGAGCGCTGCCCTCGGGATTCTGACGGCGGCGGCCCTGCTCTGGTTCGCCCGCGCGCGCGGCGCCTAGCGCGGGTCAAGCGACCAGGCCACGAGCTCGAAGAGACTCGGCTGCGCGCCGTAGTAACCGAACGCGAGACCGCCGAGCCCGGTGACGAGCGGCACCTGCGTGGAGATCCCGCCGCCGGGCGGCTTCATCAGCCAGAGTTCGAGCGCTCCGTATTCGTCGCGCACAGGAGGGGCGCTCGGGCGGCGCACCAGCACGAGCGTGACCCCGGCATCGGCCGACGGACGGATGCCTTCCACGATCCGCGGAAACGGGAGCCGCCTCCCGGGGCTGCGCAGGTCGTCTGACACGACGCCGTAGCGCGCCCCTGGACCTGTGCCCGCGACGTAGACACCGCCGTTCCCGTTGCCGACCTCCGCCTCGACCCACGCGAGACCGAGCTGTCCGCGCGGTCCCGGCACCCACGCCGGCGCGAGCCCGACGTGGTCGTCATCGGTCATGACACGAACGGTGCCATCGGCGGCGCGGACGACGAGCTGCTTGCCGAGCCAGGTCTGGCGGTCTCCGCCACGCACGAATGCGAGCCTGCCGTCGCGCGTCCACTGAAGCCAGCTGCGAGCCAGGAGGGTTGTGCCGAGATCCGCGACGGTGCCGTCCGTCGCATCGATCAGGAGCAATCGGTCGCCATCAGCCGAAACGGAATTGCTGATGACCGGCTGCTCCCAGACGGTGAGCCAGCGTCCGTCAGGGGACCATGCCAGGTTCAATAGGAATGCGCTGGATTCCTTCGGCTCGTAGAGCCGTTGCGGAGTCCCACTCGGGTCGATGACCCAGAGGGCGTTGTGCAGTCGCGCCTCGAATGTCGGCCCAGGGGTCGATCGCAGTAACGCGATGCGTCGTGCGTCGGGTGACAACGCGACATCGCCTGCACCCCAATCGCCCGGCAGGATCAAACGCGCCGTCGTCTCGCCCGGCGCGCGCACCCACACCGGACGCGAGCTCTGGTCGACATATGAAAGGCACGCACCGCTCGCACTCATCCTTTGGAAACGACCCGGCCCGCAGTCCACGGCCTCGGTAGTCCCATCCCAGAGCAGCAGGACGAGTCCTCCCTCGAGACCCTCGGCGTACGCGCCATCGCGCGTCACGAGTCCGATGCGCGCGTGACGCGTCACGCGCCTGAGGTCGCCGGTCGCCCCGTCATAGCGATAGATCCAGTCGTCTGCTCCGGCGACGAAGAGGACCCCAGCCTCGCGAGCGGCGCCGGCGGAGATCGGCGGCATCCCCTGCGGCGATGCCGGAGAAGCCGTCGCGCTGGCTGAAGGAAACGGCGTGACGGATGGCTCGGCCGGTATGCGGCTCGTCACCCGCTGCCCGCCACAGGCCGTCGCAACGAGGAGCCACACCACGAGCGCGGTCCGCACATCAAATATCCTCGACGTGACAGCGTCGTTCCGCATCAGCGTTATCGGCTCGTAACTCGTACGCTCCGGCCTATGCCGGTGGAGTGGGTGACCTTCGACTGCTACGGGACGCTCATCGACTGGGAGCGCGGGATCACCGATGCGCTGCTGCCTCTTCTTCCGCCCGGGACGGATCGGCGGGCGCTCGCCGAGTGGTACATCGCAATGGAGGCGCAGTTCGAGGCGGAGGGCTACCACCTCTATAAGGAGGTACTCGACCGCGTCGGCAGGCAAGTGCTGCGGTCGCTCGACTTCCCGATCCGCGAGGAGCAGCCGTCGCCGCTGCCTTCGTCGCTCGCGGAGTGGCGACCGTTCCCCGAGGTGCCCGGCGCCCTTCGCGCGCTCCGCGACCGCGGCCGCAAGCTCGCGATCCTCTCCAACGTCGATCGCGATCTGCTGGAGCTCTCGATCGGCCGGCTCGGAGTCCTTCCCGATCTCGCCATCACGGCCGAGGACTGCGGTAGCTACAAACCCGCATCGGGACACTGGCGGAGGTTCCTCGAGCGGTCCGGAGCGTCGGCCGACCGCACGGTGCATGTCGGCGCGAGCCAGTACCACGACATGCGCCCTGCCGCGGCGCTTGGGTTCCGAACGGTCTTCGTCGATCGCCATGGCGAGGCCCTCGAGACCTCGCCGACGCGCGTCATCCGCGATCTTGAGACTCTCGCGGGTGTGATCGACGAACTCGCGGCCGCCTAAGACTGGCAAAATGCGGCTGCCGCTCATCCTCGAGCCCCTCCGCCATCGCGACTTCCGTCTGCTCTGGACGGGTCAGACAGTCTCGAGCTTCGGCAATTTCCTGTACATGGTCGCGGTGCCTTTCCAGATCCTCGCCCTGGGAGGATCGCCGCTGCAGCTCGGGCTCGGCGCTGCCATCAGCACGGGAACGATGCTGGTCTTCCTGCTCCTGGGGGGCGCGATCGTCGATCGGCTCCCCCGGCGTCGAATCATCCTCGCGAGCGACGTCGCGAGCGGCTGCGTCGTCTTGGTGGTCGCGCTGCTCGGGTTTGTCGGAGCGCTTCGCATCGAACACCTCTACGTCGCATCGGCGTTCTTCGGCATGACGTCCGCTTTCTTCATGCCCGCGATGACGGCGATCATCCCCGAGCTCGTTCCCGCGGGCATCCTGCAATCGGGGAACGCGGTCCGCGGCCTCTCGGCTCAGACGGCCCGGATCGGCGGGCCAGTCATTGGTGGGCTCATCGTTGCCGTCGCGGGACCGCCCCTTGCCTTCGCGATCGACGCGGCGACATTTTTCGTGAGCTTCGCGGCGCTCTGGCTCGCTCGGCCGCCGCGGCGCGAGCCCCCGCCTCCCGCGCCGTTCTTGGAGCAGGTTCGCGCGGGAATCTCCTTCACCTTTTCCGTCCCGTGGCTCTGGATCACGATCTGCATCTTCGCGGTCGTCAACCTTGGGATCGCGGGTCCGCTGATCGTGGCTCTTCCGCTTCTCGTGCGTGACGTTCTTCATGCCGACGCGCGCGTGTACGGAGCGATCGGGACGGCCGTGGGCATAGGGGAGCTGTGTGGGACGTTCCTCGGCGGACAGTTCCCGGTCCGCCGCACCGGGATCGTGATGTACGTCTGGGCCATCTTGACCGGCGTCGCGGTCGCGGCAATCGGTTTCGTCGCCGCGCTACCCGAGATCTTCGTCTTTGCTTTCGCACAGGGTCTTTCGCTCGTCGGTTTCGGGGTCCTCTGGGATACCGCGGTCCAGCGTCACGTGCCCAAAGACATGCTCGGTCGCGTCTCGAGTGTCGACGCTTTCGGCTCGATCCTGCTCCTGCCCATCAGCCCACTCATCTTCGCGACGCTTGTGGAGCGCGTCGGACCGCAGGGTGCATTCATCGTCGGCGGGGTCATCTCGGCTGGCCTATGCCTCGCAGCCCTCGGCGTGCGCTCGATCCGCGACCTCGAATGAATCATGCGTGATACATCGGGGCGCTACGATTGAGCGCACGCCGGGACCGGCCCGCAGCCGGCCTGGACGGAGGTCAAAAAAGTGAGCGATCAGTACGGCGGCGCTCCCGCGCCGACACTCAAGAAGGTCACCGTCCCCGACCTCGTCGCGATGAAGCGCGACGCCAAGCGCATCACGATGATGACCGCGTACGACGCGGCGTTCGCACGCCTCGTCGACCAGGCGGGCATCGACGTCATCCTCGTCGGCGATTCGCTCGGCATGGTCGTGCTCGGCTACCCGACGACCGTGCCCGTGACGATGGACGACATGGTCCGTCACGCGGCCGCCGTATCGCGCGGGGCCACGCGGCCGCTGCTCGTCGGCGACATGCCGTTCGGCAGCTACCAGGCCGGTCCCGCGGACGCGCTCCGCAACGCGACGCGCTTCCTCAAGGAGGCCGGCATGGACGCGATCAAGGTCGAGGGCGGCGCGGAGGTCGTCGAAACCGTGCGCGCACTGACGGCGAACGGGATCGCGGTCATGGCCCACGTCGGCCTGACACCGCAGCGCGTGGCGCAGCTCGGTGGGTTCAAGGTCCAGGCGAAAACCGCGCGCGCGGCTCGGCGCCTCATCGACGACGCACTCGCTCTCGAAGATGCCGGCGCGTTCTCGATCGTTCTCGAGAGCGTCCCGGCGGCGGTCGGGGCGCTCGCCAGCCAGAAGCTCGAGATACCCACGATCGGCATCGGCGCGGGCGTCGACTGCGATGGCCAGGTGCTTGTGCTGCACGACGTGCTCGGCCTGTACGGTGAGTTCAAGCCCAAGTTCGCCAAGCGCTACGCCGACGTCGGCGCGGCCGTCCTCGGCGCGCTGCGCGACTTCGATCGCGAGGTACGTGACGGGACGTTCCCGACCGACGAGCACAGCTTCACCATGAAGGAGAGCGAGCTCCTCTCGCTGCAGCGGAGCCTGGCCCAGCAGAAGGCGAGCTAAATGCGGGTCGCGATTCTGGGCATGGGCGCGATCGGCCACGTCATGTCGCGCGCGCTCGATGGCCGCACTGAGCTCGTGAAGATCGATCGCACGCGGGCGCCGCTTCGAGACGACGAGCGTCCGGTCGAGGCCGCGGTGATCACGACAAAGACGCCCGGGACGGCGTGGGCCGCGGATATTGCGGCGAAGCTACTCATACCGGACGGGGTCGCGCTTACGATCCAGAACGGGCTCGGCAACTACGAGACGCTGGTCACCGCGGTCGGGGCGGACCGCGCGGCGGTCGGGGTGATCTACGTCGGGGCGCAGCTCGTTGACGGCGAGCTTCGCGCGACCGGAGCGGGGAAGGTCGAGCTCGGCCGTCCCGCCGGCGCGCGGCCTCGCGAGAAGCTCGATGCGCTCGCCAAAATCCTGAGCGCAGGTGGGATGGACGTGACCGTGGTCGACGATCCGTGGCCGTCGGTCTGGCGGAAGGTCGTGACGAACGCCGCGGTCAATCCGCTGTCCGCACTTCTCCGCAAGACCAACGCGGAGCTGCTCGCGGACGCCCCCGCCTGCCGCATCGCCGACGGCCTCGCCCGCGAGGTCGCGCGTGTCGCGAGCGCGTCCGGCGTGGCCATCGGCGAGGACGATGCGGTCCGCCAGTGGCGTGCGATGGCCGCGCTGACCGGCGCGAATCGCTCCTCCATGCTCCAGGACGTCGAGGCCGGTCGTGCGACCGAGGCCGATGCGATCTCCGGCGCGGTCGCGCGCGAGGGCGAGCGGCGCGGGATCGCGGCGCCTCTCAACCTCGCGATGGCGCTCCTTGTCTCGGCCGTCCACCCCGACTCGGCGTTGCCCTCGACCGGCGCCGGTACTCGCGGCGGATGAACGCCGGGGCGTACGGGAGGTAATTCCTCTGCCGCGCGGGTTCGAGCGTGAAGAAATCGCTGATGATCTCGCCGCTGCAGATCGCACTCCCGCACAGGCACTTCGACCGTTCGCCGCCAAAGGCGTTCAGCCGGTAATCGATCGTGATCTCCTCGCCGGGCCGGATGTTTCGCCATGCGAAGACCTTGACGCCGCTGCGCATCGCATTCGGATCGCAGGAGTGGTTCAGGTAGCAGCCCGGTGGGAGCAGGACCGCGCTGGCCTTGAAGTCGAGTTCGCACAGATGGCTTTGGTCCTCGCGAGAGACCGAGCGGTTGTCCGCGTTCGAGACAACGCGTCCGTGCCTGCGGCGGAAAATGAATTCGCCCCTCCGGAATGCGCGCAACGCAAAGACACCCCTTCCCTTGCGGCCAGCCGGTCTGACGATGATGTCTGTGATCAACCGCGACTCGAAGCAAAACTGGACACGAGCGCATTCTCGGTCGGGAACCGAGACCGGTGCTCGGACGTTAGACGGGCGTGAGGCTGTTCCTTGGGCTCGCGGTGCTCCTTGCCGCCTGTGGCGGCGCCGCGAGCGGCGGGCCCGCTGCGACGCTCGCGCCCGAAGTGCGGAACGCCCCCGAACGTGTCGTCGTTGAGGGCCGCTCGTACACCCTTCGGTCGGACATCTACCGCGACCTCATGCCCGGCCCCGCGCCGACCCCACGACGGGGCGTCGGCGGGACGATCTTCCTGCGTGTGGACGTCGCGAGCGACGCGCCTCACGGCATGCGCGCGGAGAAGGCCTGGCTGACAAGCGGCGTCGAGGTCTGGGAGACCGTTCCGCAGCCCCTTCAGACATTTGCCGCCGACCGCGACAACCATCTGTCGCTCAGCGTGAAGGACGGTCCGGTCTGGGATGCGGGGGCCAAGGTCGACGTCGTGCTGCAGTTCAGTGCTGCGGGCCGCGCGTACTTCATCCAGCAGCGCGGCGTGCAGGTGATCGGCGCGTTGTAGCTACAGGCGTCGCCCGATCACGATCGCGATCGCGGAAAGCACGACGAAGGCGATCCCGATCCAGCTGAAGGCGGTCGCGAGCCCAACGGCCTCGGCGAGAAAACCGAAGAGCGGCGCGCCGATGCCGCCGACGTGGGCGTTTACGAGGTAGTACGCGCCGAGGACCGTCGCCCGGCGGCCCGCCGGCGCACTGTCCAGGACGAGCGTCTCAGTCACCGTCGAACGCATCGACCAGAGCAGGCCGAAGGCGATGAGCGTGACGAGGAGAGCCTCGTTCGGCACGGCGGTGACGGCGAAGACCGCGGGCCCCATGAGCGCCAGCCCGCCCAGCATCACGCGCCGGCGGCCGAAACGGTCCGAGAGCCAGCCACCGAGGGGCGCGCCGACGACGCCGACGACCTGCGGCACGCCGAAGAAGACGGCCGCGAGCGCGGGCGACAGGCCGCGGGCGTCCACCAAGTACAGAGCGAGAAACGCGAGCAGCGCCGCGATGCCGAACTGGAAGGCCATCGAGAGCGAGACGACCGGCCCGACATCGCGAAAGACGTTGGCGATCTCGCGGAACGCGGCGAACCGGTTCCCCGGCGCGGCGCGCTCTTGCACACGCGGCGCGACGAGCCAGACCAGCGCGCCGAAGAGGACCGGCGCGGCCGCGAACCAGATGTAGGGGGTGCGCCAGCTGCCCGTCGCCGTCGCGAGGATCCCCGCGACGGCCGGCGCCGCGAAGAACGAGAGATGCCCGCCGGTGATGTGGATGCCCATCGCCGTCCCGCGCATGCGTGACGAGAACGTCCGCGCGATGAGCGCCGCGGCCGGACCGTGGTACGAGCCCGACACGACCCCGAGCAGCACAAGCAAGGCGAGCAACTGCCAGTACGCGCCCGCGGTCGCGAGCGCGACGCTCGCCGCCCCCATAAGAAAAAGCCCTCCGACGATCACCACGCGCGATCCAACGCGGTCGGCGAGCATTCCCCACGGGGCGTTCGCGAGTCCCGAGGCGATGGAGAACGCCGACACCGCGAAGCCGCTCTCCGCGTAGCTCAGCGCGAACGCGTCGCGGATCAGCGGTAAAAGCGGGTTGAGCAAAGAGTTCGTGACGTGATGCGAGAAGTGGGCCGCGGTGATCGTCCCGAGCAGAGTCCGTCCCCGTCGGGTCCGTAGCGAGAGCTCCGCGACGACCGGCTCGCTTGGGACCGTGCCGATCTCTTCGGCGATCGTCGTCACGCGAGCTCCTCGACGGATACCCCGAGCAACACGTTATCTATGAGCCGCGCCTTGCCCACCCGCGCCGCGAGCGAGATCACCGCGCGCGGTGCGGGCCGCCCAAGGTCGTCGAGCGTGATGGGATCGGAGACCGCGACGTATTCGAGGCTCACGCCGCGCCCGGTTGCCGTGTCACGGACGCGCTGGCAGAGCTTCGCCGGATCGCGCTCGCCGCGCGCCCAGTCGTCCCGCGCCGCGAACAGGCCGCGCGAGAGCGCGAGCGCGTTCTGCCGGTCGTCGCGCGTGAGATACGCGTTACGCGTGCTCATCGCGAGGCCATCCGGCTCGCGCACGATCGGGCAGCCGACGATGCGGACGCCGAACCGCAGGTCGCGGGTCATGGTCTGGATCACGCGTAGCTGTTGAAAGTCCTTCTGGCCGAAGTAGGCGACATCGGGCCGGATGATGGCGAAGAGCTTGGTCACGACGGTCGCCACGCCAGCGAAGTGACCGGGCCGCGCCGTCCCCTCGAGTCGCGCCGCGATCGGCCCCGGCTGCACGCGGGTCGAATCGCCCTCCGGGTACATCTCGGCAACGCTCGGGGCGAAAACCATCGCGGCCCCGAGGCGCTCGGAAAGCGCGATGTCAGCGGCCTCGTCGCGCGGGTACGCGGAGAAGTCCTCGTGCGGACCGAATTGCGTCGGATTGACGAAGATCGAGACGACGGCCAGGTCGTTCTCGCGAACGGCACGCTCGATGAGTGAGGCGTGTCCTGCATGGAGCGCACCCATCGTTGGGACGAGACCGATGGAGGCCTCGGCCGACGCCGCGCGGAACGCGCGGGCGTCGGCGATAGAACGAAGGACGTTCAATCAGCGGGAGTATCGCGCTTGTGCTTCGCCCGGTATGCGGGGATCGTCGCGATCGGCGGACGCTCGATGTCGATGATGTCGTGCATCTCGAGGTGCAGCTTTCCGCCGGAGGCCGCGATGAGCTTCATCGTGAAGTTGGCTTCCTCGAGAAGGTTCGTGTTCTGCGCCTCGCCGACCCGCTTCAGCGCGACCTGCAGGATCTCGAAGCTCATCATGGAAAGCTCGTGCAGCGATTGGTTGCGGTGGATGCGCTGCTTCATGTCCACCTGCGCGATCGCTCCAAGACCTACGCGCTGCAGCGTGTCCACGAGCAGGCCCGTCTCGACGCCGTAACCGGAGAAGAACGGCAGCTGCTCGAGCAGCGCGCGACGGCCGGCCTGCTCGCCACTCAACGGTTGGACGATTCCCGACAACTCCGGAAAGAAGAGATTCAAGATCGGTCGCGCGGCGAGCTCGGTCACGCGACCGCCGCCGGTCGCCTGGAGATCGTCGCCGATTCGCAGGGGCCGCTGGTAGAAGGCCTTCACGAACTGCAGGTCGGGCCGCAGCAGCAACGGGCCGACGATCCCGTAGACGAATTTCGGATGCGCGCTCGTGACGTCGGTGTCGATCCACACGACGATGTCGCCGGTGAGCACGTGGAGGCTTTTCCAGAGCGCTTCGCCCTTGCCGCGGTGGCTGCCGGTCTCGGGAAGGATCTCGTCGTGAATAAAGACCGGCACGCCTTCGTCCTCGGCGATCTTCCGCGTCCGGTCCTCGGAGCGCGAATCGATGACGACCAGCTCGTCGATAAGTGGAAAACGCTCGACCAGCCGCGATCGGATGGCGCGGATGACCTGGCGGATCGTCGTTTCCTCGTTGAGCGTCGGAAGGCCGACCGAGATGCGCACGTTCTGTCGCTCCTTGGCCTCGACCAGGCGACGCAGATCCGCGTACTCGCTCGAGCTGAACGTGTTCTCGACGAACCACTTGTCGACGATCTCGCCCAGGACCCGACTGCGATCGGCGCGCTCTTGCGGAAGGCGGGTCCGCTCGACGAAGACCGTCGAGGCGATCGGGGCGCTCGTGCGCACGACGACCGCGTTGCGGGCCGCGTCGATGAGCGCGTGGCCGATGGGTCCGAGTGGATCGCGCGTGCCCTCGCGGCCGGTGGCGCCGAAGACGATCGCGTCGTGCTGGGCGAGCTCCTCGCCGATCACGCTCGCCGGATCCCCGGATCGCGTGACGAGCCGCTCGACGCGCTCGTCGTACGCGCGCTCGCCGAGAAGCTGGTAGAGGGTCGAGCGCTTCTGGCCGCCGTCCCGCTCCGCGACATGGAGCAGCGTGACGGAGCCGTCGTGAGCCCGGGCGAGCTCGATTCCAAGTCGTGCGGCGAGCTGGGCGTAGCGCCCGCCGCGGACCGGCACGAGGATCCGCCGAGCTCGGGCCGGCGCGCCTTTGACGATGGCGACGTCCGAGGGGGGGTCGCGAAGGATCGCTTCGATGGTCGTGCCGAGCAGATCCCACCCCGGTCGCCGCCAGCCGACGAGCAGCAGGTCGGGCCGCTCGTTGGCGCAGGCTTCGCGGATGGCGTCCCACCCGACCCGCGCGACTGTGACGAGGGACCGCACGGGGCGGCCTGGGCCGAGATCCGCCGCTAGGGCGTCGAGCGCGCGCCGGCGGCCGCGCGCCTCGGGCTGCGCGGACGCGAGCGTGTCCTCGCCCGTCACCTCGATGACCGACGCGAGGATGACCTCGCCGCCGCAGGCGAGAGCGGCCGCGGTCTCGACGAGTGCGCTCTCGCGCTCGGGCTCCGTGATCGCGACGAGTACTTTCAAGCGATGCCCTCGAGCACGAGCGGGACCACCTGCTCGTCGAGCACGCGCGGCCAGGAGAGTGCACGGACGCGCGAGCGGAAACGTGCGCCGGGCTGCTCGAGCGCGCGCTCGACGGCGTCGGCGATCTCCTCGCCTGAGGCATCGGGGCTCACATAGGTCGCGGCGTCACTCGCGAGGGCACGCAGCGGTGCGAGGTCGCTGCAGACGATCGGCAGCCGGTGGAGCGCGGCCTCAAGGAGCGGGATGCCGAAGCCCTCGCTCTCGCTCGGCAGAACGAGCACGTCGGCGAGGGCGTAGAGGTCCGCGACCAGGCGGTATGGCGCGCGCACGCCGAGCGCATGAAGAAGGTGGACCCCGGGTGCGCGCTTGGCGAGCGCGGCGAGCTCGGCGAGGTAGCTCTCGTTCGCGGCGTTGTGCGGGCCGGGCGGGCCCGTGACGACCAGCGCCGCCCGATGGCCTCGTGCGCGGAGCGCCACCGCGGCGGCGATCGCCGCCTCGATCCGCTTGCGGCGGGTCAGCCGCGCCGGGAGCACAAGCAGCGGATCGGACCGGTACAGGTCGAGCCGCTCCGCGAGGCGCGTCCCCGCCGCGGACAGGCCGAGCGCGGCGGCCACGTCCACGCCGTTGGGGACGACCGCGACCTTCTCGCGCGATAGTCCGGTCGCGGACGCGAGCTGCCGGGCGCGCTCGTCTGAGACGGCCACGTAGCGGACGCCGGGATGCGTGCGCGCGATGAGCTCCCACGGATCGCCTGGGTGCCGCTCGGAGGCGTACTGCGGATCGGACCAGGCGAGGTCGTGCGTCCACGCGATCACGAGGCCGGGTCGTTCGCTCGCGAGCCAGACCAGCGCCTCGGTGAGCGCGAGGTCTTTGTGCATGGTGAGCACGTTGTGCGCTACGACGCGATCGGCCTTCGCGAAGAGCGGACGCAGGCGGCGCACGAGCTTTTCCACCAGGGCGTCATGCGCCTTCGTACGCTCGCCGCGCGCCAGGGCTCTGAAGTCGCGCAGGACCGCCGGATGGCGTGAGTCCGCCTCGGGCACGCGCACCAGAGTGATGCCCTGCGGGGCGCGGCCGCGTCCGGCGATGATCGTCACAAGCGCGCCGGTGTCCTTCAGCGCGCGGGCATGCGCGCCCATCACCTGCTCGACGCCTCCAAGGACGGAGGGCGCCGTGTAGTGAACGAGGAGGACGCGCGGGCGGCGGCGGCTCAAGCCGTCGCGGCCGTGGGCGCGCGAGCCACGCGTCCCTTTCCGCCCACGAGCTTGTCGCCGCGTGGGCCACGCCGGACCCGGAAAGTCGCGCGGGAGTCGAAGATCTGCATGTCGCGCACGTCGATGCGCTCGAGCCAGGGCGGAAGCGCCGGATCGAGCAGGAGCCGCTGCGTCGCGAGGTCGGGCTGCATTCCGAGGAGCGCGCGCAGGCAGAGGAAGATCATCCCGGCGGACCACGCCTGTGGGATGCAAGACACGAGGTAGTCCGCAGGCCGCGACGAGAAGCGCAGATCGCGCTGGAAACCGCACCAGAGCTCCGGCAACCGGTTGTTGGGAAAGCGCCGGCCGGCCTCGATGAGCGCGGCGACGATCTCGTTCGCCTCCTCACGCAGGCCGTAGCGGGCGAAGCCCTGTGCGATCAGCGAGTTGTCGTGCGGCCACACCGAGCCGTTGTGGTAGCTCATCGGGTTGTAGGTCGGGTATTTGCTCGAGAGCGTGCGGATGCCCCAACCGGTGTACATGTCCGGCTCCATGAGCCTGCGCGCGACGCGGGCAGCGCGCTCGGGCGCAGCGATGCCGCACCAGAGCGCATGCCCCGCGTTGCTCGTGACCGCGGGGACCTGTCTTTTGTTCCCGTCGAGCGCCTGCGCGTAGCACGACTCGGTTTCCATCCAGTAGTCGCGTTCGAAGCGCCCCTGGAGCTCACGCGCTTCGACGCGCAGGCGATCGGCGCGCGCGTGGTCGCCGTCGACGGCGTAGAGGTCGGCGATCCCGGCCTTGGCGGCATAGACGTAGGCCTGGACCTCGACCAGTGCGGCGGGGAGCTTGGACCACTTGCCGTCCGGGTCGGAGAGCGAGTTCGATGAATCCTTCCAGCCCTGGCTGCGCATTTCGCTCCCGCGCGTACCGTACTCGACGTAGCCGTCCTTGTCCGGGTCGCCGTACGTGTCGCACCAGGTGAGGGCGCGTTCGGCGGCGGGCAGGAGCTCGCGCCAGAGCGAGCGATCGCCGGTCCATTTGACCGTCTCCGCGAAGATGAACGCGAAGAGCGGCGTCGCATCGATCGAGCCGTAGTACGGCCGGTGCGGTATTTCGCCGAGCCGCGCGAGCTCGCCGCGCCGGAGCTCGTGGAAGATCTTGCCCGGCTCCTCCTCGGTGTAGTCGTCGACCTTTTGTCCCTGGTAGCTCGCGAGCAAACGCAGCGTTCCGCGTGCGACATCCGGGTTCCAACCGAGGGTCTGGTATGCCGAGATCAGCCCATCGCGACCGAACGGCACCGCGTACCAGGGGATGCCCGCGGTTGGGAACGGTCCGCTCGGGTGGAACTCCAGGAGCGCGCGCAGGTCGAGCGCGCTGCGCATGATCAGCCCCTCGTCGAGCGTCTCGGAGCTCGTCATGTAGCGGGAGCACGTACGCAGGAAACGGCGGTACCGCGCGTTGAGGGCGTCGATGGCGTCGTCGAAACGATCGGGCGACGGAGCCGCCCCGGCGCCGTCCTCGCGCGGGATGACCGCGAGCTCGAGCTGCAGGAACTGCTGCGGGCCGAGCGTGCGCGCGACCTTGAAGACATTCCCCTCGATCGCGTCCGGCGCGGGACGCAGCGTGATCTCGGTCGTCCGGCGCACACCGTCGCGCCCGACACGCTCGAAGATGAGGCCGCCCTCGCGGGGGCCGCGCGTGGACGCGAGCGGCTCCGTGCTCAGGTGGTCGCGGTACGCGCGAACCGCGAACATGTCGCGGAACGCCGCCTCGAACTCGAGCTCGACCGTGATATCGACGGGATGCGCGTTCGCGTTCAGCACGCCGACGCGCTCACGCAGGCCGTCCGCGAGGAAGCGCGTGCGCCGGATCGACAGGGTGTCGGCGGCGTGTCGCGCTGTGCCCAGGGTCGCGCCTTCCGAGTGCATGAGCTGGAAGGTCGCGACGTAGTTCTGCTCGGTGTTCGCCGAGAGGAGGATCGGCCGCGAGCCGTTCACGCGGAGCCCGAAGCCCGACAGGTACTGCGTGTCGTGGTAGTAGAGGCCGAGCGGACTCGTCGCGCCGAGGGGAAGACCGCCGTCGTCCTCGGTGACGAGGACGAGAGCGTCCTCCTTCAGCGAGGCGGTCAGGCCCAGAGCTCCAGGAGATACGGCTTCATTTGCTCGAACGCGAGGGCCTGCTGCTCGACGACCCGCTCCGCGCCCGCCTGATCGAGACCCTGTACCTCACCGATGAGCGCCGCGACGCGACCGAAGTAGAGCGGAAGCAACACGCGAGCGAGCGCCTCCATGTCCTCGCGTGTCTTGGCTGCGACGACGATTTCGTAGACGGCCTTCGCCCAGAACCGTGCGCCGATCGCGCTCGCGTTGCCCGATTCCGTGGCCCTCCGCGCGGTCTCGCGCGTCTCGCTCGAGAAGACCTCGTCCCACTGCGCTTTCTGCGCCGCCGCTCCCTCGCGGAACTTCTCGACGAGGATGCGTACGCTCGCGTTCACTGGCTCCGGCTCGACCTCGGAGATCTCGCCGATCACCGGCACGTCGCGCGAGCCCTTGACCGGCCTCCAGATCTCCGCGTTCTTGCGCGCGAGCGTGAGCAAGGTCCCGACGACCTGGGTGAACATCGGCCCGAGGTCCGCGCCCGGATCCTTGGGGTCGTGGATCTTCGCGCCGAGGAACGCCTGCGCGACC
>DASYSC010000012.1:0-72781 GCA_036003765.1 Candidatus Limnocylindria bacterium
CTCACAGCAGGCGCGGGTCGAGCGCGTCCCGAAGCGCGTCGCCCACCAGGTTGAAGGCGAGCACCGTCGCGAGGATGGCGAGACCGGGAAACGTCGCGATCCACGGCGAGTCGATGATGTAGCTGCGGCCCGCCGACAGCATGTTGCCCCAGTCGGGGGTCGGCGGCTGCGTTCCGAGCCCGAGGAAGCTCAGGCCCGCGGTGTCGATGATCGCCGTGCCGACGTTTAGAGTCGCCTGCACGATGATCGGGGCGAGCACGTTAGGCAGAACGTGCCGCCACATAACGCGCCGGTCGCGCGCGCCGACCGCACGCGCCGCCTCGACGAAATCGCGCGCACCGACCGACAGCACGGCGCCGCGCACGACACGGGCGTAGTTCGGGATGTACACGATGCCGATCGCGATCATCGCCGTGAGCAGCCCCGGCCCCAGGATCGCCACGATCCCGATCGCCAGGAGGAGGTACGGGAACGCCAGCAGGACGTCCATCGCGCGCATGACCAGGCCGTCCGTCCGGCCGCGGTAGTAAGCGGCGGTCATACCGAGGAGCAGGCCCACGACCAACGCGATGCTCGCGGCGATCGCGCCGGCCTGAAGAGAGACGCGCGCGCCCCACACGACGCGGCTGAAAATGTCACGGCCGAACTCGTCGGTTCCCATGAGGTGCTCGGCGCTCGGAGCCTCGCGCTCGATACGGAAGTCCTGATGGATCGGGTCGTATGGACTGACCTGCGCGGCGAAGATCGCGACCAGCAGGAAGAGCACGAGCAAAGCCGCGCCCAGCATCCCGGTGCCGGAGTGCACGAACCGCCGGCGCGCCGCCGCCCACTGGGACTGCGGTGAGCTCGCGTCCTCTGCGATCCGCGACCCGAAAGCGGTCGCGCGGGTGCCGGCCACTCAGCGGTACCGAATGCGCGGGTCAAGCATCGCGTAGACCAGATCCACGATGAGGCTGATCAGGGCGACGAAGATGGCGACGACGATGACCGTCGCCTGCACGACAGGGTAATCGCGCGCGGTGATGGCGTTTAGGACGTAGCGGCCCACGCCGACCCGACCGAACACCGTCTCGGTGAGGACCGCGCCGCTGAGCAGCGCGCCCAGCTGCAGGCCGACGACGGTCACCACGGGAATGAGCGCGTTCTTCAGCGCATGACGTAAGACGACCACCTGATCGGGGAGGCCTTTCGCCCGCGCGGTCACGAGGTATTCGCTGCCCAGGACCTCGAGCATGCTGGACCGTGCCATGCGCGAGACGATGGCCATGGTGATCGTGCTGAGCGTGATCGCGGGAAGCACGAGGTGCCAGAGAACGTCCCCGAACACGGCGATGTCACCGGTGAGCAATCCGTCGATCGTGTAGAAGTGCGTGCGCGCGGGAACGTCGAGCCCGGTGCTCACGGTGCCTGAGAGCGGGAACCACTCCGCGCGCGCGCCGAGCCAGTAGATGAGCATCAGCCCGATCCAGAACACGGGCATCGAGATGCCGACAAGCGAGCCGAGCATGGTCCCGTATTCGATCGGGGTCCGCCGTCGCAGCGCTGCGAGGATCCCGGCCGGCAGGCCGATCGCGAGCGCGATCAGAAGGGCGGCGATCGAGAGCTCGATCGTCGGGGCGAAGTTCTCTACGAGCTCCTGGCGGATGTCGCCGCCTGTCCGTATCGACCGGCCCAGATCGCCGCGCACCAGGTGAGCGACGAAGTCGACGTACTGGACGGGCAGCGGCCGATTGAGACCGAGTGCCTCGCGCATCTGTTCGATCTGCGCTGCGCTCGCCTTCTCGCCGGCGAGAGCCACGGCCGGATCACCGGGGATGAGCCGCAGCGCGAGGAACACGACCGTGACGACGCCCAGCAGCACGGGGACGACGTACGCGATGCGCCGCAGGACGTAGCCGCGCACGTTCTAGGCGCTCGAGCGGCGCCGCACCTGCCTAGCTCACGCTGACGTTGTTGAAGTAGTAGATGTAGGTCGGCTGCAGCGCGAAGCCCTTCACGCGCTTTCGAATGGCCACCTGCTGCTTCATGTGGCTGATAAAAAGCCAGGGCGCGTCGTCGACGATCTTCCGCTCGGCTTGGTTGAACAGCGCCTTCCGCTTGGCGACCTCAGTCTCCTCGTTCGCCTGCTCGAGGAGCCTGTCGACCTCCGGGCTTCCGTAGAAGGAGGTGTTCACGCCGCCCTGGTTTTTGCTGTAGAAGAAGACGCCGAGGAAGTTCTCGGGGTCGCCGGTGTCCGCCTGCCATCCGCCGAACGAGATGTTCAGCTGACCCTGTCGTCGGATCTTGCGGTACTCGGTCCACTCCGTCGTCTTGATCTCGCTCTTCACGCCGACCGCCTGGAAGTACTGCTGGATCGCTTCGGCGAGCTTCGCGCCCTGCGGGTTGTAGCCGCGCGGGATCGTGTACGTGTCGAGAACGAGCGAGTCCCCCGTGTAGCCCGCGTCCTTCAGTAGCGACTTGGCCTTCTCCGGATCATATGGATAGCCCTTTAGCGTGCTGTCGAAGCCCCATGACGTGGAGGGGAGCGCTCCGACCGCGGCGACGCCCGCGCCGCTGTAGAGCTTGTCCGTGAGCTCCTGCTTGTTGATCGCGTAGTTCAGGGCCTGGCGCAGGGGCTTGCTCTGGAACTGGGGCTTCTTGAGGTTGAACTCGGCCATGTTCACGTTGAGGCCAGGCTCCTCGAGCACGTCCGTCTCGGCTTTGCCTTTGACCGAGGGCACGTCTTTCGGATCGAATGGCCAGGCGACGTCGCCTTCGCCGCGCTGGATCTTCAGGATCCGCACCGAGGCCTCGGGAACTGGCTGGAACACCACGCGTTGGAGCTTCGCGCGCTGACCCCAGTAACCGTCGAAGTTCTCGACGGTGATGTGGTCGTCTTTCTTCCACTCGAGGAACTTGAACGGCCCCGTCCCCACCGGGTTCTCGTTGATCTTGCTTCCAAACTTCTTGAGGGCGTCCATCGAGATGATGTATGCAGGCGGAATCGCGAGGTTCGAGAGGAGCGGAGAGAACTTGCGTCGCAGGGTAAAGCGGACGTCAAGCGGGCCGACCGCCTCGACTTTCGCGACGACGTTGCCGATGTAGTCGTCGATGAACGGGAAGCCTCCCGCCGACTGCGCCTCCTTGAAGAGGGCGTTGTCCTTGTTGATGCTCCGGTCGAACGTGAACGCGACGGCCTCCGCGGTGAGCGCGGAGCCATCGTGGAACTTGACGTTCGGCCGCAGGTGGAAGGTGTAGGCGAGGCCGTCCGACGAGATCTCCGGCATGCGCTCGGCGAGTGCCGGCTCGACGTCGGTGCTGTCCGACTTGTATCGGACGAGCCCTTCGTAAATCGCGGTGGTCGCAATGAAGCCCTCCTGGGTCGTCATCGCGGGCGGATCGAGCTTGTCGGTGTCGCCGCCCCAAAGAAAGGTGAGCGTGCCGGTGGCTCCGGCCGCCTTCGCTGTGGCGGTGGCGCCCGGCTGCGCCGCAGGTGCACACGCAGCGATGATCGTTGCTGCCCCGGCCGCACGCAGGAGCTCGCGCCGGGTCATGTTTGATGACTTCATCGCATCATTCCTCCCCCTGGAAACGGCCGGCAGCATAGCACCGGCGATCGTTCACGCGGGTACGCCAACGCCGAGAAGAAGCCCGTCCTTCTTGATCGCCGGACTCGTCACCAGAAAGAGCACGATGCCGTCGACGGGTGATTCGATGGCCTTGAGCCGTTCTCCGAGCAGATCGACCATCTCGCCGAGCGCTTGACCCCTCTTGACCCGGTCACCCACCCGAATGGCGCAGCGGAAGAAGCCTTCGACCGGAGAGCGCAACCACTCGAACCGGTTCAGCACGCGTGGCGGAGCCAGGCGAGCGGGTTCGCCGTCCAGGACGCCGACGGCGCGAAGGATGTTCTGCACGCCATCGACGTGCCGCGCGACCGCGTCCGCTTCGACCTGACCGATCCGACCGGACTCGGCGATCATCGCGGCCACCCCTCGCGCCGCCGCAGCGGCGAAGAGCAGCCCGGAGCGCTCGCCCGTGGGCATGGCCTTCACGAGCCACTCCGCGCCGTACGCGTCCGCCATCCGTCGTGCCCGTCCGTCGACGTCCGTGTTCCCTGTCTCGCGGTAGGTCACGAACGGGACGAGATCCTCGATCATGTCGCCGGCGTGGAGGTCGATCGCGTACTCGCATGGCGCGATGACCTCGTTCAGCAGCCAGTGCGCGAACCGCTCGCTCCACGTGCCATCCGGCCGCCCGGGGAACACGCGGTTCATGTTGTCGTTGTCCTCTGGGTTCACGTAGATGCTCCGTTCGTAGAAGCCCGGCCGATTCAGCAGCGGGATGATCACCACGCGGCCGCGCAGCTGCCCCGGATCGAGCAGGCGGCCGAGCCGCATCGCGGCGTCGATCCCCGTGTACTCGGCGGCGTGGATCCCGGCGGTGATGAGGAACGTGGGGCCCTCGCGCCGTCCGGTCATGCTGAAGAACGGCCACGAGTACTTCGCGAGGGCCGGATCTGCGGTGAACGTGAAGTAGCCGGATCGCCGCTCGCCAGGAGGGGCCAGGGTAATCGGGCCGAGATCTGTCATCGCCTCTTTGTCCTCCGTGTGCAAAGCGCGTAGGTGCGAAGGCACGACGCCAGGGGCTGGGGCACCTTCTCAAGGATCTCATCGCGGGCAGATCCCTGTGCGCGACGATCCCTGCCGTGCCGGGAAAGTCCAGGTCGTGGCGGTCGTGGAAGCTAGACCAGCTGCTCGATGCGGAGGATGCGGGAAAGGCTATTGCTTGTTCGCCCGTCCCCCGCGCGGTATTCGTTGCGGAATCGCGTCGTATTCGTCCCGGCGTGCGGCACTGAACGAGCTTCAGTACCGCGCACGAGGCGGAATCGCCGATGAAATCGGCCTAGCTCCGAGGGCTCCGCTAAGGTTCTGAGTGTTGGCGATCTCAGACAAAGACCGGGAGGCTGTCCTCGAAGTCCTCAGGAACGCCCAGTTCGTCTATGGCCTGGGCCGATATCCGAAGAAACAGGTTCTCGACGATCCCGCCGATGTCAAGGCGCTTCGCGAGCGGCTCGAGGCGATGCGCGCGGCGGCCAAGGGCTTGAGCCCGGCTGAGCGCGAGAAGCTCGACGTTCCGTGGGCGGATCTCGAAGCGATCGACTCTGGGATCGAGGCTGTCTGGAAGGCCGCGAAGCGCGCGACGCCCAAGATCATCGCTGAGCTCAGTCCGCTCGTTCGCGATGAACCGGAAGCCGCCTTCCTCATCGCTCCGATAAAGGGCGGCCGCAAGGCTGAGATCGAACCGCACGAGAAGGTCAAGGAGCGTCCGAAAGAGAAGGCGGCGGCGGAGAGCGGCCTTACCGGAAAGGAGATCGCCGGCCTGGAGCTCGTGATTCAACAGAGGATCGCCGCAGACGTATTTCGCGTGGCTCCGCGGCAATCACAGCCTGCCTCTCTCGGAGTGGCGGAAGCGTCGAGCGGACACGGAAAGAGCCCGCCCGAGGCGCTCTACGTCGAGAGGCTATTCAAGGCGCATTCGCTCAATAGATCGTGAGCGTGGTGGCGCGACGGTGATGGACCGCCGCGCCTTTCTCGTCGCCTCCGCGCGCATCGCGGCGCTCGCGGCGCTCGGGCCGCTCGGCTCGTGCGCGCAGCCGTCCGGACCGGTCAAGTTCGACCGGGACCCCTTCGCGCTCGGCGTCGCCTCCGGCGATCCGGTTCCCGACGGCGTCGTGCTGTGGACGCGCCTCGCGCCAGATCCGCTGCACGGCGGTGGAGTACCGAAACAGTCCGTCGATGTGGAGTGGCTCGTGGCGCGGGACGAAGGGATGAAGGAGGTCGTGCGCACCGGCACTGCCAGCGCGATCCCGGAACTCGCGCATTCGGTACACGTCGATGTGAACGGCCTCGATCCGAATCGCGTCTACTGGTACCGGTTTCGCGCGGGCGGCGTGGAGAGCCCGATCGGCCGGACCCAGACGGCCCCGCCGGCCGGTGCGGTTCTCAACCTCCGCTTCGCCTTCGCGTCGTGCCAGAACTACGCGCACGGCTACTACACGGCCCATGCGGGCATCGCGCGCGAGGACCTCCAGGTGGTCCTCTTCCTCGGGGACTACATCTATGAAGGCACCGCGCGCGGCGACATCGTCCGCGAGTACGCCAAGCGCGGCTGGAGCTTCAGCCTCGCCGACTACCGCGACCGGTACGCCCAGTACCGGACCGACAAGGATCTTCAGGCGTCGCACGCCGCGTTCCCGTGGATCGTTACCTGGGACGATCACGAGGTGGAGAACAACTACGCCGGCGGCATCGACAAGGAGGACCCTCGCAACAAGCAGGCGATCGCGGAGCGCGCCGCCGGGTACCAGGCGTTCTACGAGCACATGCCCGTCCGCGTCCCCCGGCCACAAGGCCCCGACATGAAGCTGTACCGCGCGCTCTCGTTTGGCGATCTGGCGACTTTCTACGTGCTCGACACGCGGCAGTACCGCTCGCCGGAGGTCGCGCTCTGCCTGGAGCAGGACGAGACCCCCTCTGGATACTGCCCGGCGAGCATCGATCCCAAGCGCACGATGCTCGGGGCAGAACAGCGCAACTGGTTGCTCGCGGGGCTCGCCGGCTCGACCGCCGCATGGAACTTCGTGGCGCAGTCCGTCCGCTTCGCGCAGCAGGACTCGAGCCCCGACCCCGGCAGGCACATCTTCGACGGAGTCGACAACTGGATGGGCTACGTCGCCGACCGGCAGGCGATCCTCGAGCAATTCGCCCGTACGAAGAATCCGGTCGTCCTCTCCGGCGACAGCCACGTGAACTTCGTCTATGACCTCAGGCGCGATTTCTCGGACCCCGTTTCGCCGCCTGTAGGCACCGAGCTCTTAGGAACCTCGATCAGCTCCGAGGGCGACCCCTTTATCGAGCAGACCCAGTTCACTCCGTCGGCGAAGAACCCTCAGCTCAAGTTCTTCGACAACCACCGCGGCTATGTGCGCTGCACCCTCGAGCGCGGTCGCCTGACGGCCGATTTCCGCGCGGTGTCCACGGTCCGCGTTCCCACGGCGACGGTCACGACAACGGCTACCTTCGTGATCAATGACGGAAGGCGCGGCGCAGATCGCGCGTGACTCCGCGGCACTGACCGCGACAGAGGCGCTCGAGATCGCCATCGGAGCGGCGCGCGCCGCCGCGGCGCTCCTCGTCGAGCGATTCGGCGGCCCGGCGGCCGGTCTGCGCGCGAAGTCGAGCGAGGTCGATATGGTCTCGGAGGCCGACGTGGGCGCCGAGCGCGCGGTCGTGACGTACATACGGGAGCGCCGGCCGGACGACGCGCTCGTCGCGGAGGAAGGTTCACAGACCGCGGGTCGGAGTGGGATTCAGTGGTACATCGATCCCCTCGACGGGACGACCAACTACCTCTACGGCGTCCCGCACTGGGCGGTCGCGATCTGCTGTGCCGACGCTCACGGCGCGCTGGCCGGGGTGGTGTACGACCCGCTCCGTGACGAGCTCTTCAGCGCGCTGCGCGCGGGCGGAGCTCGCGTCGGAGATCGGCGCCTCGCGACGACCACAAAGGCCGATCTCGCGACCGCTCTTGTCGCCACCGGCTTCGGCTACGGAGCCGCTCAGCGCGAGACGCAGGGCCGCATCCTTGCGCGTGTCGCCGGCGAGGTCCGCGACGTTCGCCGCTTTGGCTCCGCCTCGCTCGACCTCGCCTACGTGGCGGCCGGAAGATGGGATGCGTACTTCGAATCCGTCGACAAGCCATGGGACTGGATGGCGGGCGCGCTGCTGGTGCGCGAGGCGGGCGGTCGCGTCTCGGAGCTGACTCCCGCGGACCCGGCACTCCCACGTATCGTTGCGAGCGGCCTCGCCTTGCACGAGCCTCTGCTCGCGCTGCTCGCGAAAGCGACGGTCGGCCTGTGAGCCTGCTGCAGCAGATCCTGTAAAGGACGGCGACTCCTCCCTAGAATCGGCGCTCGAAGGGGAGGCGCGCCTGATCGAGATCGACCTCGCCGACGCGATCTTCGTGTTCTGCCTGCTGGTCGGCGGCGGCTTGCTACTGCTGACCGTCGTGCTCGACGACGTCATCGGCGGCATATTCGACGCGCTGCATGTCGGCGTGCACGTCGGGGGCGTGGCCCTCATGCCGCCACTCCTCGGCTTCGTGGCGATGTTCGGCATCGGCGGCCTCATCGGGACCCAGATCCTCAAGCTTGACAACGGACCGGCTTCGCTTGTGGGCGGGGTCTTCGGCGCCGTTGGGTTCGGGCTGGTCTTCGGCATGTTCAGCGCGCTCCGACGGTCGGAGGGTCCGGAGCCGTTCAGCCTCAACGATCTCGTCGGCCAGACCGGCCGCGTCAGCGTCGCCATACCCGCGAGGCGCTACGGGAGCGTCTTCATCAGCTTCGCCGGGGCATCGCACAACCTCACCGCCACATCGGACGTCGACGTGCCTCCGGGTTCTTCCGTCCGCGTCACCGGGATCGCCGGAACGAACATCATCGTCGAGCCACTCGCGCGCGCCGCGTCATAAAGGGTGACGCTTTGCGTCACCCTGTACGTGCAGGTGCGCAGAGCGCACCTGCTGTAGGGGAGGAAGGCCATGTTCGGTCTCACGGGTGTCGGTCCGCTGCTCGTATTCGGAACGGTGATCATCGTCGCGCTCCTCGTGTTCTACGCCGCGAGCCGGTATCGGGTCGCGAACGCGAACGAGGCTCTCATCGTCGCCGGTTCGCGCGGCGCGAAGGTGCGGGACGAGAAGGGCCAGCTGATGGTCACGGCCGGCGACAAAGGTGTGAAGGTGGTCGTCGGCGGCGGCACCTTCGTGATGCCGCTCATCCACCGTGTGGGAAGGCTGAAGCTCACCGTCCGGCAGATCGACGTCGTTCTCGGCGACGCCGTGACCAGCCAGGGAATCAAGGTGAAGGTCCAGGGCGTTGCGACGTTCAAAATCGGTCGCGACGTCGAGTCGCTACGCAACGCCGCGGAACGATTCCTCGACGCCAAGGACGAGCACGTCGATTCGATCGTGAAGAACGTTCTCGAAGGGAGCCTGAGGTCCATCGTCGGCCGGCTGACGATCGAAGAGCTGATCATGGACCGGCAGAAGCTCCAGCAGGAGGTGCAGGACGCGGCGAAGGGCGACCTCTCGTCGAGTGGCCTGCAGATCGACGCGTTCACCATCCAGTCGATCAGCGACGAGTCCGGCTATGTGGATCTTCTCGGGCAGCAGAAGCTCGCCGTCGTCGAGAAGGACGCTCGTATGGCCAAGGCCGCCGCGGATCAGCTGGCGTCGGTCCGGGAAGCCGAGGCCGAACAGATCAAGATCCAGGCGCAGCGGGACGTTGCGCTCAAGCGCGCCGAAGCGCAGGTGCAGACGGCCGCGGCCGAGGCCCGCGCCGCGCAGGCGGGACCGCTCGCGCAGGCCGACGCCCAACAGGAGGTCACCCGCAAGCAAACGGAGCTCGCGACCCTCGCGGCACTGCGCAAGGAGCAGGAGCTCCTCTCGACGACGGTGAAGCCCGCGGCCGCCGAGGCGCAGGCGGCGATCCAGCGAGCCGAAGGTGAGAAACGCGCGCGGATCGCCGCGGCTGAGGCGGGCGCTGAAGCCGAGCGGCTCCAGGGTTCAGCGGAAGCGGCCGTCGTGCTCACGAAGGGCGAGGCCGAGGCGAAGGCGCTCGCGATGCGAGCCGACGCCTACAAGCAGTTCAACGACGCGGCCATCATCCAGACGGTCCTCGCGGCGCTACCGGACATCGTCCGAGCGGCGGCCGAGCCGATGCAGCACATCGACTCGCTCACCGTGATGAGCGCCGACGGCGCATCGGAGATGGTGAAGAACACCTCGCGCGTCGTCGCCGAGTCCGCAACCGCCATCAAGGGCTTGACCGGCCTCGACGTCCCGAACCTGATCAGTGGCGCGATGCGATCTGGCGCGCTCGCCGGGATGAGATCCGGCGACGGCGATCGCGGCGGGAACGCGAAGCAGCCCGCCGCGTCGCCTCAGGCAGCGGCAGCGGCGCCGAGCGCTGCGGCGCCGGCGACAGCCACCAACGGCCAGTCGACGCCTGCCCCGACGAGCGTTGAGAACGCCCTCGAAGCTGCAGCGGCGACCACGACCGCGGCGACAGCAACGGCACGGACCGGGTTGCAGACGGCCGAGGATGAGGCCGCGCGGCTCCTCGCCGCGAAGCTCGGTGAAATCCCGAACGTGGCGGACTACATGCACCTACGTCTTTCAGAGGTGGAAAACAGCGGGCCGCGCGCCATGCGCATCCTTTGGCGGATCGCCGAGGCGCAGGTAGGCAAGCGCTACGGTGCGATGACCGTCGGCGAGCTGATGAAGCGATTTGGAGTGACGCAGCCGGCTCAGCATTAGCCCGAAAACTCAATAGACTGAATGCGATGGCGATCGACGAGAAGGCCCCCGCGAGGCCGATCGACTTCGAAGAGGACGTCATTCAGCGACGTCCGGTGACCACGCAGGCCGGTCTCGGTACCCCCGATCCGATGAGTCCGACGCCGGGCGTCCTGGCGAACGACGACAACATCGTCTTCACGACGGTGAGCAACCTCGTGAACTGGGCCCGCTCGCGCTCCCCGTGGCCGCTCGGCTACGGGCTGGCCTGCTGCGCCATCGAGATGATGGCGGCGTCGATGTCGCATCACGACACCGCGCGGTTCGGTATGGAGGTCTTCCGCTCGAGCCCGCGGCAGGCCGACGTCATGATCGTCGCGGGTACCGTGACCCACAAGATGGCGCCCCGGCTCCGTCGTCTGTACGAGCAGATGCCTGAGCCGAAGTGGGTCATCGCCATGGGCAATTGCGCGTCCTCGGGCGGCGAGTTTTGGGACAGCTACTCCACGCTCCAGGGCGTCGACACCGTCGTGCCCGTCGATGTCTATGTGGCGGGCTGCCCGCCGCGCCCCGAGGCGCTCCTCGAAGGGCTCCTGCGGCTCCGCGAAAAGATCGCGAAAGGTGGATAGCGCATAGCCACCACCGACACGGAGCGGCGCCAGATCGCGGAATCCACTGGCTACGCGCTCCCTACGATCGAGGCCGAAGAGGGCGAGGTCGAGGAGCTCATCCTCAACATGGGGCCGCAGCATCCGTCGACACACGGCGTGCTCCGGCTCGTTCTCAAGCTCTCCGGCGAGAAGATCGTGGAGTGCGTTCCCGTGATGGGCTACCTGCACCGCGGGCTCGAGAAGATCTTCGAGTGGCGGACGTTCCATCAGGGAATCCGATACGCGGACCAGGCGGACTACGTGTCGAACATGCTGAACGAGCACGCCTACGCGGGCGCGATGGAGGCCATCGGCGACATCGACGTTCCGCGTCGCGCCGAGTTCATCCGCGTGATCGTCGACGAGATGAGCCGCTGCGCCTCACACCTCGTCTGGCTCGGGACCTACGGTCTCGACGTCGGTGCGACCACACCCATCCTGTGGTGCTTCCGCGATCGCGAGGAGATCCTGGACATGCTCGAGGAGCTTTGCGGCTCGCGCATGAACTTCAACTACTACCGGCCGGGCGGCGTGCTCTACGACTTTCCCCCGGGCTGGATTGGAAAGCTCTCCCGGTTCCTCGAGCGCTACGAGAAGCACATCGAGGAGGACTACGTCACGATCCTCGACCAGAACGAGATCTTCCTCGAGCGGACCGTCGGCGTGGGCACGATCTCCCCGGAGCTCGCGAAGGCGTACGGGCTCACCGGTCCGATGCTTCGCGGCTCAGGCGTGGACTGGGACCTGCGTCGCGACCGCCCGTACTCGATCTACCCGGAGCTCGCTTCGCTGAAGCCCGTCGTGCTCGCCGAAGGCGACGCGTACGCGCGCTACCGCGTGCGGCTCGGTGAGATGCGGCTCGCGATCGCGCTCATCCGCGAATGCCTCGACAAGCTGCCCGGCGGTCCGGTCCGCGCGCGGCTCGGCCACGTGTGGAAGTGCCCCAAGGGCGAGGCGTACTACACGGTCGAGGGCGCGAAGGGCGAGGTCGGGATCTACATGATCAGCGACGGCCGGAGCCCGAACCCGTTCCGCGCGAAGATGCGCGGCCCCTCCTTCAGCAACCTGCAGATCCTGCCGTGGCTTCTCAAGGATCGGCTCGTCGCCGATGCCGTCGCGATCCTCGGCTCGATCGACATCGTGCTTGGAGATGTCGATCGGTGACTGTTCCACGACGCCGGCCACTCGACCGAAACCCTCTCTACGCGACGGGGACCCCCCGGCCTCCGGCCGGCTCCCCATCTCGCGGGGGCCCTCGGTCGAGTGGCCGGCGGCGCTGCAGTGAGGTCTCCCAATGAGAGGAATCATTTCCGGCATGCTGCGGACACTCGAGCACTTCGTGCGACCGCGTCCGGTCACTCGGAAGTATCCGTATGAGAAGCGCGATCTTCCGGAGCGGTCCCGTGGGCTCATTGCTCTTCTGCTCGAGCCGGAGACGAGCATCTTCAAGTGCGAGTCGTGTCTCATGTGTGAGAAGGCGTGCCCGCCGCGAGCGATCTCTATCTCCTACACATTTAAGAACGGCTTCCGCAAGCGCCCACCGCTCGCGCCGCGCGCGTCTTACTACCGGATCCGCATGGTGCAGACCGCGCCGTACGGTGATCGCCGACCGCAGTCCACCGCCGTGACGACCATCCCGGCGGAGGATGAAGATCGCTTGGATCTGGGCCCGGTCCGTCGTGTGCTGCGGGAGACCCCGAAGGGCGCCGACCGGTTGACGCGCGTTCTCTACGCGACGAATGCCGCATACGGCTACCTGCCCTGGCGCGCCGCGGAGCTCATCGCGGCCGAGTTCGGGAAGACCATGACCGACCTGTACACGGCGGCGTCTCTCCTCGCGAACTTTCGCGGGGCCCCCGACGGCAAAGGGACGGCGATCCCGCGCGGAGGCCGCAGGTACACCGGCAACCTCGGCGTCGCGGGCGTCTGGCCCGAGGCGTCACCGCCTCCCGCGCACGACGACCTGCACGAGGACGAGATCCATCACGTCCTCGAGCCGACCTTTGCCCGCTAGCACCGCGCCGCGGCTCCTCGATGGGGAAGCACGCGGTGCGCTCGAGCGCGCGCGGTCGACGGCTATCGACGAGCTCATCCAGATCGTCGAACGGAGCGGGCTCCGCGGCCGCGGGGGCGCGGGCTACCCCTTCGCCGAGAAGCTTCGCGCCGTCCGGCGGAACGTCGACGGCGGCGAGGTGTACCTCGTGGCGAACGGTTACGACGCCGACCCGGCAAGCCCGCTCGCCCGAACCCTTCTCACGCGCAACGCCGCCAACGTGCTGCGCGGTATCGCGATCGCGGTGCATGCGGTCGGCGCGACGCAGGCGTACCTCTACCTGCACCCCGAGGCGATCGATGCCCGTGCCGCAGCGGAGCGGGCGATCCTGGAGCTCGGCGGGGACCTCGGAGTCCCGATCGAGATCGCGCTCGGCCCAGGCGGCTTCATGGGTGGCGAGGAGTCGGCCCTGCTCGCGGTGCTCGAGTCCCGCCGCGCGATGGCGCGCCAGCGCCCGCCGTATCCGGCCGCGCAAGGGCTCCGGCTTCGGCCGACGCTCGTGTCGAGCGTAGAAACGCTGGCCTGGCTACCGCTCGTCATTGAGGAGCAGGCCCGAGCGAACACCAAGCTCGTCTCGGTGACTGGAGCGGTGAACCGGCCCGGCGTGTACGAGATCGTGCTCGGCACGCAGCTCGGCGAGATCCTGAGCGAGGCCGGCGGGGCGACCGGAAAGATCAAAGGCATCCACGTGGGTGGGCCGACGGGTGGCATCCTCGCATCGTCGAGGCTCGACACGCGGTTCGCCTTCGACGACCTTCGGGTCGCAGGCACGCACATGGGATCGGCGCAGGTCCGCGCGATCGCCGCGGGCACATGCATCGTCAACGAGGCGGCGACGCTCTTCGCGTATCTGGCGCGGGAGAACTGCGCGATCTGCGTTCCGTGCCGCGTGGGCACAAAGCGCGTGCAGGGCATCCTCGAGAGTACGTACTCGGGCCTCGGTCGCGAGAGCGACCTCGCGTGGCTCGACGAGCTCGGCACGCACATGGAGCGGTTCTCGCTCTGTGGGTTCGGGATCACCGCACCCTCGATCCTCCGCACGACGATGCGTGAGTTCCCCGAAGACTACCGAGTGCACATTCAGGAGCGTCGGTGTCCCGAGGGCACGTGCAAGCCCGTGCGATCCCGCAGGTACGAGACGATGGTGCAGCCATGACGCGAGCGATGCGCAGCGCAGCGGGTGGCACGGGGGAGCGGGGGTTGCGCGCGATGCGCGGGTGCCCCGGGGACCCGTCCGGGACGACGCGTGCGGTATGTCGAGAGAACGGAGGACGGGGAGGGTGCGCGAGCGCGCGACCCCCCGACCCCGTGACAGGACCCGCTGCGCGGCGCGCCGATGGCGTCGATAGAGTGGCTGCGACATGAGTTTGCTCGAGAGATACACGCAGCCTGCGGAGTCGCAGATCCCCACGGTCTCGCACAGCGGCGAGATCCCAAGCGGTCAGCCGACGTGCACGATCTGGATCGACGGGAAGGAAGTCACGGCGATCCCCGGCGAAGCGATCTTGCGAGCCGCGCAGCGCGCTGGGTTCGAGGTGCCGACGCTCTGCGACGACGAGAAGCTCGCTCCGGCCGCCGCGTGTCGCATGTGCCTGGTGGAGATCGAGGGCTACCACCGCCCGATGCCGTCCTGCCATTTGCCGGTAGAGCCCGACATGAGGATCACCCAGGCCTCGGAGTCGCTGTTCAAGCTGCGCCGCCAGAACCTCGAGTACATCCTCAGCGACCACAACGCCTACTGCATGCCGCCGTGCCAGATCAGCTGTCCGACGCACATCGACATACCCGGCTACCTGGAGCTCATGTCGAAGGGCCAACACGTGGAAGCGGCGCGCCTGGTCAAGGAGGTCCTGCCGTTCCCATACATGCTGGGACTCGTGTGCCCAAAACCGTGCCAGGAGGTCTGCCGCCGCGGGCTGGTCGAGGAAGAGATCGCCATCTGCCAGTGCCACGGCTTCACCGGCGAGCTCGTCATGGAAATGGACAAAGCGCCCACGCCATTTCCGCAGCTCGCGGCGACAGGAAAGCGCGTGGCTGTCGTCGGCGCGGGGCCGGCCGGAATGACCGCGGCGTACTACACAGCGCTCAAGGGTCATGCCGTCACGGTGTTCGACATGATGCAAAAGCAGGGCGGCATCGCGCGGTATGGCATCCCCGAATACCGCCTCCCGAAGGTGAAGCTCGACAAAGAGCTGAACTCTGTGTGGCAGCTGCGGGACACGGACTTCAGGGGCGGGATGATGCTCGGCCGCGATTTCAGCCTCGACGATCTCTTCACCCAGGGTTACGACGCGGTCTTCCTCGGGATCGGCGCGTGGCGCTCGAACGAGCTCCGGATCCCTGGCGAGGATCTCCCTGGGGTGATCGAGGCGATCAACTACCTCCGCATGAACGCGGAAGGCGACCCTGTACCGGTTGGGAAGGGCCAGAAGGTCGTCGTCATCGGCGGCGGGTTCACCACGTTCGACTGCTCGCGGACCTCGCGCCGCCTGGGTGCGGACGTCACGGTCGTGTATCGGCGGTCGCGCAAGGAGATGGGCGCACATTACAGCGAGGTCGACGATGCTGAGCACGAGGGCATCAAGCTGGAGTTCTTCGCCTCGCCGGTGAAGATCGTCGAGAAGAATGGTCGCGTCGGCGGGATCGAATTCCAGCGCATGGCGCTCGGCGAGCCCGACGCATCGGGACGGCGTCGCCCGGTCCCGATCGAGGGCTCGAACTTCGTGATTGAGTGCGACACCGTCATTCCCGCGATCGGCCAGGTGCCCAATCTCGACTTCTTCGAGCGCGAGTCGGGCGTGAAGAAGACGAGGCGCGAAACGATCGTCACCAACGGCGCGCTTATGAGCGACCGGCCCGGGGTGTTCGCCGGCGGCGACTGCCAGATGGGCGCGGTCACCGTGATCCAGTGCGTCGCGCAGGGCAAGCTCGCGGCGAAGGCCATCGATCGCTACCTGGCGGGCGACGACATGGCGCGCGTCGCCGCGGAGATAGCGGAAGAGGAAGCGGTCCCCGAGCTCATCGACATCGTTCCGTACAAGCCCGAGGAGCCGCAGGTGCGTATGCCGATGCTCCCGTTCAAGGAGCGCGAGCTCAGCTTCCAGCTCATCGAGAACGGCTACGACAAGGCCGCCGCTGAGAAGGAGGCCGCGCGGTGCCTGCAGTGCGTATGCCCCGATGTCGGGCGCTGCCACCTGCAGCGGCTTTCACTCGAGCACGGTCTCACTGACAACCGCTTCCACCGCGCGGAGCCAGTCGACTACCACGACTACGAGTACGACTTCAGTCACGACTTCATCCTTCGCGACCTGAACAAGTGCATCAACTGCACGCAGTGCGTCCGGATCTGCCGCGACGTGATCGGTGCGAACTGCTACGGCCTCATGGGCGGCGGGTACGACTCGATCGTCACGACGCCGTGGAACGTGTCTCTCAAGTACACCGACTGCGTGTCCTGCGGCGCGTGCGCCGAGACATGTCCGACCGGGGCGCTGATGATGCGCGAGCGGGACCTGCAGACCTACGAGCTCGACATCGTCCGCTGCATCTACTGCGGCGACTGCGTGGAGGTCTGTCCACATGGCGCGCTCGGCGAAACGCCGAACTTCGAGCTTTCGACGTACGGCCGCTTCGGGAGGACGGTGCTCGCGAAAGAAGAGCTCGCCGCCGCGCGTACGTGGAAGCCGTCGGAGGAGATTCCGCTCGATGGTCACAACGCGCCGCGCCCGCCGGAGATCCGGCCGCCCGGACCGCCGCGCTGGGGCGCCTGATCGCACACGATCGGCGCCTCGCGTGGGACGCGTGCCTCAACGTGCGCGATCTCGGCGGCCTTCGCTGCGCGGGTGGCGTGATCAGGAGCGGGGTCCTCGTGCGCGCATCGACCTTGGGATTGCTCACGACGGCAGGGTCGGTCGCGATCCGCGCCCACGGCGTCAGGACGGTCATCGATCTGCGTGGGCCGGATGAGGTGACGGCACTGCCAAACCCGTTCGGGCTGGGCCTCGCGTACCGCAACGTCCGCGTCGATGGGGAACACACGCTGAAGCTGCACGAACATGCGATCGCCGGAACGATGGCGCATCAGCTCGCCGACCTCGCGCGGCCGGGGAGCGGGCTGCGAGCGGCACTCGCCGCGATCGCGAGCGCGGATCCGGCCGTCGTCGTCCATTGCCAGGCCGGGCGGGACCGCACCGGGATCGTCGTGGCGCTGCTGCTCGCCGCGCTCGGTGTCGCCGACGACGACATCGTCGCCGACTACTGCGCGAGCGACGCCGAGCTCGCCGACGAGTACGCGCGCTTCAGAGCGGAGCACCCGGAAGTCGCCGCCGATATGGCGGAGCGCCAGGCCCGGCGTGCGTGGGTGATTGGCCAGCTCCTGGCGGCCGTGCGTACGGAGCACGGCGATGCCGAGCGCTACCTCAACCTTATCGGCGTGCGATCCGACGAGATCAAGCGGCTGCGAGAGATGCTCGTCGCATGACCCGTCGCGACCGCGTCGAGTCGCGGATCCGGCGCTCCGGACCGATCACCTTCGCGGACTTCCATGGAAGCCGCGCTCTTCGACCCCAAGGTAGGTTACTACACGACCCGCGCGTCACTCGGGTACAACGGCACGACGTCACATCCGCGGATCTCGACATCGTGCGATGCATTTGGTTCGGCGACTGCGTGGAGGTCTGCCCCCACGGCGCGCTGGGCGAAACGCCGAACTTCGAGCTTTCGACGTACGGCCGCTTTTGGGCGGACCGTGCTGGCGAAGGAGGAGTCGCCGCGCCCGGTCCGCCACGCTGGGGGGCGTGAGCGTCGGACCGCAGAGCGCTAGAGGGATGGCGGGCTCGGTAGCGGCGGGAGCGGCGGGAGTAGCCCTGGCGGGGATGGCGGCGGGTTGGGTGTTGGTGTGGGCGTCGGCGGAGGTGTGGGGGTCGGCGTCGGAGGCGGCGTCGGCGTGGGGTCCGGTCCGGGCCCCCCGCCAAAGAGGCACGCGCTGGACGCAGGCTGTTCGAACGCGCGGATATGTGAGTCGTATCCGTCCCTGAGCCAGAAGACCGACACGCCGTAACTCAGGTTGTCGCATTCGAGATCCTGACTTGAGGACGAGCCGTTGATGGTGTAGGGGTACGCGCCGACCTTGCCGCCGGTCTTGGTGAACTCAAAGATGTATTTGCATCCCGCGATGCTGACGAACAGGTGCGCGCCTCCCACCGCGACGCCGCTGCTCTGGCTGTACGGACACTGCGGAGACATGTCGTTCGGCGGAACGTTGATGTCGATGTAGGGCGTGCCGTCGACGATCGCGGCGGTGCCCTGCGCGTCCGCGTATGTGTGGTAGTGGTAGATCCGGGCCCCGGCATCGGAGCTGTACCAAATCGTGTCGTCCGCGCGGTCGTACGCGACCTTGACTTCGTTTGGGTAATCGCCGACCGGCTGGTAGCCGGGGCGGTCGTTGTTCGGATCGATCGTGAATATCAGCGTCGCCGCGCCGGATTTCCTGAGCAGGTACATCGATAATCCGTCCCCGCCGATCGCCCAGAACGCGTCGCGGCCGCGGTCGTACGCCAGGGTCATGATGCCCGATTGGGCTCCCGTGATGGTGATGTCGACCTGGCCGGTCGCGTTGCCCGACGAGCCCGCGGGTGGCGCGTTGATCCGATGGAGCTTCGAGTTGCCGTATCCGACGTGGTAGAGGTACGTCCCGTCGAACGCGACGCTCGGCGCGATGTTCTCTGGATACGCCTCATTCACGACCACGTCGGCGACGAGGGCACCCGCGGCGCCCGCGGCACGTTGGGCTGTGACCAGAGCGAGCGGGAAGGCGAGCAGAGCCGCGATCAAGAGCGTCCCCGCGTTGCGCGCGAAGGGATGGCGCATAGACGAAATCGGCACGCGCTGGGGTGCCATGGGCTTGATTCGAACCCAGCCGGATTAAGGCCGGTTGGGGCGTCCGCATGAGGTCGGGGGGCGCATGCGCCTGTCCAGTCGAACGGCCCGCCGCTTTCAATACGGCGGCAATCCTCTGTCAGGCGCCTGGGCTGTCGCACCGGGCGGTCTTGTCTTCCCTCTCTCGCTGGCTCGGCGTGCGTATACGCTCGGGTCCGTGGCGAACATCGGCGAACGCATCGTCGCGCGGGTCCGCGCGCGTGGCCCGATCACGTTCGCCGAGTACATGGAAGCTGTGCTCTACGACCCCGACGACGGTTACTACACGACGCGCGCGTCGGTCGGATTCGACGGCGACTACATCACCTCGGCGGATCTCGGACCGGCTTTCGGTCGGGCGCTCGCGAGGGCGGTCGTGGATCTTTGGACCCTGATCGGAAAGCCCCATGCGTGGGACCTGGTCGAGGCTGGGGCGGGGAGGGGAATCCTCATGCGCGATCTCCTCGTCGCACTCGAGCGCGAGCGGCCCGAAGCCGCTCGCGGAGCACGGTCCGCGATCGTCGAGGTGTCGCCACGCATGCGCGCGCAGCAATCCCTCGCACTCGAAGGACGCGACCTGCGATGGGCATCGGTCGCGCACAGCCTCGCGCCGATCCAGGGAGTGCTCTTCGCGAACGAGGTCCTCGATGCCTTTCCCGTTCACGTGCTGACGCGTACCGCCGACGGCGTGCGCGAGGTCTTCGTCGGAGAAGCGAACGGGATGCTCGTGGAGGTCTTGCGCCCACCGAGCGCGGATCTGCGCTGGCGGGTTCCGGAGTCGGTCCCGGTCGGCGGCCGGTGGGAGACCAGTCCCGCCGCGGAGGGCTGGGTCGCGAGCCTCGCCGGGGCGCTGGTCTCGGGCTACATCATCCTCGTCGATTACGGCGGCGAGGAGAGCGATCTCCTAGCGCGCGAGGGCGCGGGCACGGTGCGCGGATTCGCGCGTCATCGTCTCGTGGCGGATCCGCTGGCCGAGCCAGGTCGGCACGACCTCACGGCGAGCGTCGACTTCAGCGCGATCCAACGCGCCGCGGAAGGGGCGGGCCTACGCTTCGCGGGTTCGGCGACGCAGCGGGATGTGTTGCTCACGCTCGGGATCCGTGACGTCACTGCGCGGCCGTCGACACCGATCGAGCAGCTGCGCGCCGCGAGCCGCCGTTCGGCCATCGACGCTCTGCTCGATCCCAACGGGCTCGGCGCATTCAAGGTCGTGTGCTTCGCGAAGGAGGCGCCGACCGAGGGCCTACGGATGTTCGGCGCGGGGAGCGCTACGGGTTCGAGGCGAGGGTGATGCTTTCGCGAAAACCCGAACAAGACGCGCGCGCTATTCTTGGAGTCCACCGCGGGCTCTTAGCTCAGCTGGTTAGAGCGCAGCGTTGACATCGCTGAGGTCGCGTGTTCGAGCCACGCAGAGCCCACCGATCAGCTCTCGCGATCGCACGCCGCGTCGATAGGCGCCCTCGCGCGCGTCGTGCGATCCGTCAGACCTGAGTCTTGTTAGCCGGAGACCGCGCGAGCCGCCTGCGCCGTTACCGCGATGCCGCTCATCACGTCTGCTTTCGGCTCGTTCGGTGCCGAGGGCGCTCGCGCGACCATCTCGCCCGGCGCCTCCGCGGGCTGCGGGACCATCCGGTAGATGTAGCCGATGGCCGGAACCGATGAGATCGTTCCTGGCGTTTCGCCGGTGGTCTCGAGCTTTCGCCTCAGGTGGCTGATGTGCGACCGGAGCGCGTTCGCGTCACCGCCTTCGCTTCCCCAGACGTACGTGTAGAGGCGACTCGCGGAGACGACGTGCCCGGCATTGGTGACGAGCAGGTACAGGATGCGGAACTCTGTCGGAGTGAGCCGGACATAGGCGCCTTTCCAGGAGACCTCGTACGCCTCAGGGTCGAGCGTCAGCCCCTCGAGCTCAACGCGGGGCTCGGTCGCGTCGCGCGGAGTCGTTTCCGCCCGCCGGAGGATCGCGCGGATACGTGCGATGAGCTCCCGGAACTCGAACGGCTTCGCGAGGAAGTCATCGGATCCGAGGTTGAACGCTCGCAAGATGTCCTGTGCGTCTCGCCGTCCGGTCAGCACGAGCACGGGCGTCTCGTCATCGGCGCGGATGCGGCGCAGCACTTCGAACCCATCGAGGCTCGGCAGCCCGAGATCGAGGACCACCAGATCGGGACGGTCGGCGCGCCAGCGCCGTATCGCCGCAGCGCCGTCCGACGCTTCCATGACGACGAACCGCTCGCGGCGGAGAACGTAGGCGGTCAGGTCGAGCATGTCGAGGTCGTCCTCGACCAAGAGGATCTTGATCACTTGTTTCATACCCCCCAGCAGTTGCCCGGTCCCCGGGCCACGGGGTGTAGAAACCGCAAACGGGATGCCTTGGAGCGTTAAGTGTTAGGGAACAAAGGGGTTACAGGGGCCGGTGCCGCTACACATTCGCGTTACAGCGTGGGCTCCCTCGCTCGTTCAGGCGCTTTCGACCGAAGCTTGAGGCCGACTCCGGGGACCGTATGGATGAATCGTGGCCTCTCTCCGTCATCGCCCAGCTTGCGGCGAAGCCGGTGGACCGTGACGCGCACGACGTCGCGCGCCGGCGGGTCGTCGTAGCCCCACACGTGCCGGGCGAGGGCATTCGTAGAGACCACGCTGTCGCCGTGCCGCATGAGGTACTCGAGGAGTCGGAATTCGGTCCCAGTGAGGCGTACCTCGGCGCCGTTGATCTGCAGCCCTCGCTCCTTGAGATCGAGCCGCAGCGGACCGGACTCCAGGACGCTGGGCTCGACCACCTTGCGGTCAATCTGCGCGCGCCGCGCGAGCGCGCGGATCCGTGCCACCAGCTCGCGGTGGAGGAAGGGCTTTACCACGTAGTCGTCCGCGCCCATGTCGAGGGCGCGCACCTTGTCGTCCTCGCCGCCGCGTCCGGTGAGGACAAGGATCGGGATTCGGACGCTGCGCCGGCGGAGCTGGGCGAGGAGCTCGAACCCGTCCCAGGGCTCGAGGTTGAGATCGACTACCGCCACGTACGGGTCTTCCTTCTCGAAGAGCTCGAGCGCTCCGACGGGCTCGGTCGCCGGGAGTGGGATCAGCCCGGACTGTTCTACGAGAAAGGCAAGAAGGTCGACGAGTTCCCGATCGTCGTCGACGAGCAGGATCCCGACACGCTGACCATCGCTGTTCTCGGAAGCACCCACCCCGCGCCGCACCAAGGATACAGGCCTGCGGACGATCGACAAGGTAAACGTCTCGTCGAGGCGTGCCGCCCCTTCGTCGGGGCGAGCTTCCAGCCATGCGCTGACTTTGATCCACTGTGTCTGGCGTCGGCGGCGTCTCACAAAGCTCCGTTCGACGTTGAGCGCGGCCTTAACTAGGCGGCGCTCATAGCCCGGGCAGAGGCAGTGTGACGGTTATCGGCCGGCTGGTCGTGCCCAGGCTTGAATTGGCGATGTCATGCACGCTGATCGTCTGCGCGGGCGGAGTCGCCAGGGTGACCGAGAAGGTGCGTACGCCGGCGTCGGTGCTGGTGAACTTGTAATCCGCCGGCAACGACGCGAGCGGGTCGCTGCTGCTGAAGGTCACCGTGCCCAGGTATCCGGTCGCCACGTTGCCGAAGCTGTCCTTCAGCGTGAGCTTGACGTTGAAGGGCGCAAGCGCGGTGACTGTTGACGGAACGTCGAGGGTCATCGTCGCCGCGCTCGCCGCACGGACCGTCACGCTCACCATCCCGGTGATCGTCGAGGTCACCGTGTCGGTCGCGGTGATGGTCTGAGCGCCGGCCTTGGTCAGGGTCGCCGAGAACGTCCCCTGGCCGTTGGTCAGCTTCGTGTCTGCGGGTAGCTTGACGCCCGCCGACACGTCTGTGCTCGTGAAGTGCACCGTCCCGTTGTAGGCGGTGGCTGTCCGTCCGGCGGCATCCTGCGCGGTCACGGTGAACGAGAAGGCCGCACCGGCGGTGGGCGACGCCGTGGTCGCGAGCGCGAAGCGGCTGGCGGGTCCGATGACGGTCACGCTCACGATCCCGGTGATCGTCGAGGTCACGGTGTCGGTCGCGGTGATGGTCTGCGAGCCGGCCGTGATCAGGGTCGCCGAGAACGTCCCCTGGCCGTTGGCGAGCGTCGCGTCGGCGGGAAGCTGGACGCCCGCGGCGGCGTCGGTGCTGGTGAAGTGGACGGTACCGCTGTAGCCCGAGGCGATGTTCCCCGCGTCATCCTGCGCCGTGACGGTGAACGAGAACGGAACGCCGGAGTTGGGTGAGGCGGTCGTCGCGAGCGCGAAGCGGGTAGCCGTCTGGCCAAGCGGCAGCGTCGTGAAGGTGCCGTCGGGGCTCGTCGCTGTCTGGCCGTTGGTGTCGGTGCTGCTCACTTGGTAGTGGTAGAGCGTGTTCGGCGTGAGCCCATTCAGGGTCAGCGAGTGGCTCGTGACGTTCGCAGCGTCGATCGCGCTGTTGTCGTACGCGGTCGTCGTCCCGTAGTCCACCCGGCTGTTCGCGGCGTTGCTGGTCTGCCAGGTGACCACGGCCGATGTCGTTGTGATGCTCCCCACCTGCACCGCCGAGATCTGGAGCGCCGGCGGCGGCGCGTACACGGTCGCCATCGCCGTGTTGACCCACTGCTGCCGCATAGCGGCGTAGCCCGCGTCGGTCGGGTGGATGCAGTCAGGCCCGATGAGGCCCTGGTTCGCCTGGAAGAACGCCCACAGGTCGGGGCCGCGGACGATCTGCGGGAAGGCGCTATACAGCGCATCGATCTGCTGATTGAGGTGCGGGACGTTCAGCTGGATCTGCGAGGTGCAGCCCCAGGGGATGTGCGGGATGAGCGGGGTCTTACCCAGGGCGAGGACCGCCTGCACCATCGTCACGTAGTTGTTGTAGAAGGTCGCGTAGGGCGTATCGAAGCCCGCGTCGTTGGTTCCGTAGGCCATGACGACGTACTGACCGGAGAACATCGCAAGCCAGGTGTTGATGGTGTTCTTCCCGTCGACGCTGAGCGTTCCCCCGATCGATCCCGCCTCTTGTGCCGGGAAGCGGCTCGGGAGCTTGGCGTTGATCTGCTGCCCGAAGCTCCCGCCCCCACCGGCGTGGTGCATCGACCCTTCGGTGATCGAGTCGCCGTAGAAGATCCAGTCGTCCTGGTAGCCGGCGCTCGCGTTGTGGATATCCATGTTGAGCACGACGAAGGTCGCGTTCTGTACCCCGTTCACGGCCGTGACGTTGATCCGGACCCAGTTGTATCCGGTCAGGTTGACCGCATGCTGCCGCGAGTGGTAGTTGTTCCCGGTCACCGTCGCGAGCGTGACCCATCCCGAGCTCGGCAGGGTTCCGCCTGGAGCGGCATTCGCCTCGAGGGTGTAATTCCTGGGGATGTCGTACGGGCTCCAGCCGCAGTTCGTCGTGCAGCCCGGCGGGTACGGATTCACGCTCGATCTGAACGTGTAGTCGTACACGAGTGTCGCCGGGTCGTTGTACCAGACGACGAGGACCTGTCCGCGCTGGGCGACCGGCACGCCCGAGAGGTCGTACGCGAGGTACGTCGGGGCGCTGGCCGACGGTGTGGTGCAGGACTTCCAGCCATCGTCGTAGATGTTGTCGTTCGCCTTGCTGGCGGGGGTGGCTCCGCCGCAGTCGTCGTTCGTGTAGGCGGGCACGTTGCGGCTGATGACGGGCATCGCGTTTGGCACCGCTGAGGGCGACGCGGCGGCTCCAGGCTGCTGGACCTTCGCGGCGAGCGCAGGCTGCGAGAGCCCGAGCGTAAGGTTCAACGAAACGCAGAGGCCCAGGACCGTGCTCGCGAAGATCCTCCATGCGCGTGGAGCGGACCGGCCACTAGCCATCGGGGCGGACGATTGGGCAAGGGGATTGAGAGGACCTGCAGGGTCCGCTTGATTTTGTCGACCGTTCCCTAGCACGGACCGCGTCCGGGCGGCTCGACCGTCAAGCCCTCCGAATGAGCCGCTCAATGCCCTGACCCTCGATCGGCCGACCGGAGGCTCGCGTGACGCCGGGTGCGGACGGAGATGCTCATCCGCCGCCGTACACGCAGAGGTTCGGCGACGGCTGTTCGTAGGCGCGAATCTCGCCAAAGAAGGCATTCTTCACCCAGATGACCGACACGCCGTAGCTCACGTTGTCGCACTCGAAGTCGCCGATCGCAGAGGCTGAGATCTTGAACGAGGCGACCTTCACACCCGCGCGCGTGTACTGGAAGTAGCGCGCGCAGCCACCCGCACCGATGAGGAGATACGGGCCGCCGACGGCGATGGCGCTGCCGATCGAGTACCCGCACTCGGCCGTCATGTCGTTCGGCGGGACGCTGACGTCGATGAAGGGGGTCGACGCGAGGACGGCATGTCCCTGAGCGTCGGGGTACGTCTGATAGTGGTAGATGCGCGGCCACGCGTCCGGGCCGATCCAGAGCGTGTCGTCCGCGCGATCGTAGTTGAGCTTCGACTCGGTGCAAAAGTTCCCGGGCTGGCACTGGTAACCCGGACGGCCGTTCAGCGGATCGATCATGAAGATGAGGACCGCCACGCCCGACTTGGCCAGCAGGTACACCGAGAGCCCGTCACCCGCCGTGGCCCAGAAGGCATCGCGTCCGGCGTCGTACGAGATCCCGATCACCCCTGAGGGAATGCCCACGATCGGGATGTCGATGTGGCCGGTCGCATCGTGCGCGCCACCCGGCGGTGGCACGTCGATGCGGTGCAGCAGGTGCCCCGCGAACTCGGCGTAGTAGAGATAGCGCCCATCGAACCCGACGCTGGGCGAGATGCCCAGGGGCCAGACCGTCGCCCCCTCAGGCGTGAGCACGTCCGCGACGAGGTCGCCGGGGGCCGCCCGGGCCGGCGTCGCGGGTTGCAGCACAACGAACGCGACGACCAGGACCAGCGTCAGAGCGCGCGGCAGGTGTCTTTCCATCTCTACGCACCTCCATTCGGTACGCTTGGCCGCACGCTGGCGACCGGAGCCCATACGAAATCTGGGGTCGCCACGACTGCTTGCGACGGGCGATCGCTGCCCGAGCCTTGAATGCCCGCGCTCAGCGCCTCGACGATCCGCGCGGACGCGCGTCCGTCGCCGAAGGGACTCGCGACATGGGCCATCCGGCGATATGCCTCGCTGTCCTTGAGCAGCCGGCGAGCTTCGCTCACGATGCGCGAGGCGTTCGTGCCGACCACGCGCGCGCATCCCGCCTCGACGGCCTCCGGCCGCTCGGTCACCTCGCGCAGCACCAGCACCGGCCGGCCGAGGCTCGGAGCCTCTTCCTGGATCCCGCCCGAGTCGGTGAGGATCAGCGTGGAGCGATGCATGAGCTGAACGAGCGACGCGTAGTCGAGCGGCGGGATGAGGCTGATGTGGTCGTGGCCGCCGAGGTGCTCGCGGACAGGATCACGGACGCTCGGGTTCAGATGCACCGGATAGACGACCTGGATGTCGTCGACCTCTTCTACGAGCCGAAGTACGGCTTGGCAGATCGCGGCGATCCCTCGGCCGAAGCTCTCCCGTCGGTGGGCGGTGACGAGCACGATGCGGCGGTGGAGCGCAAGCCCGGCCAGCGGACCGCGGGCGATGTCGTAGTCGAGTGTGAGGACATGGTGCAGCGCATCGATGCCGGTGTTCCCGGTCACCCGGACCGTCGCCGGCGAGCATCCTTCCCGGAGCAGGTTCTGACGCGCGCGCTCCGTTGGAGCGAAGCGCAGATCGGCGAGGACGTCGATGAGGCGGCGATTCGCTTCCTCCGGAAATGGCCGGCGCATGTCGTTGGTACGCAGGCCGGCTTCCACGTGGGCGACCGCGATGCCCCGGTAGAACGCGGCGAGAGCCGCCGCCAGCGCGGTCGTCGTATCACCCTGGACTACGACCCACGACGGTCGGCTCGCATCGATCACCTCGGTGACGCCATCGACCACGCCCGCCGTAAGCCCGGAGAGTGTCTGGGCCGGCGTCATGAGATCGAGGTCGTAGTCCGGATCGACGTCGAACAGCTCGAGGATCGGTTGCAGCATCTCGCGGTGCTGGCCGGTCACGCAGACGCGCACGTCGATGCCCGCGCGGGCCCGGAGTGCGCGGATCAGTGGGGCGAGCTTGACTGCCTCGGGACGGGTGCCGAGCACCACGAGGACGCGCAGCATCAGCTCTCCGGCACGACGATGTCCCAGCGGCTGTACACCGCAAGACGCGTCCCCGCGATGTGGAAGATCGGCCGGTCGAGGCTCGGGGCGATCTCGTTCAGATACGCGTATATGCCGGGGTAGTACGTGTAGTCATCCCAGACGATGGTCCCAAGCTCGGAGAGCATCCCGAAGGCTGCCTCGGTGTCCGAACGCACGTAGCTGTAGCTGTGGCTCGCGTCGATGAAAACGAGGTCGATGTCGCCGCTGTACGGCGCGAAGTCGAACGTCGCCGAGTCTCCAAAGAGCTGCGTGATGCGCTCGCCCTCTGGGGTGCCGCGAAAGCGGACTCCCCGGTCCCATTTTTCGAAATACTCGGAGCCGTCGGTGAGCTCGAGCTCGGCCCGCCCGATGGCCTCGGCTCCAGGAAGATCGAGCGTATAGACGTGGGCCTTCGGAAGGTTGTGCGCGAGCAGCCACGCGGAGTCGCCGCGGTACGTGCCGAACTCGAAGATCGAGTCGCACTCGAGCAGCGACGCGAGCGCTGTGAGGACCAACGGGCATAGCCGCAAGACCGGACCTTCAACGCTGATGCGGTCGATCCCGCGGATGTGCGAGGGCTCGACGCTCCTAACGTTCGGCGCGCCGGATCGCTTGACGTCGATCCAGAGGTCCTTGAGCAGCCGGCGTCCCCGCGCGGGATTCGCGAGAGAGGCGCGGATCGCGCCCACGATGACGTTGAACACGATGTCACGGTTGGCGACCCGCCGGATAGGCCGCGCGGCAGGCCGTGCCTGCGCCGCGCTCATGGCCACGGTCACTCCTATCGCGCTCCCTCGCGGCTCAGGACGACCGGGATCGTGCGCAGCAGGATGCGCAAGTCGAGGAGGAGCGAGGCGCTGTTCACGTACGCGAGATCCAGGCGATACATGTCCATGACGCTGAGCTTGCTGCGACCGCTCACCTGCCACAGCCCGGTGATGCCGGGCGGGACGAGGAGGCGCCGGTGCATCCAGTCCGTGTAGTCGTCAAGCGCGTACGGCACGTCGGGACGGGGCCCGACCAGGCTCATCTCGCCGCGTAACACGTTCCAGATCTGCGGGAGCTCGTCCAGGCTCGTGCTGCGGAGGAAAGCCCCCACGCGCGTGATGCGCCGGTCGTCGGGGACCTTGTAGATGGCGCAGGTGATCCCCTCGTGCAGCAGGCCCCGTACGAACGCTCGGTGCGCGTCAGGAGTGGCGTCGGCGCGCATGGAGCGGAACTTGTAGCCGGTGAAACGCCGACCGTGCCGCCCGACGCGCTCGCCCCGGTAGAGGATCGGCCCCGGGCTGTCCAGACGGATCGCGATCGCGATCACGACGAAGAGCGGAAGGAGAGCCGCCAGAACGACGACCGCGACGAAGACGTCGAGCGCGCGCTTCGCTGACGCGTAGACGAGCTCGCGCCGCAGGGCTTCACGTAAGGCCTGCGCCAACGCGTCGACGACGGAGATGCCCGCCCACTCGATCGCCTGTGCGCTCGCCATGATCCGTTCTGCCGGCTGAGCGGGCTCCGCCGCGGTCGACATGGGCGCGGATACCACCATCGGCTCGGCGGTCACGGCTTGGATGGAAGGGCTCGTTCATTGAGGTCTGTTGCGGGTTCAAGATGACGTCTTCGAGCGGCCTGTCGCCCGGCGGGCACTGAGCGCCGCTCCCCATCAATGCGCCGTCAATCGGCGCTCAATCCGTGGCGGCCTAAATCCTTGCCATCCAGACCATGCAGCGGCTCTTCGCGCTCACCGCGGTCGTGTGCCTGCTGCTCGCCGGTCGGCCTTCGACGTCCCCAGCCGCAGCCACGGACGTCGTGGTTTCGGTCCGTGCGAGCGCCGCGCAGGGCGCGGTCGCGATGCGGCTCGGCACGCAGTTCGCCTGGCCCGGGGCCCTCGACCGAGCTCCGGCGGCACGGACCCGCTTCAGCGCGCTCGCCCCTCGCCTGGTGCGCATCAACGCCACGACCGATGGCCTCCCCGGGCTTCCGCTGGTGATGCCCGCGGGAGTCACGCAGGGTGACTGGGACTTCGGCAATCTTGACGCGATCATCGACGACATCCGTAACGCGGGTGGGCAGATCGTGCTCGACATCGCGTACGCACCGCAGTGGATGTGGGACTGCTCTGTGGGCGCGATACGCGATCCCACGTTCGGCGAATTCGCCGCGTACATCGCGCGGGTCTTGTCCTATTACAACGTGGGCTCGTTCGTCGCCGAGGACGGCCGCACGATCATCAATCCTGCAGGCACGGCGAACCGCATCGGCTACTGGGAGCTCTGGAATGAGCCCGACCAACGCACCCTCGGCTGCCCGCCCGCGGGGAATCCCAACATCGGACCGGATCAGTACGTGACGATGTGGAACGCCAGCGTCGCTGCGATGCTCGCGATCGATCCATCCATCAAGCTGGTGGGCCCGTCGACCTCGAGCGCGGTGACAACGACCGTCCCGGACTACCTGCCCACGCTTCTGTCGGGTGCCGCGCACAAACCTGACGCGGTGAGCTTTCACGCGTACGGCGGCTGGCACAACTCGCAAACGGATCGATTCCTCTTCGACGGCGACGTGGGATGTTGCGGGCTCCCCGGTATCGAAAGCGGGCTCGCTCGGGTGCAGGCTGCGGCGCCCGGGATCCCGGTCTGGATCACCGAGCTCAACGTGAATGCGGCGTGGGCCCAAGATGACCCTGCGCGGCGGCCGTGGACGGCGTTCGGCGCAGCGTGGGGCGCGAGCGCGTTCGTGCGGCTGGCGCGACACGGGGTGGAGGCGGTCTACGAGTTCCAGTTCGCTCATCCCAGCCTGCGTCAGTTCTCGCTCGTCGAGATTGATACGGGCCGGCCGCTCCTCTCGTACTGGCGCGACTACTACCTGGCGCGCTACTTCCCTCCGGGCAGCACGCTCGTGTCGACGAGCTCGAGCAGCGGAGTGGTCGAAGTGCTCGCGGCGCGGCCACCCGGTTCCAGTGACGTGCGCGTGCTCGTGGTCAACCGGCAGGTGGACAGCGACACCGCGCTAGGCGGGCCCGGAGTACCCGCGAGCGTGCGCGTGACCGTGGAGGACCTTCCGGGCGTCGAGGCGGTCAGCCTGCGACAGATCGATGCCCTCACGCCGCTCGAGACCGGACCCGAGCTGCAGAGCCTGCAGGCAGCCAACTCGGTCAGCATCGGCTTCGGTGGTTACGGCCTGGCGCTTCTCGAGTTTGTGTCCGATCTCAACGCGAACCTGCGGGCGCCGGCTAAGACATCGCCGACCGGGACACCCCCATTGCCTGCCGGTCGATGAGATCGCGCCAGAGCCGCGCTCTGAGCCCGCTGGCCTCGGCGACGCCCGCCCAGTACTTCACGCTGAAGAGCGCGCTGCACAGGAGCCGTCGTGGAACTGGAGCCGGCGCGACCATCGCGCTCCGGAGCCATCCGACGACGAGTCGTGTTCGGGCCTCATGACCCACACACCACCGCGTCAGCGTCCGACTCAGCGGGTGCCGGCGCCGCCAGTCATCCGGCAGCGAGCGCTCCGCGAATCCGAGGTTGCTCTCCAGGATTAGATCGTGCCGCCCGCGCTCGAACGCGGCCGCGAGCCATCCCTCGAACGTGCGGTCCGGGACGTGGTGAACGACCGCGTCTGGCAGGAACTTAAAGCTCACCCCGCGCGACGCGAGCCGGGACGCGAGCTCGATGTCCTCTTCGCGGACGAAACGCTCGTCGAAGCCTCCCGCCGCGATAACCTCGTCCCGCGGCACCGATGCGTTCGCGGTATAGAAGACGCGCCAGTCGGTCTCGATCAGGCCGCGCTGCATCCGGGCGTACTGCCGCTCGAGCAGTGCGGCTTCCCACTCGAGCCAGGGCGGGAGGGGATGTTCGCGCGGTGCGGCCATCCGCCCGATGGCCGCGGCGCGCGCGTTCGCGCGATGGAAGGCCAGGTGACGCTCGAAGAGCCCCTCCTGCGGCCGGACATCGTCGTCCAGGAAGAGCAGCAGGTCGCCGCGCGCGGCGGCGATCGCGGCGTTTCGTGCGGCGGCGGGGCCGCGCCGCGGCTGGGCGATCACACGCAGGGGATAGGGCGCGCGCCTTGCCGAGAGCATCTCGACCGTCCCGTCGTTCGAACCATCGACCGCGACGATGACCTCAAGGTTCCCCGCCTCCCGGTGGTGCCGCTCGAGCTCAATCAGGAGACGCTCAAGACGCGCGCGCCGGTTGTGCGAGGGCACGATGACGCTCACGCTCGGGTTGCGGTCTGACGTCACAGACGGCTATCAGGCCCTGCGCCCATTGAGGGCGGCTGTAGCGCCTGATGAGCCGATCCTTATCGACCCTCGATCTCTCGGGCGGGCAGCGGACGACCTGCCGTTCGGCCGCAGGATTCGGGACCCCGCGAGGGCGCCGCCAAGAATCGCCACGGGATCGGCGCGGGCGCGCCTGCCCGCATCAATGGGGCGCCTACATCCATTCAATGAGCCGCCCCTACGGTCGGGGTCGATGTGGCGCTACCTCACGACCGCCGCGCGCTATCGCTGGTTGCTCGTCAGCATCCTCGGCCTGGTCTGGGGAGCCGGTCTCGCCGCGGCATACGTCGAGTACACCACCACGTTCGAGTCGGAGGCCACGATCTGGGTGCTCCGCGCGTCGCCCGAGCTGACCGTGACGAGCCCCGACGACCCGAGCGCACCGATCCTCCAGACGGCCGCCTCGCAGCAGGCCGACCTGCTCGATCAGCTCCTGCAGACCCAGAGCTTCGTTCGCGACGTCGTGCAGCAGACATCGCTCCGACCAGCGCTCCAGGCCGCGCCCGACGACGCGCGATTCCTGGCCCGCGTCGCGAAGGCCTTCCACGTGCAGACCCATGGGACCAATCTGCTGACCGTCGCCTACGTGTCCGGCGATCCCAGGCTCGCAGCCGAGATGGTGAACGCGGCGCTCGCCGTTCGCGCGGACCGTGTGGCGCAGGCGAGCGTCACATATAGCGCGGCCGCGAACACCCTGTACCAGCTGCAGTTCAAAGTCGCGCAGAGGCAGGCGCTCGACGCGCAGAGCGCCCTAGACGAGTTCGACCAGGGCCACCCGGGTCCGCTGAGCGACGTCGAGCAGGCGCAGCGCGGTCAGCTCCGGCTCTCCCTCGATTTCGCTCAGGTGCGCCTCGGCAACATCAAGGGGCGCATCGATCAGTCGACGCTCGCGCCGGCGGTCCTCGCGGTGAGCGGGATGGAGTTCCAGGTCGTCGACCAGCCGCGCGTCGAGAGCTCGCCGCGCGGCGGAACGAAGACGGCCGCGACGACCGCTGCGGTCGCGTTCGTTGCCGGCGCCGCGCTTGCCGCGCTCCTCGTGTTGCTCGGCACGATCCTGCCGACGCACGCGACCGGTCCGGCCGATGTCGCTCGCCTCGCGCCGGTCAAGCTGCTCGCGGCGGTGCCGCGGGTCCCGCGCGTCGAAGGCCCGGCGGGCGCCCCGGCCGACCTCCGCGCCTCCCTCGCCCTGATCGCCTTCCGCGGCGGACGCGGCCGCGGTGACGTAACCGAGTGAACGTCAGCGCTCCGCTCACGCGCCCGTTCGACGGCCTCGCCAGCCGGATCGACGCGCTCGGCGTGCGGAGCGTGGGCTTCACGAGCGCCCTGCTCGGCGAAGGCGTGAGCACGATCGCCCTCGGGACCGCGCTCTCGCTCGCCGAGCTACGCGATGACCCCGTTCTTCTCGTCGACGCGAACTGGCTACAGCCATCGCTCACAAACGACGCGGGGCTCGAGAGCGCACCCGGGGTTGCCGATCATCTTGCGCACCCGGCGAAGCGTGATGCGGCGCGGCGAACCCTCGGGTCGGGACTCGCTTTCCTCCCCGTGGGCGACCGCACCCTCGCGCGCCCGACCCTGCGCGCAGTCGGCTCGTTCCTCGCGAACGAGGTCGGCGCGCTCGAAACGGTCATCGTCGACCTCCCGCCGATCCTCGCCGGCGAGCCTTTCGTGCTGCCGTGGGCCGCGACCCTCGACCAGATCTGCGTCGTGGTCCGCGAGGAGGCAACGCCCCTGCCGCTGGTCCGCCAGGCGCTCGGCCGGCTCGGAGCGGCGTCCGCGCCGTACATCATCCTGAATCGAGCGAAGGCCTCGTCCGTCGACGTTCCGGCCAAGCTCATCGCCGCACGTACGTGATCTACACGGCGGTCGCGGTGCTCTTCTTCCTCATCTGCGGCGGACTTGGCGCGGCCGGAGGGATTTCGGTCGCGCGCCCCCGCCTCACGGTGCTGCTCGCGGTCGCGATGGTGGCCGCGCAGCTTGCGCTGCTCCTGTTCTCGCGATGAGCACCTCGTTCGGGGTCGTCGAAACCCGCTGGCCCTCGAGCGATCTCTACGCGACGCGCGCGCGCCGCGGAGTGATTGCGATCGGCATGTTCGCCCTCGCGCTCGCGGCGGCGTACGCGACAGCGATCGTCGCGACGGAGAGCGAGCCGTTGCTGGTCGCGCCGCTCGTCGCGAGCGTCATCGCGATTCTGGTCATCGCGCATCCGGTCGTCGGCGTCTACCTGCTGTTCGCCGCCGCGCTGCTGTTCGAGCAGTTTCCGATCACCGGGCTGGACCCGATCACGGCACAGAGCCACATCTTCCAGAACGTGTCCGCCTACACGCCGCTGCCGATCCGCCTGAGCCTCGCGGACCTGCTCATGGCCCTGACGGGCGCCGGCCTGATCGTGCGCCGGCTCTCCCGGCCGGCGGACGGCCTGCGCCTGGGCCCTTTGGGGTGGGGCATCGCGGCGTACGCGTCGGCGTTCGCGCTCAGCGGTGTCATCGGCGCGGCGCGCGGCGCGATGGATGTCGAGATCGCCCTGAACGAGATGCGTGCCCCGCTCGAGCTCTGCGCCGTCTATTTCCTCGCGACGAATCTCGTTCGGGACCGCGGTCAGCTCACCGTCCTGGTCTGGACGTTCGTGGCCATCGTCGGAGTGAAGGCGCTGCAGGGCATCCTGAACTACCAGGACGCTCCGGGATGGAGCGCGTACGACGCCAGCGCCGTCACCGGTCACGAGGACGTCGTGTTCTTCGACACGGCCATCGCGCTCGCGGTTGTCATGGCCGTGATCGGCATCCGCTCGAAGCTCTTCATCGTCCTCCTCGCGCTTCAACCGCTGATCCTCACGGCGCTCTTCCTGGACCAGCGGCGTACCGCCTTCATCGCGCTCGGCGCGGTGCTGTTGGTACTCACGCTCCTCGTGCTCTTCGCCAGTCCCCGGCGCGGCATGGTGCTCGCCGGCGTCGCCGCCCTGGCGTTTGGCTCATATGTCGTGCTGTTTTGGGATGCGAGCGGTCCGATCGCCGAGCCGATCCGCGCCGTTCGCGGCGTGGTCGATGCCAGCTCAGTCAGCACACGCGATCAGAGCTCCAACGCGTGGCGCAAGATCGAGAACCACAACATCGCGTTCACGATGCGGCAGGTGCCGCTCACCGGGGTCGGCCTGGGACAGCGGTACATGTTCCACGAGCAGCCGCCGCCGCTCTACGACTTCATCTACTGGCAGTACATCACCCACAACGCCCTGCTCTGGCTCTGGTTGAAGGCCGGACCCTTCGCGGCATTCGCGCTGTGGTTCGTCGTCGCGCGGGCTCTCCTGCTCGGCTCGGCCATTTTCGCCCGAGGCGGTGATCGAAGGATCCGCTGGATCGCGGCGCTGCCGGTAGCGCTCGTCGTGAGTCAGGTGCTCTTCTCTTCGGTCGACCTCGGGCTGACTTACAGCCGGAGCATGATCGTGCTCGGCACCGCCCTGGGTTTCATGGCGTGCCTCGTCGAGATCGCCGCATCGCGCGCGTCCCGGCCCATCGTCCTGGTGGGTGGGGCGAGATGACCATCCTCCGCGGCGTCGCGCGAAACATCGGGGTGCTCGCGGCCTCGCGGGTCGTGATGTGGGTCGCCGCATTCGCGTTCACCATCGCTCAGGCGCGCTACCTGGGCCCGGGCCGGTTCGGCGAGCTGTCCGTCGCGCTCACGTACGCCGCGCTCCTCTCCATCGTCGTGGATTTCGGATTGGGAACGCAGCTCAGCCGAATGGTGGCGCAGCGGTCGCGCGGGCACGAGGATGCGCTCGCCGCGACGATCGCGGTGCGCGCCGGCCTCTGGCTCGCGGCCGTGCCCTGGCTCTGGCTGCTCACCGTGGCGTTCGCGTACGGTCCCGAGCTGCAGGAGACCATCCTCATCCTGGCCGTGTCGGTCCTCCTGATCGGCGCGAGCAACACCATCGCGTCGTTCCTCCAGGGTCGCGAGGAGTTCGTGCTTCCATCGATCGCGGCGGCTGCGCAGGGGCTCACCGCGGCCGGGGTCGGAATGGTCGTTCTCGTCTCCCGGCCGGATATCACCGCCATCGCGGACGCCTTCGTGCTCGCCGCGGCTGTCAATCTCGCGGTGCTCCTGCTCGATCGCCGTGCCCGGCAATGGCTGCGCTCGAGGACCGATGCGCGCGCCGCGCTCGGCCTGCTTCGCAGCGCGGTGCCTCTTGGCATCTACGCGATCGCCACGACCTTCTACTTCGGCGTGGACATGGTCATGCTCGAACGTCTCTTGCCACCGGAGAACGTCGGCTGGTACGCGGCCGCGTACAGGCCCTTCGGCACGGCCACCATCCTCCCGGCCATCGTTGCGGGGACCGTTCTCTACCCCGTTCTTTCGCGCCTGTCGCTCGGCTCGCGCGACGAGCTTCGCGCCGTGATCGCGAAGGCGCTCACCGTCCTCACGCTCGCCGGCGTCGCCATCGCGCTCGTGTTCGCACTCTTCGCCGAGCGCATCGTCGGGCTGCTGTATCCGGCGCACTCGTATGCCGAGGCCGCGGTCGCGCTCCGGCTGCTGGCGCCTGGTCTCGTTTTCATCTACCTCAACTGGGTCTTCGCGACCGCGCTCCTCGGCCTTGGCCAGGAACGGCGCCTTGTCGTGATGGCGCTCGCCACCGCCGTTCTCAACCCGCTCATGAATCTCGCGGCGATCCCGCTCTTCCAGCAGACGGGCGCGGCGTTCGTGACTTCGCTGACCGAGCTCGTTGTGCTCGTGTGGCTCGTGCGCATGATGCCGCGGGACCTGGTGCGGCTCGAGAGCCTCCGGGTTGGCGTGAAGGCCCTCGCCGCCGCGGGTATCGCGGCGCTCCTGCTTGTTCCGCTCCGCGAGCAGCCGCTCATGGTCTCCGCTCCAGCCGCGATCACGCTCTACGCGGCCGGCGCCCTCGCGCTGCGTACCATCACCACGCGCGAGCTCGTCGCGCTCGGCGCCGTCGTGCTGCCGCTCCGTCCCGCCGCGCGCGGGGAGGCCCGGTAAGTGGCGAGGATCTGTGTGATCCGCCAAGGCGTCTATCCCTACGACGCGCGCGTGACGCGCGAGGTCCGTTCACTTCTGGCGGCGGGTCACGAGGTCGATCTTGTCTGCCTCCAGTGGGGCGACCTGCCGCGCAGCGAACGTGATGGCCGGTTGACGGTCCACCGCCTCGCCGTGGAGCGCCGCCACGGCGGCAAGCTCCGCTACCTCCTCGAGTACGCCGCATTCTTCGTCGCAGCGGCGCTGCTCGTCACGAGGCTTCACCTGCGGCACCGCTTCGACCTCGTGCAGGTGAACTCCTTACCGGATTGCCTGGTGTTCGCCGCCGCCGTTCCGCGGCTGCTTGGCGCACGCGTGCTCCTCGATCTCCACGAGTGCATGCCGGAGTTCTTCGCGCTGAAGTACAGGCTCTCGCCACGGCACCCGCTCGTGCGCCTTTTGGGGTCGTGCGAACAGCTGAGCATTCGCTTCGCCGATGCCGCGATCACCTGCACCGAGCCGATGCGGCAGCGATTCGTCGAGCGCGGTGCGCCCGCGGGCAAGGTCGGCGTCGTACTGAACTCGTTCGACGACGAGCGGTTCGACCCGCGGCGCTACGCGGCCATCACCCGGAACGACGGCCGTTTCATGCTCGTCTTCCACGGCACGATCGACCACATGTATGGCCTCGACCTCGTGATCCGCGCCGTCGCGGCGCTCCGCGATCGCATCCCGAACCTCACGCTGCGCATCTATGGGGACGGGCCGCGCCGCGCGTCTCTTGAGGCCCTGGCCACCGAGCTCGATGTCGCGGACCGCGTGTGGTTTAGCCGCGGATGGCTCCCGCTCGACGAGCTGTTGCCGCGCATCGCGGAGGCCGACGCGGGGGTCGTGGCGATCAGGCGCGATGCGTGTTTCGACCTGACCCACAGCAACAAGATGTTCGATCTCATCGCGCTGCGTAAGCCGGTGGTGATCTCGCGGACGCGAGCGGTCGAGGCGTACTTCGACGAGGGGTGCTTCGAGCTGTTCGAGTCTGGAAACGAGCATGACCTCGCGCGCGCGATCTACGACCTGCACAGGGATCCCGAGCGGCGTCGTCGACTGGTCGAGAGAGCCGCCCAGGTCGGCGAGCCCTACCGCTGGTCGCACCAGGCGAAGCGCTATGTCGGGGTCGTGGATCGGCTCATCGAAAGCGCCGGCCGGGAGCCGCTCGCGACCGGACAGGTGGAGCACGCATGAGCCTCGCGATGAGCCTTCGCGGGCGCGGTCCGTCCGGTTCCGCCGCACGCACGGCCCGGGTGCTGTCCCGCTTCGGCGCGACCGCCGGAGCGATGACCGCGCGTCTCGAGCGGTACCGAGCGGTCGCGACGGAGTTCGGCGTCCGGCCGACATGGCCGACGACCGCGTGCGTCCTCGCACGCCATCCCGAGCTGCTCAAGCGGTACGCGGATGGCGGCGCCGAGCTCGCGGTTCACGGCCTCGTGCACGGGGACCACGCCATGCTTGGCCGAGACCAGCAGCGCGAGACCATCGCGCGCGCCGTCGGGATCTTCGAGCGCGCCGGCCTCGATCCGAGCGGCTTCCGTGGGCCGTATCTGCGGTACAACGACGCGACCCTCGAGGTGCTCGCCGAGCTCGGCTTCCGGTACCACAGCAGCCAAGCCGTCGCGTTCCCGAGGACCCACGGCGGTGCCGCTGCCGCATCCGGCCAGAGGAGCTACGACCTCGCCCTCGACCTCTACGCCGCGCACGACGCCACGCGGCTGGCGGTCCGGCCGCGAGTGCGCGGCGCGCTCGTCGACATCCCGGTCGCGATCCCGGACGACGAGATCATCCTCGAGCGCCTCCACCTCGATCCCCCTGCGCGCGTTGCCGAATGGTTGCGCGTCTTCGAGCGCTGCTACCGGCGGGGGGACCTGTTCACCCTGCAGCTGCACCCCGAGCGCATCGTCGAGCTCGAGGACGCCCTTCGCGTGACGTTGGCCGAGGCGCGCCGGCTCCGACCACGCGTGTTCGTCGCCCGACTCGATGAGCTCGCCGCGTGGTGGTGGCGCCGCGACCGGTTCTCGTTATGCGTCCGCCGCACGCCCGACGGCGGTTTCCGCGTCCAGCTCGACGCGGATCGCGACGCGACGCTGCTGGTCCGGGGTCTCGAAGTCCCGAGCATGCCGTGGCGCGGACGCGACGCCGTCGCGGTGCGTCCGTCCTTCGAGGTTGCGGCGGGACGGATGCCCGTCGTGGGGATCTCGCGACGTACCCCGGCGGACGTGGCGGGATTCCTCGCCGAGGAAGGTCTGCCGTTCGAGGTCTCGGACGAGCCTGGCGCGTACGGAGCGTATCTCGACATCGGCGCCGCCCACTGGAACGAGGCGACGGTCCTCGACGCGATCGATGAGGCCCCCGGACCCCTCGTCCGGCTGTGGCGATGGCCGAACGGCGCGGGAAGCGCGCTCGCGATCACGGGCGACATCGACGCGCTCACGCTCAAGGACTTCCTGCTGCGGTCCTGGGAGACGAGCCGAATCTCGACCGGGAGGTGGGCGCGCTGATGGACGTCGTCGTTGTGGGGGCAGGTCCGTATGGCCTCGCGGCAGCTGCGCATCTCGCTGACTCGGGCGCGAACGTCCGAGTCTTCGGTACGCCAATGTCCTTCTGGGTGCGGCACATGCCAGGCGGCATGCTGCTCCGCAGCCCGTGGGGCGCGTCGCACATCGCGGACCCGCGCTCCGCGCTCACGCTCGACGCGTTCGAGCGTGGCCGGTCCGCACGGCTCTCGCGCCCGGTGCCACTGGGCGACTTCGTCGCATATGGACGCTGGTTCCAGCGGCAGGCCGTGCCTCGGGTCGACGAGCGGCAGGTCGCGCGCATCGACGGGCACGGACCGAACCTGCGTGTGACGCTCGACGACGGCGAAGCGCTGCGCGCCCATCGAATCGTGGTCGCGACGGGGATCGGATCCTTCGCGCACCGCCCGCCGGAGTTCGACGATCTCCCCGCGGGACTCGCGAGGCATTCCAGCGAGCTCGTCGACCTCACCGAGCTCACCGGCCGGAGGGTCGTGGTCGTCGGTGGTGGTCAGAGCGCGGTCGAGTCCGCGGTCCTGCTCCACGAGGCGGGCGCCGAGGTCGAGCTGGTCATGCGCGCGCCACGCGTTCGCTGGGTCGGCCGCGCGACTCGAAAGGGTCTCCTCGGGCGGCTCTTCTTCCACCGCACCGATGTCGGACCGGCTGTCGTAAGCCACCTCGTCGCGCGTCCGACGCTACTCCGCAGGCTGCCACGATTCGTGCACCGCGAGGCGATGCGACGGTCGCTCGCTCCCGGGGCGTCGCTCTGGCTTCGCGAGCGCGCGCGCGACATGACGATCAGCACCGGCCGGCGGATCACGTCCGCGGCCCGCGCGAACGCCCACGTGCGACTGGGCCTCGACGACGGGACCCACCGCGACGTCGACCAGGTGGTGCTCGCGACCGGCTATCGAGTCGACGTTCGCCGCCACGAGTTCCTCGCGCCGGCCGTGGTCGGGGCGCTCCGCTGCGTCGACGGCTATCCGGTGCTTACCGGCGGGCTCGAGTCGTCGGTACCGGGACTCCATTTCCTCGGCGCCCCCGCGGCGCATTCATTCGGGCCGCTCCTCCGCTTCGTCTCCGGGACGGAGTTCGCGGCTCGCGCACTCGTCCGTTCGATCACCCGCGAGCGCGCAAGTTCGGTCGAGCGCGGGCGGGACGAGCCGGCGTTCGAGTACCGCTCCGCGGAGCGGCGCGCGTGATGGCCAAGGACCGAGGGCACAGCGCGCCTCGCGGAGCGCTCGTCCTGGGCAGCGACTACAAGGCCCTGGGCATCGCGCGGAGCCTCGGGCGACATGGGATCCCGGTGTGGATCCTGCGCGACGACCATCTCCTCGCGAGCTGCTCTCGCTACTGCACACGTAGCCTCGCCTGGACGGCGACCACGGATGACGAACGGGTGACGGACTTGCTCGGCCTCGGCGCGCGCTACGCGCTCGATGGCTGGGCGCTTTTCCCGACCGATGACGAAACGGCGGCGCTCCTCTCTCGCAATCGACGAGCGCTTTCGACGCGTTTCGTGATCACCACGCCGAAGTGGGAGGTGCTGCGGTGGGCATATGACAAGCGCCTGACGTACCGGCTCGCCGCCGGCCTCGGCGTCGACCACCCGCGCACGCATTACCCCCAGAGCGGAGGCGAGCTCGCCGGCCTGGAGATCGCGTACCCCGCGATCCTCAAGCCAGCGCTGCGCGCCGAGGAGAACCGGTTCACGATGGCGAAAGCCTGGCGCGCCGACGACCGTGTGTCCCTCCTCGCGAAGTACGACGAAGCCACGCGGCTCGTCGACCCCTCGCTGATCATGGTCCAGGAGCTCATTCCCGGAGGCGGCGGCTGCCAGCTGTCTTACGCGGCGCTCTGTCGCGACGGACGTCCGATCGCATCGGTCGTCGCGCGCCGCACGCGACAGTGGCCTATGGACTTCGGCCGGGCAAGCACGTACGTGGAGACGATCGACGACCCGGAGGTCGAAGCGAGCGCGACGCGCATCCTGGCCGTGCTCGGCTACAGCGGCATCGTCGAAGTGGAATTCAAGCGCGATCCGCGCGACGGCCGGCTCAAGCTGCTCGACATCAATCCGCGCGTGTGGGGCTGGCATAGCGTCGGGCGGCGCGCGGGCGTCGATTTCCCGTACCTGCTGTGGCGGATGCTGAGCGACGAGCCGCTGCCTCGGCTCCGCGGCCGGACGGGGGTCCGCTGGGTGCGCGCGCTCACGGACGTGCCGACGGTACTGGGCGAGATCCGCGCTCGGCGCCTTTCGCTCGGCGCCTACCTGCGGTCGCTCCGAGGACCGATCGAGTTCGCGATCTTCGCTCCCGACGACCCGCTGCCTGCGCTCGTCGAGCTCCCCGCGTCGTGTGCGCTGGCCTGGCGTCGGCGGATGCGGCGTGCTGGCGGAGCGGCCGCGCCCGCCAGCGTCGGTGAAACAGCCACGACGCCGCTCGCGTCGGGGCGCGGTGCATCACAGTGAAGCTGCTCGGGCTCGCCGATGCACGCTGGGTCGAGTTCGTGGAGAGTCGTCCGGAGGCGATGCTCTTCCACCATCCGGCGTGGGCCGGACTCCTCTCCGATTGCTACGGATTCCGGGCGATGGCGGTCGCCCTCGACGATCGCGGTGGCACGATCACCGCCGGCATGCCGGTGATCGAGGTGGGGCGCCCCTTCGGCCGGCCTCGGTGGGTATCGCTCCCGTTCACCGATCATTGCCCGCCCCTCGGCGAGCGAACGGCGGATCTGGTACGCGGACTCGCGGAGCTCGAGCGGTTCCGTGCGCTCGCCGGGATCGAAGTGCGCGCGCCGCTGCCTGGGGAGGCCATCGTCCGACAGAACGCCGCGCACGTGCGGCACGAGCTCGCGCTCACGCCTGGCGCCGACCGGATCTGGAACGGGCTCTTCAAGAACCACCGGCGGAACGTCCGCATCGCCGAGCGCGCCGGCGTACGGATCGTCCGCGGTCCGGCATCCGACATCGAGGTCTTCTACCAGCTCCATCTCCGGACCCGGCGGCGGCTCGGCGTGCCGATCCAGCCGCGCCGCTTCTTCCGCCTCCTGCGGGAGCGCATCCTCGAGCCGGGCCTGGGCTTCGTGCTCACCGCCTACAGCGGCGAGACGCCGGTCGCGTCTGCCGTCTTCGGGTCGCACAACGGCGCCGTCATCTACAAGTACAGCGCGCGAGACGAGCGCTTCGCGAAGCTCGACGCGAACTATCTGCTGCTCTGGTCAGCCATTCGCAACGCGTCCGAGAGCGGCTCCCGCACCTTCGATCTGGGTCGCTCCGACCTCGATCAGCCGCTGCTACGAGGCTTCAAGGACGGATGGGGCGCCCGCGAAGAGCTGCTCGGCTATTCGTGGGTCGCCCGCGCTCCACAAAGCGCCCGCTCCGGTCGCCTCGGCGAGGCGCTGCGCCTGGTCATCCGCAACTCGTCGCCGTGGCTGTGCCGCGCTGTAGGAGAGCTCTTCTACAAGTACGCGGGATGACCGGTGTCATAGAGGAATACCCGCACCGCGCCGAGTGAAGAAGGCACCGCGACCACGCCCACCAGACGGTAGCTCGCGTCGAGCCACGTCCTGGCCGCCCCCGCCCGAGCCTTGACGTCGGGCGCGTCCCCCTCGAGGAGCGAGTCGACCAGGAAGATCCGTGGGTGCGCCGCGCTGTACGCCGCGACCGCGGCCATATCGAGCGGGATCGCCCCGCCGTCGGTCCAGGACCACGGCGCGGGCGTCGTTGCCGCGAGCTCGCTCGGCAGAGAGCCCAGGCGCGCGTAATACGCCATCGCCAGCGATGACGACCACGACGTGACGACGAGGCCATCACCCGGCCGGTAGCGCTCGGCGATCCAGGCCGCTGCGGTCCGGAAGTCCTGGTCCGGCTGCGACGAGTACACCGGCGTGGCGAACGCCGCGCCGACAATGAGCGCGACCGCCAGCCCACACCGGAGCAGTGGGCGGCGCAGCGCCGCCACTCCGACTCCCGCCAGCAGGCACAGCGCGGGCACGACGACGACCAGATAGCCCCAGGCGAAGAGATGCAGGTTCAGGGTGCGCTGCGTCGCGGCATAGCTCAGCACGACCGGCACGATCAACCAGGTCACGAGCACGCCCGTGGCAGGCAACCGAAGTCCGCCGACCTGTTGGTGGCGCCTCGCGGTGAGCAGGACCGCGGTCGCCACCGCGCCGCCGAAGATGATGGCGAACACGATGTCGTGGCCGGCGACGTTCCAGATGAGGCGGGCGACCTCGACCGGGCTGGCGGGCCCGATCTGCGGGTTCGTCGGACCGTGACGCATCGTGTAGGCGAGCAGCGGCAGCGCAGCGAGAGCTATCGCCCCGAAGCTCGCCAGCGTCGCGCGCAGCGCGCGCCGCGCCCCGTCGCGCCAATCGCTCCGCAGCACGAGCAGACCCGCGACCGCCGCGCCCTGCGCGGCGACGACGAGCGCGCTGAAGAGGTGCGCGTAGAGGGCGAGTGTCATCGCCAGCACGAACGCCGACCACCAGCGCCACGCGTGGCGATCGGACCGTATCGCGGCGAGCAGCGCATACCAGCCGACGCACACCAGCAGGACCTCGAGGCTGTACGAACGCGCTTCGCGGGCCACGAGCAGCTGCAGCTCGTTGAGCATGAGGAGCGTCGCTCCGATGACCCCGACCGTCCGCCCCCACCACCGCAGACCGAACGCGTAGACGGTGGCGACCGCGAGCACTCCGAAGACCACGGAGGGGATCCGCACGATGGCCTCGTCGGGTGCGAGGCCGACGAAGCCGGTGAGCCCGAGCCAGGCGCGCAGGAGCACGTGGTAGAGCGCCATGTTCGTTTCGTGGGTCGAGATGTAGTGCCAGAAGAGCGGCGACGGAGTCGCGACGAGCTCCAGGGAGAAGACCTCATCACCCCACAGGCTCGTGCCCGGGAGCTTGAGCAGGTTCAGCCCGAGCGCGGCGAGCGCGAGGCCGAGGGCGACCAGCTGGTCGAGGGGCGCGCCAGTCCGGAGCCCGCGCAGGGTCGCGAGGTGTGGCCGCTGGGTCGCTGCCGCCCACATCGTCTCGCGAGGCTGCGCCCGGCGCCTTGAAGCGGTGTGGATGGGCCTGTTGAGGCGCCCCCCAGAGCGAGCGGCCGACCAGCCGCCCTCAAGGAGACGCGGTACCGGCCCTCAACGCCGGTGCGCCTCGATAGGCATGGGCGTGCGGATCTTCTTCATCGCTCCTGACTTCGTCTGGCCGTCCGTGCGCGGCGGCCACGTGCGGGTGCTCTCGCAGCTGCGCGTCTTGACGTCCCTTCCCGAGGTCGAGTACGTGCGGGTCTTCTGGCTGCGCGAGGAACCGGTCACGCCGGAGCAGCGTGACGGGCTTAGCCGTGCGATGCCGAAGCTCGACGTGCGCGAGCCTGTCTTCCACCCGATCCACCTGGCACGGCACCCCCGCTACGTGCCGCGCGTTGCCTGGCTCCGGATCGCGCACGGCGTCCCCTACGTCGCCGGAAAGTGGGAATCACCTACCGTCCGCCGAGCGCTCGAAGCGGAGCTGCGCGAAGGGCGCTTCGACGCCGTCTGGCTCGGCGCGCTCGGGACCGCGCGCTACCTCCCGCTGGTCCGGCTCCTCGTTCCGCGCGCACGCGTCGTCCTCGACGAGCACAACGTCGAGAGCGACATCTGGGAACAGTTCGCACGGCGCCAGCGTGGCGTGCGGCGCGCGGTCGCCGAGACCGAGTGGCGCGCCACACGACGCTTCGAGCGCGAGGTCCTCCGCGAGGTCGACGCTGTCGGCGCGATCTCGGCAGAGGACGCGCGGGCATATCGCGATCTCGCCGGCGTCGAGGCGCATTACGTCCCGCAGGTCGTGCCTTTCGTAGCACGAGCGCCCGCGGCATCCACCGGACGGCAGATCTGCTTCGTCGGAACGCTCAACTGGCATCCCAACGAGCTCGGCCTGAACTGGTTCTGCGAAGCCGTGTGGCCGCTGGTCCGCGCGCGTCTCCCGGACGCGACGTTCGAGATCGCCGGCTCAGGTCTACCGATCGACGGCGCCGGAAGTCCGCTGGCGCCCGCGGCGTGGCGCGCTCCGGGCGTGACGACGCTCGGATTCCTCCCCGACCTCAGGCCGCTGTACGAGCGGGCCGCGGTGATGGTCGCGCCCATTCTCGGCGGATCGGGCGTCCGCATGAAGCTCCTCGAGGCCTTCCAGAGCGGCGTCCCGGTGGTGACGACGCCGGAAGGTGCGCGTGGGCTCGCGATCGCGCCTGGTCGAGAGGCCTTTGTCGAAGGCGATCCCGACGCCTTTGCCGCGCGCGTGGTCGAGGTCGCAACGTCCGCGACCTTGCAGCAACGGATGCGCGAAGCCGGCTACGCCTACCTCGTCCGGCATCACGGGCTCGCGCCGGCTCAGCGCGTCGTGCGAGTGCTGCTGGGCCTAGCCGCGTCGTATCGGCCGGCGATGCCGCCGGTCGTGGCTCAGGGGAGTCCGGCGAGGTGGCTCTTGTAGAACTGCCCGCTGGTGCTGGGCGTGCCCGAGTAATCGAGGATGAGCGAGTGATTGGTGCACCCGGCTCCCCAGGTGTTCCACGTCCACGGCACGTAGCTCGCGCCGTGGCTGTCGAGCCAGTTGAAGAGGGCGCCCCACCAGCTCGTGTTGCAGCTATTCGAGTTGGTCTCCGTCACGATCAGCGGGACGGACGCGGCGACCGGTCCGCCCTGGTTGTTGTAGCAGGTGACGTCCATGCAGCCGTTGAAGTCGTAGATGTGCCACGCGGCGACGATGCCGTTCTGCGGGTCGCTCGGCTTGAAGCTGAGCCACTGGCTGATGTCATTGCTCCAGTCCAGTCCGCCGAGGGCGATCACGTTCGTCGCACCGGTGGAGCGCACCGCGTTCACAAGGGTCTGCATACCCGCCACCTGATATCCCGTGCCGCACGATCCGCCGTCGCGCCAGCAGCCCCAGCTGATCCCGAAGGGCTCATTGAAGAGCTCGAAGATCACGGCGTTGTTGCCTTTGAATGTGTTCGCGACCTGGGTCCAGAACGCGGGCGAGTGATCCATGTCGGCCATGGGCGGCTGTGAGTCGGCAACCTTGGTGCCGGCCGCGGCCCAGTGCAGATCGAGGATCGCGTACAGGCCCTTCTGGTTCAGCAGCGCGACGTAGTTCTTGATGGCCTGCTGGTAGTTCGCGCCGGCGTACGCGCCGTTGATCCCGTTGATTCCAAGCCAGCAGTCCTCGTTCATCGGGATGCGCACCGCGTTGACGCGCCAGCTCTTGATCGCGTCGACCGCCGCGGCATCGACGACCCCGTCGAAGATGCCCCAACCCTGCTGGCATGCGTATTCCGTCCCGGAGTGGTTCACGCCGTGGATGATCACGGTCTGGTTGGACGCGTTCAGCAGCTTGTTCCCCTGCACGTGCAACGGCGAGACGCCGCTCGGCGGCGCCGGCGTGGCCGTAGGCACCGGTGTCGGGGCCGGCGTCGGCGCGGGCGTTGCGGTCGGGACGGGCGTCGGTGCGGGAGAGGCGGTCGGCCCGGCGGCTCCCGCCGGGCGGAGCATGAGGCTGTAGGCGCTCCAGCTCGGCGCCGCCGAGGTATCGCTGACACTCGGCGCGACGGTGCCCGCCGGAGAGACGACCCGCGTGGAGGTGCGAATGAAGGAATTACCACCCATGACGCTGCGCGCCGTGTAGCCGGTCGGCGTGCCGATCGTGTCCGCGTCGTTGTTCTCCGTGCTGACGACGAGGCTCCAGGCCTTGTCGGTCACGCTCCGGACCGCCGGCCAGCTGACGTTCGCGACGCCGCCCAGCACCACCGCTGGCGCCGCATCGAACGGGCTGGTCGTGCTGATGCCGGAGAAGGCGTCGATGACTCCGGACCAGGTGCTGTCGGCGGAGCCACTCCACGTGTAGCTCGCTGGCTCGTTCGACGCGATCCTGTACCAGATGCCCTGATTGAATGAGGGCCCCGGCAATAGCGCCACCGTCCAACCGGCCGGTGCCGTGAGCGCGCCGGGCCAGTCGGTAACCGTCGCCACGAGCAGGTCGCCGTTCTGCACACCCGCGGGCTTGCTCAGGTTAAGGCTCAGACCGCTCGCGGCCGAGTTGCTGCTACCCGCCCGGTAGGCGATCCCAGCCGGCGCGGGCGCGGGGGTCGGCGTCGGATTGACGGTCGGCACCGGCGTCGGCGCGGGCGTCGGAATCGGTGTTGGTGCGGGTGTCGGGGCGGGCGTGGGGACCGGAGCCGTGACCGCGAATGTCGCGGCCGGGTCGTTCTTCGCGTAGAGCGTCGCCCAGCCCGGCGAGTAGACGGCGACCACGACCTTGTACGTCCCCGTCACGGCGATCAGCGGCGGCGCCCAGGTCGTCGTGTAAGCCAGCGTCTGCCCCACGGCGAATGTCTGGTTCTGGTAATAGACCTGGTACGAGCTCGTCGACGCACCGGGGGCGTAGACCTCCACGTCGACGATCCCAGTGAACGCCGTGGCGCTCGTGACCGACGAGCTGATCGTCACGGTTCCACCGGCAGGAACGCTCGCCGGAACGACCGCTGACGTCGACGTAAAGCTCGGGGCGGGCGTTGGAACCGGCGTGGCGGTCGGGGTGGGTGTCGCGACCGGCGTGGGCTGAGACGTCACACTCGGCGCGGGCGTGGCGGTCGGCGCGCTCGTCGGAGGAACGGGCGTCGGGGTCGGCGCGCTGCTCGGGGGCGGCGCGGGCGTCGGCGCCGGCGTGACGATCGGCGCCGCGCTCGTGACGGCGAACGTCGCCGACGACGCGGTCGCGGCGTAGAGGAACTGCCAGCCGTTCGAGTACGCGGCGACCCCGACCGCGTAGGTGCCCGTCGGGCTGCCGACCGGCACGGGCCAGGTCACGGCGTAGGAGCGTTGCTCCCCGGCCGCGAAGCTCTCGCTGTGGAACCACTTCTGGAAGACGAGCGCTCGTCCGCCGGGCGAGTACACGAGGACCCCGAGGACGTCCCCGCTCGTCGCGGTCGCGCTCATGAACGTAGCGGTGATCTGGACCGATCCCCCCTGGGCGATCGTCGCGACATTGGTGAAGGCGCCGAGCGCGAACGTGGGCGAAGCCTTCACGACCGGCGCGTCGCTCGGCAGGCCTCCCGTGGCGCCGACGCTGATCAACGCGACGACTCCGTCGTCGTCGAGCCACGTTACCCCGTCCGCGACCAGGCGAAGGCGGAGCGGATAGACCCCGGACGCGAACGGTGCCTTCACGCGGAACGTGAATGTCGCGATGCCGCCCGGGCCGACGCTCGGCTCCGCCTGGATTGCGACGCGATCGACCGATGGCCACCCCGCCGCCAGGCCCAAGAGCGTCTTGTCGTCGCCCACGACGCCGAGGTTCACCTGCTGTCCGGGTACTCCGCGCGCCCACGTTCGCGCGCCGGTATTGCGGAACCGCACAGTGAGCGGCGCGCTCGTCTCGCCGGGGCCCAGGCTCGGATGCAGCGCCTGGTCGACGAGCTGGCTATGGAAACCGAGATCGCTCGTGAGCTGGAAGCTGACGCGGTCGTCCTCGAGCCATGCGAGCCCGTCGACGACCAGACGCAGCGGAACGCGATAGACGCCGGGGCTGCTCGGTGCGCGCACGCTGAAGGTGAAGGTCCCGATCATCCCCGGGAGCACGATCTGCTCCGTGGTGGTGGCGACGCGAGCTGGCGAGAGCCAGTTGACGGCCATTCCCGCGTCGGCGAACTGCGTCGAGTCACCGACGACCGCGAGGCTGACTTGCGACGCGCCGCCGCGCTGCCACGCGGCGAGGCCGGTATTCCGGTAGCGCACCGAGTACGTCGTGACCGTGCCCGGCGCGAGGTTCGGCGATGCGCCCTGATCCACGAACGAGCTGTGGAACGCGAACCCGATGGCCGTGTTCGGCGCGCTCGACGAGACGAAGACGAGTCCGACCGTCGCGAGCACGCCGATGCACATCACGAGAAGGATCCGCGTGAACGCGATGCGCAGGCCCCGCGGCGTGATGACGTCGCTCGCGTACATCACGCTGAGGAATAGGCCTTAGCCGGGTTGTGTAGAAGGGGGAAGCTGGTTTAGTCAGCCGTACTGGCTAGTCCACCGATCGGGCCATGACCTTGCGCGCGTTACGGCCGCGCCTGGTCGGCTGTGCTCGTGTCGCGCGAGAACGGTTCAGTCGATACCGAATGCATCCCGCAAGCGCGAGATGCGTCCGCGTCATCCGGAGGACCTCCGCTCCTTCTCTATATGAGGGCTCTTGCCGGACCACAGGTCCACCCGCACGAGATCCGCTTGCGTCCTCGAGGTTCGTCGCAGCCGACGCGACCTCGCATCGTTGGTGACCACCACCCGGCGCTTAGCACCGCGGGAAGCGCGCTCGCGTGCGTCAACTTTCGCGACGCGGTCGGGAAATCGGCTTGCCCGACGAGATCGCTTTTCTGGATCCTCTGGACCCGCGTCCGCGGCCGTGGCTCCCGGTGCGGCGGCCGCGACCCACTCTGCGATCGCCGTGCCGCCGCCCACCGTTACCTGGCCGTTCTGGGGCGAAGCGCGGCGCTGCGCGATGGCACTAGGGCGGTCCAGGCGAGGGAACGCTACCGCCAGGCCTCGGACCGTCCAGGGCTCCGACCGATCGAGCGGATTACAGACCGGATTGCGACGACAACGTCCTACTCAGTGTCGCGTTGAGAGCGTAGTGTTCCGATCCACGTTCAAGCGAGGAAGCACCCCCAGTGGCGAAGCCCGTCAGCCGTTGTTCGCGCCGCCTCCGCGGCACGAGCAGGCAGAGGCGCCCCAGCCACCGCGGGTCGAGGAACCGGAGGCAAGAAGGGATATGCAGCAACAGCGGGAGGCGTACATGACTGGCAGCGAGCTCAACGCGTCGCTGGGGCGCGGGTCTGAGTTCGAGGGAAAACTCGCCTTTGAGGGGAAGGTCCGGATCGACGGCAACTTCACCGGTGAGATCTCGACGAACGACACCCTGCACATCGGCGAGGGCGCCAAGGTCTCGGCCGAGATCAGCTGCGGCACCGTGATCGTCGAAGGCGAGGTCGTCGGGAACATCAAGGCGACGGGTGCGGTCGAGCTTCACCGGCCGGCGAAGGTCCGTGGCGACATCACCACTCCCTCTCTCATGGTGGAGAAAGGCGTCATCTTCGAAGGTCGCTCGAAAATGGAAAACCTCGAAGCATCGAACGTCGTGAACCTGCGGGCTGCGTCCGAAGAAGACTAAGCGCACCCCGCCTCAGGAGCTAAGACGTGCAGGGCGTTCTCGCGCTAGAGCGTGTCACCATCCGCGAGGCGGACTTCAGTCGTGCCGCGTTCGAGCGCTTCGCGCCGAACGGTTGCACGTTCGAGCGGTGCGACTTCCGCGGCGAATCGTTCGATGAGCGTTTGCAGACGCTGTTCGCGAGCCGGCGGCAGAGCGTGTTCCGTGAATGCCGCTTCGACGGCGCCGATCTGCGCGGCGTCCGTCCTGGGCAAGCGCGCTTCGAACGCTGCAGCTTCGCCGGCGCGAACATCGACGGCTGGATCTCGGCGTGCGCCGAGTTCGTGGAGTGCCGCTTCACGGGTACGTTCCGCAACATCTCGTTCCATGGCAAGCCCTGGGGCCACGCCGCCGAGCGCATCGACCCGATCCGGGCGACGAATGCGTTCACGGGCAACGACTTCACCGAGGCATCGCTCTTGAGCGTGCTGTTCGTGAATGGCATCGACGTTCAGGGACAGCACTGGCCCGACGGCGACAGCTACGTGGTGATCGACCGCATCCATCAGCGGCTCACCCGGGCACGGGCGCGAGTCCTCGAATGGAAGGATTACGAGTCGCGGAACGAGGCTCTCGCCATGCTGCAACAGATCGCGTTCGTGTTCATCCACCAGAGCGGAATCGCGACGCCACGCGCGGACGACCGCTGGCCGGCCACCTTGGAGACGCAGCGCAAGGTCTGGCAGACGCTCGAAGCCGCGATGTAGTCCTCCGGGCTGGCGCCCGTGCGGTCTGCTGCGCCTCCGGCCGAAGAGCACGCTCTTCGGCCACCTCAGTAGTCCTCGGACCTGACGGTCCTGTGGTCTGCTGAGCCTCGGGCCGAAGAGCACGCTCTTCGGCCACCTCAGTAGTCCTCGGACCTGACGGTCCTGTGGTCTGCTGAGCCTCGGGCCGAAGAGCACGCTCTTCGGCCACCTCAGTAGTCCTCCGGGCTGGCGCCCGTGCGGTCTGCTGCAGCAGTAGTCCCTCCGCGTTAGAATGGTCTCCTCGCGAAGACGCGGACAGCGCTCCGTCGAAGGACTGTTAAGAGAGCCGGGGTAGGTGAGAGCCGGCCGGTCATAGCACGGAGAGACCACCGCCGAGCGATCGGGGAGGGCCCCGTACAGCCCTAATGAAGCGCGCCGGCGATCCGCTGGCGAAGCTGGGTGGAACCGCGAGATCGCCTCTCGTCCCAGACGGACCGAGGCGATTTTTCAGTTGCGGGGTGCGCGATGGCCAAAACGGAACGGAAGCCCGACCACGGCGACGAGGCGCTCTATGCGCTCCGGCACTCGGCCGCACACGTCATGGCCGGCGCGGTAATGGAGCTCTTTCCGGAGGCCAAATTCGGCTTCGGACCACCGGTGGCGGACGGCTTCTACTACGACTTCGACCTCCCGCGCCCGCTCACCGACGAGGATCTGCCGCGCATCGAGGAGCACATGCGGGCGATGGCCAAGCGCGACGTCCCGTTCGAGCACAGCGAGATACCGGTGCCTGAGGCACTCGAATTCTTCCGCGGCCGGCACCAGGACTACAAGGTCGATCAGATCGAGAAGCTGGACGAAGAGGTCGAGGACGGCTCGGTCTCTCTCTACAAGCACGCCGACTTCGTCGACCTCTGCCGGGGGCCGCACGTCGAGCGCACCGGAAAGATCGGCGCCTTCCGGCTCCTCTCCGTGGCCGGCGCGTACTGGCGCGGGAACGAGCGCAACCCGCAGCTCCAGCGGATCTACGGGACGGTCTGGCCGACGGAGAAGGAGCTGGACGACTACCTCGAGAAGCTCAAGGAGATCGAGCGCCGCGACCATCGCGCGCTTGGCCGAGACCTGGAGCTCTTCCGTATCGACGAGGAGCTCGGCTCGGGCCTGGTGCTCTGGCTTCCGAACCTTTCCATCGTGCGTGAGGAGCTCGAGAACTGGTGGCGTCAGGTGCATCGCGCTCGCGGCTACACGCTCGTGTACACCCCGCACATCGCGCACGAGAAGATCTACCAGCGCTCGGGTCACCTCGATAAGTACGGCGAGAACATGTACGGCCCCCTGGCGCTGGACGAGGGCACGCAGAACTTCTGGATCAAGCCGATGAACTGCCCCGGGCACATCAAGGTCTTTCAGTCGAAGATCCATTCGTACCGCGAGCTGCCGCTGCGGATCGGCGAGCTCGGCACGGTGTACCGCTACGAGCGCGGGGGAGCGCTGCACGGGATGCTGCGGGTGCGCGGGTTCACCCAGGACGACTCCCACATCTTCTGCTCGTGGGAGCAGGCGCAGGGCGAGATCGGGAAGGTCTTCGACCTCGCGATGGAATTCCTGCGCACCTTCGGGTACCGCGATCCGCGCATCTATCTCTCGACGCGACCGGAGCGCCGGCTCGGCACGGACGAGCAATGGGACAAGGCGGAGAAGGCGCTGGCCGACGCGCTCGGCGTTCGCGAGGTCCCCTACGAGATCGACGAGGGTGGCGGCGTCTTCTATGCGCCGAAGATCGACATCAAGGTCATGGACGCCATCGGACGCGAGTGGCAGGGGCCGACGATCCAGATCGACCTCAACCTACCCGAGCGCTTCGACGTCACGTTCGTCAACGAAAAGGGCGAGCGCGAGCGCGCGGTGATGATCCACCGCGTGCTCTTCGGGAGCCTGGAGCGCTTCGTCGGCGGTTTGATCGAGCACTTCGCCGGCAACTTCCCGCTCTGGCTGAACTGGGAGCAGGCCGCGATCATCCCGGTGCGCGAGTCGGCGCGCCCGTATGCCGAGGAGCTCGCGAACAAGCTGCGCGAGTCGGGGTTCCGGGTGCATCTCGACGAGCAACCCGGCGACCTGCGCACGCGGATCAAGGAAGCGCAGCAGCGCAAGGCGTCGTACATGCTGGTCGTCGGCGACAAGGAGGCCGCGGCGGGGACGGTGTCGGTCCGCCGTCGCGGTGCCGGCCAAGGTCAAGAGGAACGGGGAGTGAAGCTCGACGACCTCCTCGCGCGACTCGCAAGAGAGCGCGACACGAAGGCGCTGCCACCGGACTTCGGGCCGCGCGGCCCCTCTGTGGCCGACTCGCTCGGCGGATGAGTGCGGTCTCCGTCGCGCCGCTCCTGCGCGGTGAGCGCGTCGCGCTGCGGCCGATGAGCTATGACGACATGGCGCTCCTCATGAGGTGGGGGAGCGACCCGGAATTCCGTCGCTACCAGTGGGCGCGGGAGCCGGGCGTCTTCGGCGAAGCGGATGCGCGCAAGTGGATCGAGCGGATGTCCAGACCCGGCGATTCGGCCTGCTGGGTCATCGAGCACGACGGCCGCCCGATCGGCTTCGCGAACTACCGCGACCACCACCCGAAAGGGCGGAGCGCGGAGGTCGGCATTGGGATCGGCGAGCCAGACCTCTGGGGAAAGCACCTCGGACGCGACGCGCTGACCGCGCTGATCCGCTACCTCTTCGACGAGCTTGACCTGCACCGTGTGGGACTCTCCGTGGTGAGCTTCAACGACCGGGCGATCTCCATGTACAAGGCCGTCGGGTTCGAGGTCGAGGGCATCGAGCGCGACGGCGTCGGAACGGAGGAGGGCTTCGTCGACGACGTGAAAATGGCGCTCGTGAAGGGCCGGCCCCGGCCCGACTTCGACCCCCGCCCGGTCACGCTCGAAGGCCGGCACGTCCGACTGGTGCCTCTCCGGACGGAGCACGCTCAGGCGCTATTCGAGGCAGGGGATGAAGACGACATCTGGCTCGGCGTGCAGCTTCGGCCGCGCGGCACGGACGGCTACGTGAAATACATCCGGTGGGCGCTCGACCAGCAGATCCTGGGCACGCAGCTGCCATTCGCGGTGATCCGAAAATCGGATGGCGTGCTCGTCGGTACGACCCGCTACGCGCACATCGATCCGCCGAGTCGCACGCTCGAGATCGGTTACACGTTCTACGGCAAGGGCGCCCGCCGCACCGCTATCAACACGGAGAGCAAGCTGTTACTACTGCGACACGCATTCGAGGCGCGCGGCGCCAATCGCGTGTGGCTGCAAACAGACAAACGGAACGAACGCTCACAAACCGCGATCGCCCGGCTCGGCGCTACGAAGGAAGGCGAGCTTCGGAACGAGCGCGTGATGCCCGACGGCCGCCTGCGCACGAGCGTGATCTTCGGCATCACCAAAGACGAGTGGCCGACAGTTCGCGAACGTCTCCTCGGCTATCTGGCCCGGTGATATGCTCGTCCGACTTGAAGTTCTTTCACGGGGAGCGGCCGCGCTGATAGCGGCATTCTCACGCCACTAACCGAGGTCTCCCTATAGCCGCGCCCGAACTGCGGATCAACGAAGCGATCCGTGTTCCTACCGTCCGTCTTCTCGGCCCCAACGGCGAGCAGCTGGGCGTCATCCCTACGGCACGCGCGCTCGCGAAGGCGCAGGAAGAGGGCTACGACCTCATCGAGATCGCGCCGAACGTGCAGCCGCCGGTCGCGCGCATGGGCGACTTCGGGAAGTACCGCTACGACCTGCAGCAGAAGGCGAAGGACGCCAAGAAAAAGCAGAAGGCTGTGACGTGGAAGGAGATCCGCGTCTCACCGAAGATCGACGACCACGACATCGAGACCAAGATCCGCTCCGCCGCGAAGTTCCTCGACGAGGGTGACAAGCTCAAGGTCACGGTGCGCTTCCGCGGGCGCGAGCTCGCGCATCCCGACCGCGGCCGGACGTTGCTCCTTTCCATCGGCGAGCGCCTGAAGGAGCACGGGACCATCGAGCGCCAGCCGCTCCTCGAGGGCCGCTCGATGAGCATGGTCATGAATGCGCTCCGCCGGGACGCCGTGCCGGCTACGCCCGCGCGCCCCGCCGCTGGTCCGCCGCCTCCGGCCACGCCTCCGACCGCGACCAAGCCTGCGGCCCCCGCCCGACCCGCCCCGGCGGCAGCGTCCGCACCACGCCCCGGGCCGACGCCCGCACCGGCGACCGCTCGCCCGCCCGCGGCCCGTCCGGCGCCGCCGCCCCGCGCCCAGCGTCCGGCTTAACGACTGAGGGTTCGAGGGGGCGAAGCCCCTCGGCCGCTACAATCGACGTTCACACGACGGAGCGGAGGTCGTTCAGCGTGCCCAAGATCAAGAGCCACAGCGGCGCCAAGAAGCGCTTCGAGTTCACCGGGCGCGGCAAGCTCCGGCGCGCGAAGGCGTACAAGGGTCACCTCAACCAGCACAAGTCGCCGGGCCGCAAGCGCCGTCACCAGGGCAAGGCACTGGTCGCCAAGGGCGACCTTCAGCTCGTCCGCAAGCTGCTGCCGAACCTGTAGGGAAGGGAGCACGAAGGTATGTCACGGGTGAAGCGCGGTGTCGCGGCACGCAAGAAGCACAAGAAGCTGCTCTCGCAGGCGGAGGGCCGTCGCGCCTCGAAGCACAAGCTGGTACGTCCGGCCCGCGAGGCCGCGATGCACGCGCTCCGCTACGCGTACCGCGACCGTCGTGCCCGGAAAGGTCAGTTCCGCGCGCTCTGGATCGCACGGATCAACGCAGCCGCGCGTGAGGCGGGCGTCTCGTATAGCCGGCTCATGAACGCGCTCCGGCTCTCGGGGATCGATCTCGACCGGAAGATCCTCGCGGACATGGCCGTCCGCGATCCCAAGGTCTTCCGTCACTATGTGGACCTGATCAAGGAGAAGTCACGCAAGTCTTCGAGCTAGCGCGATAAGGCGAAGAGGGAGAGCAGTACCGCGACACGCGGCGCGCAAGAGAGACCGGCAGGGTGAGAGCCGGTCGCGCCGACGACGCGGGAATTCGCTCCGGAGCCGACCGGCAGAAAAGCCGGTCCGCCTGAGGCCCGATAGAGCCTCGACCGAGCGTCCTCCTCCAGCGAGGGGGGAACACGGGTGGTACCGCGGAGGCCCGCCTTCGTCCCGAGACGAACGGCGGGTTTCGTGTTCCTAAAGGAGGAGCGATGGCCGGCGAGGAACTGAAGGAGCTGGCGGACCGCGCGATCGCTGAGATCGCCGCGGCCGCGGACGAGCCCGCGCTCGAAGCGGCGCGCGTGAAGTTTCTCGGCCGCAAAGAGGGCGCCCTCAGCGAGGCCACGAAACGTATCGCGAAGCTTCCGGCCAGCGAGAAACCCGCCTACGGCGCCGCGGTGAACGAGGCGAAACAGCGGATCGAGCGTGCGCTCGAGGATCGGAGCGGCGCGCTACGCGAGGCGGCGCTGGCGCGCGACCTGGGGGGCGAGCGCGAGGACATGACGCTCCCGCCGCGGCGCGTGCGCGTCGGCCGCCTCCACCCGATCTCGCAGACGATGCGCGAGGTGTCACGCATCTTCGCCACGCTCGGCTTCGAGACCGTCGAGGGACCCGAGATCGAGTGGGATTACTACAACTTCGAGGCGCTCAACATCCCGCCCGGGCATCCGGCGCGCGAAAAGTGGCAGACGCTGTGGATATCGAATCCGCTTGGGGACGACGCATCGCGTCCGATCCTCGGCCGGACGCACACCTCGCCGATGCAGATCCGCGTGATGGAGCAACGCCGGCCACCAATCCGCGTGGTCATCCCGGGACGCTGCTACCGGTACGAGGCGACCGACGCGATCCGCGAGAGCATCTTCTTCCAGTACGAGGGGCTGGCCATCGACGAAAGGCTCACGATGGCCGATCTGAAAGGCGTGCTCTATTCGTTCGCGCGGCAGGTGTTCGGAGGTGACCGGAAGATCCGCTTCCGGACCGATTACTTCCCGTTCACCGAACCGTCCGCGGAGATCGCCTTCAGCTGCTTCACCTGCGAAGGACGCGACCCCGAGTGCCGCGTGTGCGGAGGCGACGGTTGGATCGAGGCCGCCGGTTGCGGGATGGTCCACCCCGACGTGCTGCGCCGCGTCGGCTACGACCCCACGCGCTACCAGGGCTTCGCCTTCGGCGGAGGGATCGAACGCCTCGCGATGCTCCGCACCGGCGCACCGGACATCCGGCTCTTCTATCAGAACGATTTGCGCTACTTGGAGCAGTTCTGATGCTTCTGCAGGCCGTGCGGGCAGGTCCGAAACCCTCTCTACGCGGCGGCGGACCCCCCGGCCTACGGCCGGTGCCCCACCGCGCGGGGGCCCTCGGACCTGCCCTCACGGCGCCTCGCTCGCAACGAGGCGCGAGGTGCTGATCAAAGTCCCGCTGTCGTGGCTGCGCGAGTACGTCGATATCACCGTGCCCATCGACGAGCTCGCTCTCAGGCTGCACATGTCGAGCACCGAGGTGAAGGGCGTCGAGCGGCCGTGGTGGGACGACAACGTGCGCGTGGGACGCATCGAGAAGCTCGCGAAGCACCCGAATGCGGACAAGCTCCAGCTCGCGACCATCGACTACGGCGAGGCTCGCCCCAAGACCGTCGTCACCGGCGCGACCAATCTCGCCGTCGGCGACATCGTTCCCTTCGCCGACGAGGGAGCGCAGATCATCGACGGCCATACCGGCGAGCGGACCACACTGCGCGGGAGGCCCATGCGCGGCATCCAAAGCGAGGGCATGGCCCTCTCCGCGAAGGAGCTCGGTCTCGGCGACGACCACGACGGCATCCAGATCCTCGATCGAACGCTTGCCGTAGGAGCCCGGCTCCGTGATGTCTTGGGCGAGACGGTCCTCGCGCTCGATCTGCAGCCGAACCGGCCGGATTGCCTCGGCATCGTCGGGATCGCCCGCGAGGTCGCGGCGCTCCTGGCGACCGAGCTTCGCGAGCCTCCGCTGGATCGCCTTCCGGACAAAGCGACCGGCGAGCTCGACGTGCGCATCGAGGACGATGACGCGTGCCCGCGGTTCGCAGCGGCTCTCCTGACCGGCGTGCGTATCGGTCCGTCGCCGCAGTGGATGCAGAACCGCTTGACCGCGGCCGGGATGCGACCGATCGACAACGTCGTCGACATCACGAACTACGTGATGCTCGAGCTCGGCCAGCCGCTGCACGCCTATGACCATCGCAAGTTGCGCGGCGGCGCCCTGGTCGCGCGCAGGGCGAGGCGCGGGGAGACGCTCCGCACGCTCGACGGTGTCGACCGCGTGCTGTATGAGGACACGCTGGTCATCGCCGACGCGGAGCGCGCGCTCGGGGTCGCCGGGATCCTGGGCGGCGAGGACTCCGAGATCCGCGAGGACACCACGACGGTCGCTCTCGAATGCGCTTCCTTCGAGTCGCGCGGCATCGGCCGGACCGCAGCAAAGCTAGGGCTGCACGGCTCGTCGGGCAGCGCCGCGGCACGGCGTTTCGCGTGGGAGCTCTCGCCCGATCTCGTCCCGGTCGCGCTCGCCCGCGCCGTCCGCCTCCTTCGCGAGCACGCTGGCGCGGAGGTGGCCGGTGTCGTGGACCGCTATCCGAAGCGGCGCGGCACGGTGAACGTGCGAATGCGCTTCTCAGACATCCCGCGGGTACTCGGCATCGAGATCGGCCCGGAGGAAACGCTCGATGTCCTCCGCCGGCTGCAATTCGTCGCCGCGGCGGACGGCGACACGCTCATCGCGACACCGCCCGCGGTGCGGACGGACATCGGGATCGCCGAGGACATCGTCGAGGAGGTCGGGCGCATCGCAGGCTACGACCGCCTCCCGGTGCGCATCCCCGATGGGGCCCTCCCGCTCCACGAGCGCCATCCGCTCCAGGAGTTCCGCGAGAAAGCCCGCGACGGGCTGGCGGGATTCGGGCTGCAGGAGGTGGTGTCGTACTCGCTCATCGATCCCTCCTGGCTGCGCATGCTGACCCCCGATGGCTCGTGCATCGCACCCGAGCCGCTGCGGGTCATCAATCCCACGACCATCACGCAATCCGCGGCCCGGCCGACACTTCGGGCCAGCCTGCTGGACACGGCCAGGCGAAATCTGCGGAACCGCGCCGGCGTCGCGATCTTCGAGATCGCTCCTATCTATGTGCCGCAGCGCGGCGATCTTCCGGACGAGCGTTGGACGATTGGGATCCTTATCGCGGGAAACGCCGAGCCGGTGCGCGACGGCGAGACGTGGCTCACTCCAGAGCGACGCTGGGACGTGCGCGATCTGCAGGGGTACGTGCTGGCTCTCGCCGATCTGCTCGACGTGCATACGTCAGGCGACAGCGTCGACGCGCCCGGCCTCCACCCTGGGCGCTCCATCGCGTTGGCCCGCGACGGCTTCACGTACCTCGTCGCCGGCCAGCTCGATCCGCGGGTCGCCGCGAAGTGGGAGCTTCCCGCGGCGACGTTCGTCGCAGAGATCGACGTCGCGTCGTGGCTCGGGGCCGCGCAATCGGCGCGGGTCTCCGCTCCGCCGCGCTTTCCGGCCGCGCTGCGCGACCTCGCGATCGTCGTCGATGAGGCGACGCCGTACCGCGACGTCGAACGCGAGATCCGCGCGTCGGCGGCCAGGGATCTCGAGTCCGTCGCGCTCGTCGATCTCTACCGCGGACCGCAGATCGGGGCGGGGAAGAAGTCGTTCGCGGTGAGGCTCGTCCTTCGCTCGGCGACGGCCACGCTCGCCGAGGAGGATGTGGACCGTCTGGTCAAACGGGTCGCCGGCCGGCTACAGCACGCCCTGGGAGCGACGATCCGGAGCTAACGCGCGTCCTCCGCCGGAGAGAGTGAGGGGTAGCAGTGGCGAGCCCCTGCAATGGAATGGGGTCGGAGGGGCAAGCCCCTGCGATTGATTGGTCAGACCACGACTGAACCTGAGGGCAGGGCGGGAGGTACCCAGATAGACTCCGCCACCATGCGCTAGGGAGGTGTGTGACTTAAGTGGAGAGTCCTTACATGCGTAGAGGGTTCGCCCTCGCTGTCACCGCGGCCATGGCATTAGCAGCCTGCACCCAGCCAGGAGCGTCGCCGAGTGCGGCACCGAGCGCGAGCGCGGCGCCTGTCGCGCAACGCGGTGCCGGCGGCGAGCTCAAGATCCTGTACTGGCAGGCACCGACGATCCTCAACGCGCACCAGGCGACCGGCACAAAAGACAACGACGCCTCACGACTCGTCCTCGAGCCGATGGCGTCGTGGGACAAGAACGGCCAGGCCCTCGCGAACGGCCTCGCGGCCGAGATCCCGACCGTCGCGAACGGCGGAGTGGCCAAGGACTTCACCAGCGTGACCTGGAAGCTCCGCTCCGGCGTGAAGTGGTCTGACGGCACGCCCTTCACCGCGGATGACGTGGTGGGCACGTACACGTACATGTGCGACGAGAAGTCCGCGACTTCGTCGTTCGACTCGTGCGAAGGCGTGAAGAGCGTCGTGGCGAAGGACCCAACGACCGCGGTCGTGACCTACGCGCAGTCGCAGCCCTTCTACTTCCAGTGGGGTGTCGGCTTCAACACGCCGATCCTCCAGAAGGCGCAGTACGCGAACTGCCTCGGCGTCAAGGCGAAGGACTGCCCGGCGGACCTCAAGCCCATCGGCACCGGTCCGTACAAGATCAACACGTTCAAGCCCGGCGACGTCGTGCAGTACGACCTGAACGAGAACTTCCGCGACCCGAACAAGCCGTTCTTCAAGACCGTCACCTTCAAAGGCGGCGGCGACGCGGCCTCGGCCGCGCGCGCGGTCTTCCAGACGGGCGACGTCGACTACGCCTGGAACCTCCAGGTCGAGGCGAGCGTGCTCAAGCCGATGGCCGCAAGCAGCACCACCGGGCGGCTCTTGACGGCGTACGGCTCGAGCGTCGAGCGGCTCCTCGTCAACTTCTCGAACCCCGACGCCTCACTCGGCGACAAGCGCGGCGAGCCCGACACCAAGCACCCGTTCTTCACAGACATACACGTGCGCCGCGCGCTCGCGATGGCGACCGACCGCGCGTCGGTCGCGGCGCAGCTCTACGGTGACGGTCTCACCGGCAAGGCATCCTGCAACATCCTTACGGCGCCTCCGGCCATGGACTCACCGAACACGGCGAGCCTGGATGTCTGCAAGTTCAGCATCGACGCGGCGAACAAGGAGCTCGACGATGCCGGTTGGGTGAAGGGCTCCGATGGAATCCGTGCCAAAGGCGGCGTCAAGCTCAAGATCCTGTACCAGACGACCGTGAACAGCGTGCGGCAGAGCACGCAGGCGATCATGAAGTCCAACTGGGAGAAGGTCGGCTTCTCGGTCGAGCTGAAGTCGGTGCCTGCGAGCACCTTCTTCACCAACACCTCACCGGACGGCGCGAACCACTTCTGGGCGGACGTCGAGATGTACACCAACAGCGGTGACCCAGACCCGACGGGCTACTTCCGTTCGAGCTGGGCCTGCAAGAACGCCACCGGCAAGGCGAACAACTGGAACCTCGGCAACTACAACCGCTACTGCAACCCCGACCTCGACAAGGTCTTGGACCAGCTCCTAGTCGAGGTCGACCCGGCCAAGCGCGCCCAGCTGGCGATCCAGGCGAACGACATCCTCATCAAGGACGTCGTGATCATCCCGCTCATCAACCGTGTCGCACCGACACCCGACGGCGTGTCCAAGGCCCTCAAGGGGATCGACACTTCCCCATGGGACTCGGTGATGTACAACATCGCCGATTGGTCCAAGTAGTAACGAGTGGTGCTACGGTAGTGCGGTGGACGACCTCCACCGCACTACCCGCACCGAGTAGGTGAAGGTGAGGGACTAGGGCTGGGTCGCTACATCGCGCGTCGTCTACTCATCGCGGTCCCGACGCTGATCGTCATCAGCTTCGTGATCTACGCGATCCTCGCGCTCGCTCCGATCGATCCGCTCTCCCAGTTCGGCGCCGACCCGCGGGTCCCGGCGGAGGTCCGCGAGCGCATTCGCGAGAGCCTGGGCCTCAATCAGCCCTGGCCGATCCGCTACGTCAAATGGATGACTTCGATGTTCCGCGGCGACTTCGGCGTCTCGTTCATGAGCCACTCCCAGGTACGCGATCTCATCGCGCAGCGCCTCCCGAACACGCTCGCCGTCGTTGGCGTCGCGTACGTCCTCGGCGTCCTGATGGGTATCCCCGTCGGGATGATCTCGGCGATCAAGCGCTACTCGATCTTCGACCACGCCGCGACGACGGTCGCGTTCATGGGATTCTCGGTGCCGACCTTCTTCACCGGCCTTCTCCTCATCATCATCTTCGGCATCAAGCTCCGCTGGTTCCCGTTCATCTACAGCTCCACGACTCAGGTGCACGACCTGGACAGCCTGGTTTTCCAGATCAGGCAGTCGATCATGCCGATCACGGTCCTTGCGTTCTTCAACGTCGCGACCATCGCGCGGTACGTGCGCTCGGAGATGCTCGAGCACCTTCCGCTTGACTACGTGCGAACGGCGCGCGGCAAGGGACTCATGGAGCGGTTCGTCGTGCTTCGCCACGTCCTTCGGAACAGCCTCATCCCGGTGGTGACCCTCGTCGCGCTGGGCGTCCCGACGGTGTTCGGCGGGGCGATCGTGACCGAGCAGATCTTTCGCGTGCCCGGCATCGGTGAGCTTCTCGTGACGTCCATCTCGAACGGGGACATCCCCGTCGTTGCGACGGTGGTGTTCATCTTCGCGGTCCTCGTCGTGACCTTCAATCTTCTGGCGGATCTCCTCTATGCCGTGCTCGATCCGCGTATCCGGTACACATAATGGCGACGACCCAGGCCCGCCTCACCACCGCCGCGGTCAAGGCCGACATGCTGCGGCCTCCGCGGTCCCTGTGGACCGACGCCTGGTACCAGTTCAGGCGTCACAAGCTCGCCATGGGCGGATTAGCGGTGCTCTCGTTCCTGATCCTCGCGACCCTGGTCGGGCCGTATCTCTGGCACACCCGGATCGACGCCCTCGACTACTCGATCTCGCTGCAGGGTCCGTCCAGCGACCACCCGTTCGGGACGGACGACCTCGGGCGGGACCTCTTCGCGCGCGCTCTCTGGGGAGGCCGAGTCTCGATCGCGGTCGGCCTCTCCGCGGTCTTCATCGCGATAACGCTCGGAACGCTCGTCGGTGCGCTCGCCGGCTACTTCAACAAGCTGGACAACCCGCTGATGCGGCTCACCGATCTCTTCCTGTCGCTGCCGATCCTGCCGTTGCTGCTCATCGTCATCTATCTCTTCCGCGACGTTCTGCGGGCGGCCTTCGGCCCTGAGGTGGGGATCTTCATCATGATCGTCACGGTCATCGGTGTGCTGGAATGGATGCCCGTCGCCCGGCTCGTTCGCGCCCAGTTCCTGTCGCTCAAGAACAAGGAGTTCGTCGAGGCCGCGCGCGCGATCGGTGACCCCGACTCGGCGATCATCTGGCGGCACATCCTGCCCAACACGCTCTCGCCGGTCCTCGTCGCGGCGACCATCGGGGTCGGCGGCGCGATCCTCACGGAGTCGACGCTGTCGTTCCTCGGTCTGGGATTCCCGCCCGACGTCCCGACCTGGGGCCGGCTGCTCTACGACGCCCAGAACTTCATCGAGATCGCGTCGTACTGGGTCTTCTTCCCGGGGTTCCTGATCTTCATTACGGTCCTGTCGATCAACTACATCGGCGACGGCCTCCGCGACGCCCTCGACCCCCGCAAGACATAGCAACAAAACTGGGCGCGAGGCTTCCCCGATCCTTCTACGCGCGGCCGACGGCGCACGTCGCGCGCGATCTCCTCGGAAAGGTGCTCGTCTACGATGGGCCCGCGGGAAGGCGCGCCGTGCGGCTCGTCGAAGTCGAGGCCTACCTCGGAGCGAGCGATCCCGCGTCGCACGCATATCGGGGGCCGACCGCGCGCACCGCGCCGATGTTCGGCCCGCCCGGAAGGAGCTACGTGTACTTCGTCTATGGCATGTACTACTGCCTGAACGTGGTCGCCTCGCGTTCGGGCGTTGCGGGCGCTGTGCTCCTGCGCGGTGCGGAGCCGGTCCAGGGTGTCGGCGACGATCCTCGCGCCCTCGCCGGTCCGGGAAAGCTGGCGCGCGCGCTCGGTCTCACGACCGCGCAGACGAACCTTGACCTCGTCCGGTCCGCGCTTTCCATCCGCGACGCGCCGCCGGTCCCGGCGGCGCGCGTTGTGCGCTCGGCACGCATCGGGCTGAACCAGCACGCCACGACGCACGAACCGTGGCGCTTCTACGTCCGCGGCTCTTTCGGGGTCTCCCGGCCATGAACGAGGGCGCGCTCGCGCGTCTCGAGCTTCCCGCGATCCGCGCCCTCCTCGCCGAGCGCACGGCGTTCGCGCCGGGGAGCGAGCTCGCCCAGGCACTCGCGCCGACGAGCGATCTGCGCGAGGCCGAGCGTCTCCAGGACGAGACGGCGGCCGCCCGCGATCTTCTCCGGACAAGCCCATCCAGCGGCCTCCGCAGCGCGCGCGACATCCGGGATGCGCTGCGGCGCGCGCGCCTTGGTGGAACGCTTGATCCCGAGCAGCTCGTCGCGGTCGCCGACACCGTGCGCGCGGCGGAGCATCTGTTCGCCGACGTCCGGCCGTACCCACCGCTCGCCGCGCGCGCGCGCTTCGCCCGGCCACCGTCTGACGTCGCCGGCGCGATCGAGAACGCCATCGGCGCGACCGGCGAGGTCCTTGACCGCGCCAGCGTGCGGCTCGGTTCGCTCCGCGCCGACCTGCGCGCCGCGCAGGCGCGGCTCCAGCAGCGACTCGACGGACTGGTCCGTTCTCCCGACCTCGCGCGGCTGCTTCAGGACCCGATCGTCACTCAGCGCGCCGGGCGCTATGTCGTGCCGGTCAAGGCCGAGCACCGCGGCGCGGTGAAGGGGATCGTGCACGACCAGTCCGCGAGCGGGGCGACGGTCTTCATCGAGCCGCTCGAGATCATGGAGGCGAACAACGTCCTCCGGGAGGCCGAGCTTGCCGAACGCGCCGAGGTGCAGCGCGTCTTGGACGAGCTCTCGCGCCGGGTCGAGCGCGCAGCCGAGGATCTGGACGCGGTGATCGTCGCGCTCGCCGCACTCGATCTGGCCCTGGCGAAAGGGCTGTACGCGGACGCGCTCGAGGCGAGCCGTCCGGTGTTGAACGCCGAGGGGATCCTCGATCTCGTGGACGCGCGCCACCCGCTGCTGATCGAGCAGGGGAGTGTTGTCGGGATCGACGTACGTTTGGGCGGCGAGTTCCGCGTGCTCGTGATCACCGGCCCGAACACCGGCGGGAAGACGGTGACGCTCAAGACCATCGGGCTGCTCACGGCCATGGCCGCGTGCGGTCTCGCGATCCCGGCGGCGTCGAACAGCCGCGTGCCGGTGTTGCGACGCATCTTCGCGGACATCGGGGACGAGCAATCCATCGCGCAGTCGCTCTCGACGTTCTCGTCGCATCTTCGCAATGTCGTCGCCACCCTTGCGGAGGCGGAGCGAAGCGACCTCGCGCTGCTGGACGAGATCGGAGCCGGCACCGATCCGGACGAGGGCGCCGCGCTCGCGATGGCCGTGCTCGAGACGCTGCTCGAACGTGGTGTGCTCGTCGCGGCGACGACGCACTACCCCGAGCTGAAAGCGTTCGCCCTCAACACGCCGGGCGTGCGCAACGCGAGCATGGAGTTCGACTCCGATACCCTCCGCCCGACGTTCCGTCTTCACGTGGGGCTCCCCGGCGCCTCGAACGCCTTCGCCATCGCGGAGCGTCTGGGCCTCGAGCGGAGCGTTCTCGCACGCGCGGACACGCATCTGGGCGAACTCCACCGCTCGCTCGAGCGAACCTTGCGCGAAGCCGAGCGCCAGCGCACCGAGCTCGCCGCGGCGCTCGAGGAGGCGCGCGTCGCCGCCGCCGACGCGTCGCACGCCACGTCCGACGCGGAGCGCGAGGCCGAGCGGCTGCGCGACGAGGCACAGCGCGCGCTCCGGCGCGCCCGCGCCGAGGCCGACGAGCTCCTTCTGCAAGCACGCCGTGCGCTGCGCCAGGCCGAAGAGGCGCAGGATCGCGCCGCCAAACGCAACCTCGTAGAGGAGGCGCGTGCTGCACTCGCCGAGGCGGAGTCCGCCCGCGCGGCGTCCTCGGCGCCGAGTCCGGCGCCGCCGGCGTCAGTCCCGATCGCGATCGGCGCGCCGGTCCTGGTCGAGGGCGTCGCGGAGCCCGGAACGCTCCTCGCGATCGACGACCGGGGTCTCGCGGACGTCGCTGCCGGTCCCTTACGCCTACGCGTCCCGGCCGCACAGCTGCGGCCAGCGCCCCAGGCGGACGCGCCGCTGCGGTCCGAGCGAGCGGTGGTCCGCGGTTCGGCACCGAGCGTGCCGCTGCAGCTCGATCTTCGCGGCGCGCGAGCTGACGAGGCGCTCGCCGTTCTCGACCGCTACCTGAATGACGCGGCGGTCGCGGGCATCGAGCGCTTGCGGATCGTCCACGGAAAGGGCACGGGAGCGCTGCGCACCGCGATCCGAGCGGCGCTTGCGGAGCATCCGCTGGTGCGCGCGCACGAGCCCGCGGCGCAATCCGAGGGCGGAGACGGGGCCACGATCGTTCGGCTCTAAGACCGGACAGGGGCGCTAGAACAGCCTGCGCATCTCCACTCCGACTCGTGCGAGCTCGCGAAGGACCGCGTCAGCGCCGCGCTCGATGAGGCCGAGGTCGGCGAGCTCGGCGGCGAGGCTCGGGTGCGCATCGATCTGGTCAGGAATCTCCCAGCGGATCGGGCTGTCGGCCTCGGGCCGTGGCTTCCCGTCGACCTCTCCCGCGCGGAACATGTGGACGAGGAAATGGAAGGTCCCGGCGGGCACGCTCCGCACTTCGTACAGGGCTACGGGCCGTAGATCGGCGGCGCGGTAGCCGGTTTCCTCGAGGAGCTCGCGCCGTGCGGCGTCCTCGACGCGCTCGTTGCGCTCGACGTTTCCTCCCGGCAAGAGCCACGCACCGGCGAACGGCCCCCTCTTCTGCTTGACCACGAGGATCCGGCCGATGTCGTCGAGGCAGGCGACGATCGCACTGACGGCCGGGCCGTCGGTCACGCGGCTAGGGCTCGCGGGTTCGGAGGGGCGTTGGGGTCGGCGAACCGAAAAAGCCCGGAGGCGGCGTGAACCGGATGGTGGGCCGCGGTGTCGGCGACGGGGTGGGGCAGGGATCCGGGCTCACCAGGTTCCAGGTGTAGCGGCCATAGGTGTGCCGACCGGTGATCGCGTCACGGATCCACTGGTCCGTGTAGCGCTGGAACGCGGCCGGCGCGCGGGTGTCCTGGATCTTCATCGCGACCTTGCGCGTGCCGTCCGGCGCCTGGCATCCGGCGACGAACCAGTCGTCGGTCCTCGTCGGCTCCGTCCCCTTGATGAACCATTCGGTCGTCGAAAACGGCGTGAGGCTCGAGGGCAGAAGTCCTGAGCCATACCCGCCGAACGCACCCGGCGCGGACACGACCGTCCCGTTCACGACATTGGACGGACGTTGCCAGTCGGACGCTGGCGTGTCCGCGAGCGCTTCCTTCATGTAGTCGCGCCACAGCTGTCCAGGCCCCATGGCGCTGTTGAAGTCGCGCGAGCTCATCGGGTCGCCGTTCGAGTTTCCCATCCACACCCCTGTGACCAGCGAGGGCACGTAACCGACCGAGTACACGTCCTTCAGGTTGTCGGTCGTGCCCGTCTTCAGGGCCGCGACCCGCCCGATGTTCGTCCATTGGCCGAAGATGAAGTTGCGCGACGGCTGGGTCGTGTCCTTGAGGATGTCGGTCATGATCCAGGCGATCCCCTGGTCGAGCACGCGCTTGGACTCGTAGTCCTTGTGCTCCCAGACGACCTTCCCGCGCGCATCCTCGACCTTGAGGATGTACGTCGGCGCGTTCCGAACGCCCATATTCGCAAGCACGCCGTAGGCGCTGGCCATGTCGACGAGGTGCACCTCTCGGGCTCCCAGCGTCAGCGAGAGTCCGACCTTCGCCGGATCGATCTCCGTCGTGATGCCCAGCTCATGCGCCGTTTGGATGGTGTCCTCAATCCCCGAGTACTCCGCCAGGAACCGGACAGCCGGCACGTTCCGGGATTCGCGGATCGCCTGGCGCATCGTCACCGGGCCGTGGTACTGGAGGTCGGCGTTCTCCGGGCAGTAGCCGCACGCCGTCGCGCTCATCCGCGTCGGGTCCGCCTTCCCGGTGAAGTCGGTACGCGCGTCGACCACCACCGTCGCCGCGGTCGCGCCCTTCTTGAGCGCGGTCACGTAGTTGAACATCTTGAATGACGAGCCGGGCTGGCGAAGCCCGATGCCCGCTACGTCGAACTGCCCCTGCACCCGCGGGTCGTCGCGGTTGTTGTAGTCGACCGATCCGACGTAGGCGAGGACCTCGCCGTTGCGCGGATCGATCGACACGAGCGCCGCGTTCCAGACGTTGCGGCTGTGGAGCTCCTCGACCCATTCGCGCACCTGGCGCTCGCCGATCTCCTGCTTGGTCAGATCGAGCGTGGTCGTGACGCGGTAACCACCGCGAGTGACGGCCGCTTCGTCGCCACCGAGGATCTGCGTCAGCTGGTTCCGGACCTGAAAAACGAAGTGCGGCGCTTTGATTGTCGCGACCGGAGGGCCAGCGACCTTGATCGGCACCGCGTTCGCGGCGTCGGCCTGCTGCTCCGCGATCGCGCCGGTCTCCGTCATCTGGTCGAGCACGTATGCGCGGCGCTCCTTGGCGCGGTCCACGTTCTGGGCCTGGGTCGGGTCGAGGACCGAGGGCGCCTGCGGAAGGCCCGCGAGAAGTGCGGCCTCCGCGAGCGTGAGTGTGGTGAGGTCGGTCTTCCCGAAGTACGTTTGCGCAGCGGCCTTCACCCCATACGCCTGGTTGCCGTAATAGATCTGGTTAAAGTAAAGCTCGAGGATCTGGTGCTTCGAGTAGGTGTTGGTGACCTCGATCGCGAGGATGGCCTCCCGGATCTTCCGTTTGATGGAGAGCTCGCCCCCGACGATCCGCTGCTTGACGAGCTGCTGCGTGATCGTCGAAGCGCCGCCGGATCCGGAGCCGCGGCTCGTGAGGTCGGCGTAGACCGCGCGCATGATGCCGAGCACGTCGACGCCGGGGTTCGTCCAGAAGCTCTTGTCCTCGGCCGCGACGGTCGCGTCGACCAGGACCTGCGGAATCTGGTCGTAGGTCACGACCTCGCGGTTCTCTTCCGAGAATTGGTAGAGGAGTTGGTTACCGGTGCGGTCGTAGACCTTGGTCGCCTGCGCGAGCGGGGCCTTGGCGAGGTCTTGCGGCGACGGCAGGTCCTCGGTGAAGAAGGCGAGCGCCGCACCGGCGCCCACGACGAGGAGCCCAGCGGTCGCGAGGATCATGGCGAGCAGGCCCGACGGCAACGCGAGGCGCAAACCGCTGAACGAGCCGCCGCCCTGGCGCCGCTTCGAGCGATATGCCCCGCGCCGCAGCGCGTGGTCCAGCGTCGTTTTCGAACGCGCGATACGACCATGGTAGCCGCCGCCGAACGTATCCTGTGACCGTGCCGGCACGTCCTTCAGAACGGGAGGTCGACGAATTCCTGACGCGCGCGATGAGCCAGGTCATCGTGAAGGAGGATCTCGCCAGACAGCTCCGCTCAGGAGAGCGTCAGCTTCGTATCAAACAGGGCTTCGACCCGACGCATCCGAACCTTCACATCGGACATGCCGTGCCCCTACGGAAGCTCAAGCGCTTCGCTGAGTGGGGGCACGAGATCGTGATCATCGTCGGCGACTGGACAACGCAGATCGGCGACCCGACCGACCGCGACGATGCTCGCCCGACCATGTCCCACGAGAAGGTGCTCGAGAACGCGCAGACCTACCTCGATCAGTTCCACAAGATCGTGCCGCGCGAGGGCGTCCGCATCGTGATGCAGAGCGAGTGGTTCGGGAAGTTCGGGCTCGGCGACGTCATTCGCCTCGCGTCGCGGTTCACGACGCAGCAGATGCTCGCGCGCGAGGAATTCCGCAAGCGTCTCGAGAAGAAGACGCCGATCCCGATCAAGGACATCCTCTACCCGCTGCTCCAGGCATACGACTCGGTCGCCATCGAATCCGACGTCGAGGTCGGCGGGACGGACCAGCTGTTCAACATCCTCGCGGGCCGCGAGCTCCAGGAGCAGATCGGCCAACGCCCGCAGAGCGTCTTCATCAACCAGCTTCTCGAGGGCCTCGACGGCGAAAAGATGAGCAAGTCCAAACCGACGACCGCGATCTGGCTCACCGACCCGCCGAACGAGGTGTACGGCAAGGTGATGAAGATCGAGGACAAGCTGATGTCGCACTACTTCGAGTGGGCGACGGAGCTCCCGATGAGCGAGGTGCAGGCGACCCTTCGCGCGATCGCGGCGAAGGAGCTGCATCCGCGTGAGGCGAAGCGAAGGCTCGCGCGCACGATCACGACCGAGCTCCACTCGGCGGCCGCCGCCGACGAGGCCGAGCGCGCTTTCGACCGCGTACACAAGGACCGCGAAGCTCCGCCAGACGCGCCCGTCGTCAACGTCAAGGCGGACGGAGCGAAGGAGATCGCGATCGTCGACCTCCTCGTCCAGGCTGGTCTCGAGCCGAGCAAGTCACGGGCGCGGAGGCTCGTCGAGCAGAAGGGCGTTCGGGTGAACAGCGAACTCGCGACCCTAGACACCTCGATCCCGGTCGGCGGCGAGGTTCTGCTCCAGGCCGGCCCACGCCGTTTCCGCGTCGTCCGGTTCCGGTGAGCGATCGGGGGGCTCTGCCCCCCGGCCCCCGGCCGATAGTTGCCGTCGTGCCGTTCGGTGCCAAAGGACGCGACGCCCAAGCCGGCATCATCGGGCGGCAGGTCGCTCGGCGCCTCGTGGAACGATTCGCCGACGATCCCAGTGTGGAGCTCCGACCCGTGTTCCTCGTGGCGATGCCCCAGGCCAAGAGCGACGCTGGGTACCTCGTGTTCGGCTCGACGCCGAACCCGGATCTGGCGGTGCGGTACGGAGAGTCTCTCGGGACGACCCACGCCCTCACCGGCCTCTACAGGGACGACGAGGGCGGGCGCGCTTTCACCGTAACGCTCGTCGACGTGACGCAACGGCGTGCGGTTGCTTCGCACGAGCTCGCCGTCGCCGAGGGTGAGTTGCATCGGGCGGAGCCCGCGCTTGCGGCGTGGCTTGTCGCAGCGCTCGGGGTTCCCGCCCAACCCGGGCTCGACCAGCCCGAGACCGCGAACGAGGCCGCGTACCGCGCGCTCCTGGGTGGCCTCGAAGAGGAAGTGAACGCCACCCTGTTGCGCGAGGGCGACCCGGGAGCGGCCGACGCAGCGCGGGTCCTCGCTTTTCAGCTGTACGTCGCCGCCGTCCGAGGGGACCCTGAGTCGCTGCGGGCTGAGGACCGGCTGCTCGTGCTCGCCGCCGAGTCGGTGGAGCGCGGGGACGAGGAGCGAGCCGCGCGCGCGCTCGAGGAGGTCATCGAGGCCAAGCCCATGTCGTGGCGCTCGCACTACATGCTCGCCGAGCTTCTCCGCCAGATCGGCGAGACCAACCACGCGATCGTCGCTCTCGAGCATGCCCACGCGCTCCGCCCGCTTCGCGATGTCGACGTCATGATGCTGGCCGAGCTCTACGTTGCCGAAGGCGCGCCGGGCCAGGCCGCCGCGCACCTTCGGCGGATCGCGGCAGGCAGCGAGTCGTTCGGCCGCGCGCAGGAGCTTCTGGGCGTGCTCGCGCTTGGAAAGGGCGACCATGAAGGTGCGCGTGCGTACCTCGAGCGCGCCGCTGCCAGCGGCCGTCCGAGCGCCGAAGCGCATCTCGCGCGTGCACACATCGCCGCGGGACGCGTCGACGACGCGCGCCGCACTCTCGGCGAGATCATCACCACGGGGAGCGACGCGGATGCGGTCGGCCAGGCGAGACGCCTCCGGCTCGGGCTCGAGCGGCCGGATCTGGAGGCGGATCTCGAGCGCGCCGGCCGCGCCGCGCTCTCCACGAATCCTGTGTCATATGAAGAGGTGCGCGCCGCGTTCACGAAGGTGCTCGCGTTCGATCCGGACCTCTGGGAGGCGCACTTCGGTCTCGGGCTGGTCGCTCGCAAGCGGGAAGACTTCCCAGCAGCGTCGAGCTCGTTCCGGCGCGCGCTCGAACTCGCTCCCGGCCAGCCCGACGTCCTGCACGAGCTCGGCGTCGCGCTGCTCGCTTCGGGATCGCAGAGCGAGGCCCTTGCGCTCCTCGATCAGGCGGCGTCGCTGCGCCCGCGCGACGCCGGCTACCTCGCCGACTCAGGTTTCGCTCATCTTCGCACCGGCGACCTCGGTGCCGCGCGCGAGCGGCTGCGCCTCGCGAGCGCGATCGACGCCGACGATCCGCTGACGCAGGCGTATCTCGTCGAGCTCGAGCGCGCGGAGGCCGCGACCGGAAAAGCGAATTGAAGACCGGTCCGAAGCAGGTCGTCGTCCTTGGCGGAGGGTTCGGCGGGCTGCATCTGGTCCGTCACCTCGAGCGGCGAATGCGGCGCGACGAGCTGGACCTCACGCTCGTCGATCGCCAGAACTACCACCTCTTCACCCCGCTCCTCTACCAGGTCTGCACCGGGGAGCTGCCGCCGCACGCCGTGGCTTACCCGCTCCGCGACGCGACGGCGCCGGTGGGCTTTCGCTTCCTGCAGACCGAGGTCTCCTCGATAGACCTCGAGCACCGCCGGGTGGGCACCGCGGAGGGCGAGCTGCCCTACGACCACCTCGTGATCGCGCTTGGCTCGGTCACCAACGACTACGGAATCCCGGGCGTACGCGAGAACGCGATGCCGGTGAAATGGCTCGCCGACGCAGAGGCGCTCAAGCGACACGTGCTCGATGTGTTCGAGTCCGCCGCCACGGAGACCGACATCGCGCGCCGGCGCGAGCAGCTCACGTTCATCATCGTGGGCGCCGGACCCGTCGGCGTGGAGCTCGCGAGCTCGCT
>DASYSC010000013.1:0-5574 GCA_036003765.1 Candidatus Limnocylindria bacterium
CCAGTGCGCGCGCCGCGTGGACGTCTCCCCCGCGAAGGGTCCGGTCGAGCGACCCCGAAACGATCATCGCGGCACCGAGGACCTCGATCGCGACCTCGTAAGCGACCGGCAGAGGCCTCGCGATGAAGCGCGGGATCGCGATCACGAAGATCAGGATCGCAACACCGGCCGCCGCGACGTACGGCTCGGTCGCCGGCGTGTCCTTCAGCGCGAGGACGCTGGCCAGGGCGAGCATCGTCCCTGCGGCACTGATCAACGCTCGTCGCCCCGACCAGATCCCGAGCCCCATGGTCACGGCGCCCAGCGCGAGCACGCTCGCCCCCTGCGTGAGCGCATCTGATCCGGAAGCCGCGGCCCGTACGAGCGCGGGCATGAGCAGGAGAAGCGTACCGAGGACCTCGGCCACTTCCCGCAAGCGGACGTCGATGCGCCACGGGATCGGCCTCGGTGCGAGTAACGTCATCGCGAGGAGCGCTGCACCTGCGATCCCCGCCGGCGCCTCGAGCTCGAGAGGACTCCAGCTCGCGCGCAAGACCATGAGGGCGAGCGCCCCGGTGGCGACGCCCGCAGCGCCGCTGAAGTCACGACCGGCCGTGAATCGCAGAACGAAGAGCGATTCAGCCAGGACGAGGATCCCCCGCAGCTCGCCGTCGCCGCCCCACGAGCGCACATAGGTCGGCCCGATGAGCGCCACGGCTGCCCCGCACAACGAGGCATTGACAAGCCACGACCGCAGCTGCAGAGAGCCGGCCCGCGAGACGCCCCAGGCGACGAGCGCGAGGTAGACGGCCGCGGGGACGGTGTACGCCTCGATCGCGTCGGGACGAAGCCGGGCGATGAGCATCAGAAGCGCACCCAGGAAGGACGCGGACGCGAGCACAACGCCGATCTCGTTGCGGCGGCGCAGGCTCTCGGCGATCGAGATGCCGCCGAAGACCGCGAGCGCCGGCGCGGTCGCGACCCACACGTCGCTCAGCCAGGGCTCGAAACGAACCGGGCGTGCGAACGCGAACCCCAGCCCGACCATCACACCGGCCATCGCCGCCACGATCGCGATCTCACGCGTCACGCGCGCGAATTCGCTGGAGCGAAAACGCGATGCGTACGCAGGCGCGAAGAGCACGAGCGCCGCGAACGCGCAGGCGACTGGCCGCTCGAACTCGGGTGGCTCCAGCCAGCGCGCACCAGCCCACCCCGCTATCGCCGCGAACCCGGCGGCGGCCCAGAGCGCCCGCGGACGGCGCGCGTCCACCGCGGAGAGGACGCATCCCGTGGCGGCCAGCGCGGCGAAGACCGTCGTACGCATCGGGTCCCCGGCCGCGAGGGTGACCACAAGGAGAGCGCTGCCGACGGCAGCGATCGAGACCGCGGGAACGAGCGCGAGAGCGCGTCGCCTGGCGACCGCGGCAAGGAGGCCCAGCACGGTCGCGACAAGCGCGAAGCTCGTCGCCACCTGGGCCAGGTCGAGCCCGGTGAATGGTGTGACGCCGGATCGCAGGATCCCGGTCCTCACGAGCGCGAACAGCAGGCCCAGATGCAGCAGCGCGGTGGAAACGAAGACGAACGCGTCGAGATCTACACGAGGCCGGTTCGCAGCGCGCGCGCCGAGCACCGCAAGGACCGCGAGCAGGGCGGACATCGCGAGCTCGACCGTCGCCCCGACCGCAGGCGCACGCCAGTACGCGTCCACCGGCAAGACCGCGCCGGCGACACAGAAGAAGGCGATGATCCGCGCGCGTTCGCGGGCCCATCCGGGCAGGGTCGTGCGCCGTTCAGCGAGCTCCTCGAGCAGGTGGCCGACGGTGTACGCGATGGCCAGGACCGCGAAGGCGAACCCGTACGTTTGGGCGGGACCCCGCGCGGCGAACACGACCGCGAGAGCGATGAGCGCCGGCCCTGCGATGGCGAGCCAGCGCTCCCACGAGATGCCGCGGCTCGCGCGCAGCGCGTAGTACGTCGTGCCGGTAGTGATCAAGGTCGGCAATGCGATGCGCTCGGCGAGCCCGGCCCCCGCGAAGAGTGCCAAGACGCCACCGAAGAGCAGTGCCATGCCGGCGAGCACGCGCGCAGGGAGGGTGAGAGGCGCCGCGAGACGTGCGAGCGGCCGTCCACGGCCGGCGCGGTCGAGTAGCTCGAGCACAACCGCCAGCCCGACGAACGGGATCCCCTGCGCGGTGAACGACAGATGCGACCAGACCTCGAGACCGCCGACCGCGCTCAAAGCTGCGCAGAAAAAGAGATACGCGTAACCCTTGCCGTACCCGATCAGCGCCAGGGCCGCGTACAGCCCGGCCGACAAGAATGATCCGATCACCCACATGGCCGGCGATGTGAACGGGGTCTGCCGAGCCACGAGCGCGTAGTAGGCGGCGAAGTCCACGGCGACGAGCAATGCGCCGATTGCAAGGAAGGTCCGTCCGGCCTCCTCCACCCGCGGGATGCGGTGACAGAGAAGGCCGGCAGCGATGAACCCTGCCGTGCCGGCAAGCATCAGCCCGAGCTTCACGGAGTCGGAGATCTGCTGGCCCGAGACGTTCACGAAGATCAACGCCGCAACGACGACGAGGAAGGCCCCGACATACAGGAGCAGGCTCGGCGCTCGCTCCGGAGTGAAGAAAGACTCGGCCAGGGATGGCCCCCGCGGTGCTCGAGGTGCGGCCTCGACCAAGGGCCGGGCCTGAGTCACAGTCGCGGTCGGGGTCCGCTCCAGAACCGGTGGCGGGACCGGTCGCGCTGTCGGCGTAGCCGGCGCGGTCCATTCACCGGCGAGCTCGGCCGCCACGGCGTCGCGAACCCGATCGGCCGCGGCCTGGTCTAGGGCTCCGGTCCGCACAAGGCCCTCAAGCCTGTTCAACAAGTAGCGGCGGCCGAAGGCCTCGGCGTGCGGCGTGAGGCCCGTGCTCATGCCGCAGTTGAGGCAGAAGCCTTCGTCCCGCGGACGCTCAGAGCCACAGCGGTAGCAGCGAAACCCCATGGGAGCAAGGTCTATTGGCGACGAGCCCGTTTCTTCGTTGTTCGGCCCATGCAGCAAACGTGTTCTGCCCGACGTCTCACGCCCGGGGACGACCGGACGTTCTATACAGGAGAGAGATGTCCGGACCGGTGACCTTCGGCGAGCTGCTCGAGTGTTTTGAGCGCGAGATCTTCGCGTATGTGCTGCGCCTCTCCGGAAGCCGCGACGACGCGGACGATCTCTATCAGGAGACGTTCCTGGCGGCGTTCCGATCCTGGCCGCCGCCCCGCGCGGGCAACGAACGAGCGTGGCTCTATCGGATCGCGACGAACAAGGCGATCGATCGCGTGCGGCAGTCGCGCCGGGTCGTGCCGCTCAGAGACCTGCGCCTCGCCGCGCCCGAGCGTGACGGTGTGACGCTCGCGGACCTTCGGACGGCGGTCCGGGCGCTCCCGACCGGACAGCGCGCGGCGTTCGTGCTCCGTAAGGTCGAGGGCCGCTCGTATGCGGAGGTCGCGGATGTCCTGGGATGCAGCGAAGATGCGGCGCGCTCGCGCGTCGCGGAGGCGATGAAGAAAATGAGGGAGGCCGTGCGATGACGATCGAACCGCTGGTGGGCGAGGCACGCGAACGGCTGCTCGTCAGGGCGAAGCGCGAAGGGCTCGTCACCGTCGGCTACGACGTGATGGATTCCCCGCTCGGTCCGCTCTGGATCGCGGTCGGTCCGCGCGGCGTGCTCGCCATCCACTATGGGGCGAAACCCGATCCCCGCGACCTGGCGCGCATCTCGCGGACATATGGTCCGGGTGTTCTTCCCGACCGGCGGCGCTGCGACCGGGTGCTCACCGAGCTCGATCAGTACTTCGCCCGGCGCCGCCGTACCTTCGACCTCGAGGTCGACCTCACGCCCCTAACGGCGTTCCAGCGGCGTGTGCTGACGGCCACCGCGCTCGTCCCGTACGGCGAGCTGACGACGTACCACGAGGTCGCGAAGCGGGCCGGGAACGAGCAGGCCTCGCGTGCCGCGGGCGGGGCGATCGGCTCAAACCCGATCCCGATCGTCGTCCCCTGCCACCGTGTCGTGGCGAGCGACGGGAGCCTGGGCGGTTACGCCGGCGGGCTCGCCGCAAAGCGCCGCTTGCTGGCACTCGAGCTCGGCGACGCGCAGGTCCCGAGGGGCGGCTGGCCGCCGGCGCGCTTGGAGCGGTAGAACTGTCTAGACGGGCGCGTGCCGTTCGTCGTACTGGTAAGAACCGGACAAGAAGAGGGAGACCCCAATGGCGAAATACGCATTCCTATTCCTCGACGACGGCGTGGACTACCAGGCCGCGCCCACACCCGAGCAGCAGCAGGTGTACGCGGACATCTTCAAATGGTTCGAAACCAACGGCGACAAGATCACGGACGGCGGCGCGGAGCTGCAGCCGACGCGCACCGCCACGACCATCCGTAAGACGACAGGCAAGACGATCGTCGTGGACGGACCGTTCATCGAGGCCAAGGAGTCGGTGGGCGGCTTCTCGATCCTCGAGCTGCCGAACAAGGAAGCTGCGGTCGCGCTCGCGAAGACGTGGCCCGGGCATGGGATCGAGATCCGACGGATCGTCGAGGAAAGTGAGAGATAGAGATGGCGCAGTACGTTCTGTTGTTCCTCGAACAAGAGGGCTGGAAAGACCAATCAAAGGAAGCGAAAGCCCCCGCCTACGCCGCGATCGGCAAGTGGTGGGAGGACCTCGCGCAGAAGGGGGTCCTCAAGGGTGGCGGTGAGCTGCAGCCTATGCGGACGGCCACGACCGTCCGTCGCGTGAACGGGACGATGAAGGTCACCGAAGGACCCTTCATAGAGTCGAAGGAGCACGTCGGCGGCTTCGGGATGATCGAGGTACCGGACCTCGACGCCGCAATCGCCATCGCGAAGAGCTGGCCGGGCGGCAACGTCGAGGTGCGCCCGATCGTCGTGCACTGAGCGCGGACATCACGAGCGACGCGGTGGCCGCGGTCTTCCACGAGGAAGCCGGCCGGCTCACCGCGGCGCTCGTCAAGCGGCTCGGAGACTTCGACCTCGCCGAGGAGTGCGTGCAGGACGCGCTCGTCTCGGCGCTGGAGCACTGGCCGCGTGAGGGAATCCCGCAAAACCCCGGCGCATGGCTCATGACCACCGCGCGCCGCAAAGGCATCGACCGACTGCGGCGCGAGAAGCGCTACCAGGAGAAGCTAGCCACCCTTGAGGGGGCTCTGCCCCCTCAGACCCCCGAGGTGCCGACAATGACTCCTTCCGACGAGCGTCTCGAGCTCATCTTCACCTGCTGCCATCCGGCGCTCGCGCGCGAGGCACAGGTCGCGCTCACGCTGCGTTCGGTCGCGGGTCTCACCACAGCGGAGATCGCGCGCGCTTTCCTCGCGACCGAGTCGACGATCGCGCAGCGCCTGGTGCGGGCGAAGCGCAAGATCGTGGACGCGAGGATCCCGTTCCGCGTTCCGGACCGCGAGGAGCTGCCCGAGCGCATCGACGAGGTGCTCGCCGTGCTCTATCTCATGTTCAACGAGGGCTATCTCGCCACCGGTCAGCGCGGCGCCAGCGACCGCGACCTCGCGAAGGAAGCCGAATGGCTCACGTCGCT
>DASYSC010000014.1:0-7243 GCA_036003765.1 Candidatus Limnocylindria bacterium
CCAGGCGCGGCGGAGCAGCGGCACGTAGTCGGGGTGCTCGTAATAGGCGAGGCGGATGATCCGCGAGAGCCCGCCCGACGAGCCGAGGGTGTGGCCTCGAGCGAACCGGTCGAATCCGAGCACGGATGACCCGCGCGACGCGAGCGCGTACGCCGCCGAGCTGCCGTGCGCGCCGAGGCCGGCGACGATGACGTCCGCGTCCACGAGCGCATGGTGCCGCACCTGTGCACAGTGCATCGCCTGGTTTGACCACCCGGCAAACCGGTCCGTAGCCTCCCATCTAATGCGGCTTGTCCTCATCCCGCCGATGCCGATCGCCCCGATGCCGGGGCTATCCGCGCGTCCGGGAGGCTAGCCGCACCACTTTCTCACCGCTCACTTCGAAGAGGCCTCCCGGAAGGGAGGCCTTAATCGTTCATGGAGGAGGCACGAGATGGCGACCACGATCGAGCGCACCGCGCTCCGCGGCTTTCGCTGCCGCTCATGCCATGCGCTGTCGCCGGCGGACGAGCGCTACGTCTGCGGGGAGTGTTATGGCCCGATCGAGCCGGAGTACGACCTCACCTCGATCGACACCGAACGCCTGCGTGATGAGATCGAGCGCGGTCCGCGGTCGCTCTGGCGCTACGCGCCGCTGCTGCCGGTAGCCGAGCCGAAGTCTCACTATGCGGTCGGCTGGACGCCCCTCCTCCCGGCGCCACGGCTGGGAGCGGCGATCGGCGTCGCGCGCCTCTTCGTGAAGGACGACTCGCGTAACCCGTCGCTCTCCTTCAAAGACCGTCCGGTCGCGCTCGCGGTCGCGCGCGCGCTCGAGCTCGAGCTCGACACGCTCGCCTGCGCATCGACCGGCAACCTCGCCGGCGCGGTCGCGGCCGCCGCGGCGCGCAACGGCCTCCGCGCGTTCGTGTTCGTCCCGGCGACGACCGACGAGGGGAAGATCGCCGGCGCAGCGGCGTACGGCGCGACGGTCGTCCGCGTTCGCGGTACGTACGACCAGGTCAACCGCCTCTGCGCCCGCCTCGCGGACGAGGAGCGCTGGGGGTTCGTGAACTTCACGCTGCGGCCGTTCTACGCGGAAGGCTCGAAGACGCTGCTCTTTGAATCGGCCGAGCAGCTCGGCTGGCGCCTCCCGGACCACGTGGTCGTCCCGGTCGGCTCCGGCGCCCTGCTCACGCGCACCGCGACCGCGGTTGCGCAGCTCCGCGCGGCGCGACTGGTCGGCGACACGCGCTGCAGCATTCACGCGGCGCAACCCGCGGGCTGCGCTCCGGTCTCGGACGCGGTGCTCGACGGCTACCGCGACGTGCGGCCGGTCCGCGACCCGGTCACGGTCGCGCGCTCGCTGGCCATCGGCACCCCTGCCGACGGCGACGGGTCGGTCGCGGTGATCCGCGCGAGCGGCGGATCGGCGGCGTCGGTGAGCGACGCGGATGTGCTCGAAGGATGCGCGTTGCTCGCGGCTACCGAGGGCGTCCTCGGCGAACCGGCCGCCGGCGTGGTGGTCGCGACCGCGCGAGCGCTCGCTGAGCGCGGCGTGTTCGGTCCCGATGAGACCGTCGTGCTCTACATCACCGGCAACGCGTACAAGGGGGCGCTCGAGGCCCCGCCGGTCGGTCCCGCGATCGCCGCGGACATCGACGAGTTCCGCTCTGCATATGCGGAATCGCTCGGGGGTTCACGGGGGCAGGGTCCCCGCGACTCATGAGCCTCATCGTTCGTCTCGCAACACCACTTCGCGCAGCGGCCGGCGGCAACGCGACCCTCACGTTCGACGCGGCGGATCTGGGCGCCCTCACACGAGAGATCTCCGATCGCTATCCCGAGCTCGCGGCCCGCGTGCTTCGCGACGGCGAGTTCGGCCGGTTCGTGAACGTCTTCGTCGACGGAGAAGACGTTCGGTTCCTCTCCGCCGATGCCGACCTCAGCGGCAAGCGGACCGTCGAGATCCTTCCGGCGATGAGCGGCGGCGCGGTCGCACCGTTGCCTGAACCGAGCACGCGACGCGAGCACGAGGTCTTTGGCTCGTTCATCGACGAGACCATCGGCATCGTGGCTCGCCAGACGCGCGACACCGTGTCCTTCGCGGTCGGCTCGCCCTCACGCGAGGCGCTTGATCTCGTCGGCGCCGACGATCTAAGCGCGGCGGTGCTGCGCCGGGAGGGCGCGAGCGCGCTCGGCTACGGCATCACCGAGGGCGAGCCGGAGCTCCGGGAGGTCGTCGCCGCCGGCGCCTGCGCGCGCGGTCTGGATGCCGACGCGGGCGACGTGCTGATCAGCGCCGGCGCGCTGCAGGCCATCGACCTCGCGTGCCGCGTCTACCTGCGCCCCGGCGACGTCGTCGTGGCGGAGTCGCCCGGCTTCGCAAACGCCCTCTCCGCGTTCCGCAATCACGGCGCCACCGTGCTCGAAGTGCCGGTCGATAGCGAAGGCCTCGATGTGGGTGAGGCATCCCGGCTCATTCGGCGCAGCGCGGCGCGGCCGCGCATGTTCTTCGTCGTCCCCAATTTTCAGAACCCGTCGGGGGAGACGCTCTCGCTCGCGCGACGCGAGTCGCTGCTCGCGCTCGCCGCGAGCTACGACGCGATCGTCGTCGAAGACGATCCGTACGGACTCCTGCGCTACCGCGGCGTGGACCTTCCATCGCTCGCGTCGCTCGGTTCGCGTGTCGATGTCGTTTCTATCGGCACGTTCTCGAAGACGTTCCTCCCCGGCCTGCGGGTAGGCTGGGTCATCGCCGCTCCGGAGGTGATCCGGCGCATGGCCAAGGTGAAACAGACGATGGACTCGAGCACCGGAACGCTCGCGCAGCGCATCGTCCTCGAGTTCCATCGTCGCGGTGGCGTCGACGCGCACATCGGCCGGTTGCGTGAGCTTTATCGCACCAAGCAGGAACGCGCGCATAGCGCGCTCGCGCGCGAGTTCGCCGGGACGGGAGTGACCTGGAACGATCCCGACGGCGGCTTCTACTTCTGGGTCCGTCTTCCCACCGGCGTCGACGCACGCACGCTGCTCGACGTCGCGCTCGAGGAGGGCGTGGCCTTCGTTCCCGGCGAGGCGTTCGCGATCGGCCGCGACCACTCGAACGCGCTTCGCTTCTCGATCAGCGCGCCGACTCCGGATCGCATCGACGAGGGCGTGCGCCGGTTGCGCCGGGCGTTCGACCGGGTCGCCTAGCCTGATGGCAGTGGTCGCGCGTCGTCCGCTCGACGCGTCGGCCGTGGACGAGGCCGCGTCGCTCATCGCATCGCACATCCGGCGAACGCCCACCGAGCGTTCGGAGGCACTGTCGGTGCTCTCCGGCCGCGAGGTATTCCTGAAGCTCGAAAATTTGCAGAAGACGGGGGCGTTCAAGATCCGCGGCGCGCTTCACGCGCTGCTCCGGAAGGACGCGCGCGAGCGCGTGAACGGAGTGGTGACGGCGTCCGCCGGGAACCACGGACAGGGCGTCGCGTATGCGGCGCAGCTTCTCGGCGTGCCGGCGACGGTCGTACTGCCGCAGGGCGTGCCGCTCGCGAAGCTCACCGCAATCCAGCGCACCGGCGCCGAGGCGCTCCTCCTCGGCGAGAGCTACGACGACGCGCACGCCGCGGCCGTCGAGATCGCGCGCGACCGCAAGCGCGCGTACATACACGCCTTCGACGACGACGATGTGATCGCGGGACAGGGCACGCTCGCACTCGAGCTGCTCGACGACGTGCGCGATCTCGACACCCTGGTCGTCCCGGTCGGTGGCGGCGGTCTCATCGCCGGCGTCGCGCTCGCGGCATCGGCGCGCACCCCGCGGCCGCGGATCGTCGGCGTACAGGCCGCGGGCGCGTCCGCGTTCGCGGAGTCATTCAGGTCGGGCGCGGTGGTCGAGCGGCTGGCCGCGACGATCGCCGACGGCATCGCCGTCCGACGCCCGGCCGAACGGACGCTGGCGATCGTCAAGCGCCTTGTCGACGACGTGATCACGGTGAGCGACGAGGCGATCGCGCGGTCGATCGTCGTGCTCCTCGAGCGAACCAAGCTGCTGGCCGAGGGCGCGGGCGCCGCCGCGCTCGCCGCGGTCCTCGAGCTCGACGGGCGGGTCGGCGCCGGAAGCAAGGTGGGCGTCGTCATCAGCGGCGGGAACATCGACCCGAACCTTCTCGGGAAGGCGCTGCAGCAGGGCCTTGTCTCCGCGGGGCGTTACCTCGCGTTCCGCACCTGGCTCGAAGACAAACCCGGGATGCTGCACGAGCTCACCGGCCTGCTGGCGCGCGAGCACATCAACATCCTTCACGTCGGGATCCACCGCCTCGGTCCGTACGCCTTGCTTGGCCGCGTCGGCCTCGATGTCATTGTGGACACGCGCGACCGCGCGCACGCCGACGCGGTGCTCAGCCTTTTGCGCACGCACGGCTTCGCCGCTGAGGAGCTCTTCGCGACCGCGCCCACCCATACTTGAACCGTGGGCCCGACGTCCTCGTCGGTTGGAGCAAGCACTCTCTCAGAGAAGGTCTGGGAACGGCACGTCGTGCGCCGCGCTGCCGGCGAGCCCGACCTTCTCTATGTCGACCTGCACCTCGTCCATGAGGTGACGAGCCCGCAGGCTTTCGAGGGCCTGCGGCTCGCGAAACGGCGCGTGCGACGGCCTGACCTCACGCTCGCGACGATGGATCACAACGTCCCGACGAACGACGAACCGCCTGAGCCCATCTCCGCGAAGCAGATCGAAGCGATGGCCAGCAACGCGCGCGAGTTCGGCATTCGCTGCTTCCCGATGGGGAGCCCAGACCAGGGGATCGTCCATGTCATCTCGCCGCAGCTCGGCCTCACGCAGCCGGGAATGACCATCGTGTGCGGCGACAGCCACACGTCGACGCACGGCGCGCTCGGCGCCCTCGCGTGGGGCATCGGCACGAGCGAGATCGAGCATGTCCTCGCGACGCAGACGATCGCGCAGACCAAGCCGGGCACGATGGCCGTCACGGTCGATGGCGCGCTGCCAGCCGACTGCGCGGCCAAGGACGTGATCCTGGCCATCATCAGCCGCATCGGGACAGCGGGCGGCACCGGCAAGGTCATCGAGTACCGCGGCTCCACGATTCGCGCGCTCGGGATGGAAGGTCGTCTGACGATCTCGAACATGTCGATCGAGGCCGGAGCGCGCGCCGGACTCGTCGGGCCGGACGACATCACGTTCGCGTGGCTGGAAGGACGGCCATACGCGCCGAAAGGTCCGCTCTGGGAGCGCGCGCTTGACGACTGGCGGTCGCTCGCCACGGATCCCGACGCGCGATTCGATCGCGAGGTCGGCATCGACGCGAGCCAACTGCGTCCGTACGTCACCTGGGGCACGAATCCCGCGCAATCGGTCACGATCGAGGACCGCGTGCCCGAACCCGACGCGCTGCCCGCTGAGGCGCGCGAGAGCGCGCGCCGTGCCCTCGCCTACCAGGACCTTCGCCCCGGGACGCTGGTGCGCGACATCTCGGTCGATGCGGTCTTCATCGGTTCGTGCTCGAACGCGCGCCTCGACGACCTGCGCGCCGCTGCCGAGGTCCTTCAGGGGCGCCGCGTGAAACCCGGCATGCGCGCGCTCGCCGTCCCCGGGTCGATGCGGGTGAAGGCCGACGCGGAGCGGTTGGGCCTCGACCGTGTCTTCATCGACGCGGGCTTCGAGTGGCGCGACGCGGGCTGCTCGATGTGCCTCGGGATGAATCCGGACATCCTCCGTCCCGGCGAGCGGTGCGCGTCGACCTCGAACCGCAACTTTGAAGGGCGTCAGGGTCCCGGCGGGCGGACCCATCTGGTCTCACCGGCGGTGGCCGCGGCGACGGCGGTAGCCGGGCACTTCGCTCTCCCGTCGGATCTTCGCTGATGCAGGCCGTCCGCCGCATCGCCGGCCGCGCGCTGCCGCTCGCGCGCGCGGATGTCGACACCGACCAGATCATCCCGAGCTATTGGCTGAAGCGCCTCGAGCGGACGGGGTATGCGGCTGGCCTGTTCGAAGCGTGGCGGCGAGATCCGGCATTCGTGCTCAACGACGATCGCTATCGAGGCGCGTCGATCTTGCTCGCTGGCGCGAACTTCGGAAGCGGCTCGTCGCGCGAGCACGCGGTCTGGGCGCTCATGGAGGCTGGCTTTCGCGCGGTGATCGCGCCACGCGTCGCCGACATCTTCAGGAACAACGCGCTAAGAAATGGCCTCGTGCCGGTCGAGCTCGATAGCGCGACCGTCACCCGGCTCGTCGATGCGGTGCGGGCAGATCCCTCGACCGAGATCGCCGTCGACGTCGAGCGGCGCACCGTTGAGGCGGGGATCGTCCGCGCCTCCTTCACGCTGGACGACTTTTCCCGCACCCGCCTGCTCGAGGGACTCGACGACATCGCGCTGACTTCGAAGCACGATCGAGACATCGCTGCGTACGAGGCGAAGAGAGCGGAGTGGCTGCCCGTCGTCACCGGAAGTCAGCGACGCCTGTAGCGGCGTGAGCGCGAGGCGAGTCGCTATGCCGCTCGTGCTTGTCCCGATCGCCATCGCCGTAGGTGCCATCGCGTTCCTGTTCTTCACCTGGCTGACGCAGCGCAGCCTCCTCTACTTCCCCGGGCCAGGTCCGGTGCCGAGCGCCTCAAGCGTGCTGCCTGGTGCGGAGGACCTCGAGGTCCGGACCGAGGACGGGCTCCGTCTCGGCGCCTGGTTCGTTCCCGCCTCGACCAAGGCGAGCGGGAATACGGTCCTCGTCTTCAACGGGAATGCCGGCGACCGCTCGCTTCGCGTGGGTCTCGCGCGGGGCCTCGCGGGTGCCGGCCACGCTGTCCTGCTCTTCGACTACCGCGGGTTCGGCGGCAATCCGGGGACGCCGACGGAGGCCGGTCTTCGAACCGACGCTCGTGCGGCGCTCGACTATCTCGCCTCGCGCGCGGGGGTCGATCCCGCGCGCATCGTTTACTTCGGCGAATCGCTTGGCACGGCCGTAGCGGCGCGGCTCGCGGCCGACCGCGCTCCCTTCGCCCTCATCCTTCGGTCCCCATTCCCATCGCTCGCGGATGTCGGCCGCATCCATTACCCGTATCTACCGGTGGCCGATCCTCTGTTGATGGATACCTTTCGGGTCAGCGACGCCCTCGTCGCTGTGCGCGCTCCAGTCCTGGTGGTCGGGGGCGAGGGCGACCGGATCGTGCCGATCGAGCTCTCACGGCGGGTGCACGACGACTTTGATGGACCGAAGCGCTTCGTGGCTCTGGCCGGAATGGACCACAACGATCCCGAGCTGGCT
>DASYSC010000015.1:0-10836 GCA_036003765.1 Candidatus Limnocylindria bacterium
GCCGGGATGCTCTTCACCGCCGCCGAGAGGATGACCGTCGCGAAGCCGACCGATCCCCAGATGCCGACGCCGATGAGCGCGAAGTTGACGATGTGTTCGTCGCCGAGCCAGGAGATCGGCGCCACCCCAAAGGTGGCCAGGATCGCGTTGAGGAGGCCGATGTTCGCGTCAGGCGAGTACACGAACTTCCAGATGACCGCGAGAGCGGTCGCCGCGATCGCCATGGGGATGAAGACGATCGCCTTGATGACCGATTCATAGCGGACGCGGGCCGCGACGACCGCGATGATCAGCCCCAGGAAGATCACGATGCTCGTGTAGAAGACGATCCAGAGGACGTTGTTCCAGAGCGCTCCGGAGGGCGGGAACGTCGCGAGGTTGATGAAGTCTGGATCGCTGAACAGGCGGACGTAGTTGTCGGGACCGACCCACTCGTCGAAGACGCCATTACGCCCGCGGTTGAAGCTGAGCAGGACCGTGTAGAGGGACGGGTAGAGCAGGAAAACGATGAGGAGGATCGCCGCGGGCAGCAGGAAAAGGATCGCGGCGCCGTAGTTCGGAGCCTCGGGGCCGCGCGCGCGTCGCACGGCGGTGAGGTCCCGCGTGGGCAGCTTTTGGGCCGGTACCGCTGGCGTTGGCGCGAGCCCCATCTATCTCCGTCCGTAACGGAGCGGATGGGTGACGTTCCCATCCGCTCCATGGATTAGGTCGAGCGCCTCGTCATTTCTCCGCTTTCCACGCGGCTTGAACCGATGTTTCGAACTTCGCCCAGTCGACGGTCTTACCGCGGAGGGCGTCCTGCAGATTGGCGCCCATGTCCCCTCCGCTACTTCCGGGCAACAGGTCGGAGCCGTCGAAGCGGACCGCGGATGCGTTTGCGACCTGTGCCGCCTCGCGCTTGGCGAGGTCGTTCGGGTAGGCGCTCGCCGGCACGGACTTGACCGGCGAGATCACCGCGCCGGTGCCCGCCCAGACCGACCCTGCGTCGGATGTGGTCATGTACTGGAGGAATTCCTTGACGCCCGGCTTAGCGGTGAAGGCGGCGATCACGTCGCCGCCGATGGTGACCGACTTGTTGTTGTTGATGGCGGGGAAGTCGAACCAGTCGATCGACTCGCCGACCTTGAGGGCGGTGTTCGTCTGACCGGTGGCGATGCCGCCAACGAAGCCGCCCTCGTAGTACACGACAGCCTGTGGGTTGGCGCTGAACACCTGGCCGATGCCGTCTGTGAAGACTCGGCCAAGGGCGGCCGTGATGCCTCCGGCGACGTACTGGTCGTTGAGGGCCTGCTTCATGGTGTCGACCGCGGCGCTGACGGACGAGTCGGTCCAGGGCAGCTTGCCGCTGAAGAGCTGGTCGTACTTTTCGGGACCGGCCTGACGCACGTAGACGCTCTCGAACCAGTCGGTGAGCGTCCACGAGTCACCGGCTCCGAGACCGAGCGGCGTCTGGCCTTTGGCCTTGATGTCGGCCAAAAGCTTGGTGAAAGCATTCCAGTCGGTCGCCGGCTGGACGCCGAGCGTCTTGAACTTGTCGGGCCTGTACCACACGGTGCTCTTGCTGTTGAACTTCACCATGATCGCGTACTGGGTCCCGTCGACCTGTCCGATCTCGAGGATGCCCGGTGCGTAGTTCGACTTGAGCGAGTTCACGTCGATCCCGAGGTCGGCGACCTTCTTGAGCGACCCCTGACGCGCGAACTGGCGCAGGAATCCGATCCCCGGGATGATCGCCACATCCGGCGGATTGCCGCCAGAGATGCGCGTTTGCAGCGTCGTCGAGTAGTCCGCGCGGACAGATTCGTATTTCGCCGTGACGCCCGTCTTCGTCTTGAACGCGTCGAGCACTTTCTGGAAGGAGTCCTGCTCGCTCCCGCCCCAGAGCGACATGACGTTGATCGTGCTACCGGCTGCCGCTGTCCCAGGCGCATTCCCGCCCGACGAACAAGCGGTCGTCACCAGGAGAGCGGTGAGGGCGACAACGGCAATGGACCGCGTGGATCGCAACATGGCATGCCTCCTCTGCGGACGTCTCGCCTGACATCGCGGCGGAGCCTGCTGACGTGCCATGCAGCAGATTGGCTTGCCGCGAGCGCGGCTAGCACGTCCGCCCGAGCGTACCCGCGCCCAAACACGCGGTCAATTTGGCTTGCGAGCGCGCCTCATCACGCTATGAAGAGGCCGCCAGCCTCGGTCCTGCTCGAGACTGGCGGCCGTAGCGCGGATACGTGCGGGTTACCGGACCGAAGACTCCTGGCGCTCGAAGGGACGGCCGTTCCCGCGGTCCATCGGCGTAGGAGTCGGACTGGAAGCGACCTCGCGGACCGAGCCGCGCAGGCCGCGCCACATCTGTGCGGCCTCCTCGCGGCCGCCGAGTCCGAAGGCGAGGCCGAACGCGAGCGCGAGAGCGAAGACGATCCCCGCGAAGAGGACCTCGACGAGTGGCGCGGCGACGCCGATCTGCGTCGCCGCGGCGATGACGCCGAAGCCGAACGTGGCCCCGTACGCCAGCATGCCCAGGGTCTTCGCGTTGGGCATCGAAACGCCGCTGACGACGTTGCGCGCCAGCGAAGCGAGCCACGAGAACGCGGCGAGGATAACGACGGCCACGATCAGATTCGGGATGAACCCGAGGACCTGATTCACCACCGTGCTGACCGCGGTGAGGCCGACGGCATTCGCCGCCATGAGCACGAAGATGAGCCGGATGTACCACTTCGCGACGCCGGCGATGACCCCGGCCGCATCGGCCTTGACTTGGGCCCGGCGCAGGAAGGCGGTGACGCCGGCGCGGTCGGCCATCGCGTCGACTTTGATCGCGCGAAGCCCTCGGGCGATGAGACCGCCGACGATGCCGGCGATGATCCAGCCCAGGACGAGGAGAACGATGGCGCCGAGGATCGCGGGAAGCGCTGCGATGAGCGTCACCAGGCCGGCGGTGACGCCCGTGATGAGCGCAGTGCCCAGATCAGTGACAGGCGCGGGCATATGACCCTCTCTTCTTTGGGCTTAACTGGTGCCTACTAGCCCACCGAGCAGGCGCTGCATCCCCGGGGCCATGGATTCCGCCGCGTTAGTACCGCAGCGCGCGAACAGGCAACGATCCCGACACAAGATGGCCACGAGCCGGCCGTGCCACAGAATGTTTGTAGTGGGCACCTTTGTTCTCGCACTCCACTCGCACCTGCCTTACTGCCGCGGCGCCGGCCGCTGGCCGCACGGCGAAGAGTGGATCCATGAGGCCGTGCTCGGCACCTACCTCCCGCTGCTCGGGCTGCTCTACGACCTACGGGAGGCGGGCGTCGGGTACCGGATCGTCATCGGCCTGACGCCGGTGCTCCTCGAGCAGCTCGCGGATCACGACGTCGATGTCCGCAACCTCGAATACATCGACGACCAGGTCCGCCGGGCCGAGAAGGACCTGCGCCGTTTCGTCGACGTCGGCGACGACGGACGCGCCGCCCTCGCCGACTTCTATCTGAGCTCCTACCGCAGGCTGCGCGAGGTCTACACGCGCCGCTTCGGGCGCGACCTCGTCGGCGCGTTCGCGGATCTCGCGAGAAGCGGGCACGTCGAGATCCTCACCTCCGCCGCGACGCACGGCTACCTCCCGTTGCTCGATCGTGCGTCCGTCGACGCGCAGCTGCGCATTGGTCGCCGCTCGTCGCGCCGGCTTCTCGGGATCGAGCCGACCGGGATCTGGCTCCCCGAGTGCGCGTACGCGCCCGGTCTCGAGAGCGCCCTCGAGGACCATGGGATCACGCACTTCTTCACCGACGCTGCGCTCTTGCCCGGGCACGCGCAAGCCGCGGGTGAGGTCGCGCGCCGGCGCGGGCAGAGCGAGCTCCGACGCCATGCGCCGCACGAGCCGCGCGTTGCGGTCGCGAGCGCGCCGACGCAAACCGACGTGGACCTGCTGCGGCCGTATTACGTCGGCGACTCCGACGTCGTCGCCATCGCGCGACACGATCGCGTCTCGGGCCAGGTCTGGTCGGCGATGATGGGCTACCCGGGCGATCCGCACTACCGCGAGTTCCACCGCAAGGACGACCGCAGCGGTCTCCGTTACTGGCGCGTGACGTCGGTCCATCTCGGGCTCGGGGAGAAGGACACCTACTCGCCCGGTCGCGCGGCCGAGCGCGTTCGCGAGCACGCGAGCCATTTTGTGCAAGTCGTCCGTGACGAGCTCGCGCAGCGCGATGCCGATGGACAGGATCCGCTGTTGGCGGTGACGTTCGACAGCGAGCTCTTCGGCCACTGGTGGTTCGAGGGTGTGGACTGGCTTGGCCTGGTGCTTCGCCAGATGAGCGAGTCCGATGTCCGCATCGCGACGGCTGCGGAGTACCTCGACCGCGAGCCGCCGCGCGAGCGGGTCACGCTTTCCGAGGGCTCATGGGGGAAGAACAACGACCACTCGACGTGGCGCAACGAAGGTACCGCTTGGATGTGGGACGAGCTCGGGCGACTCGCGCCCGAGGTCGAACAGCTTCGCGCGGCGCCGCCGAGGGACGATCCCTTCCGCGAGCGCGCCGCGCGGCAAGCCATGCGCGAGCTGCTGCTCGCGCAGTCCAGCGACTGGCCGTTCCTCGTCACCACCGGCCAGGCCGCGGACTACGCCGTTGAACGCTTCCGCGCGCACGCGCAACGCTTCCGTCGTGCGGTCGCGATCGCTCGCGGCGGTGATCCGTATGAGGACGAGGTCGAGCTCCGCAGCCTCGAACGCGCCGACAACCCGTTCCCGGACGCGTCGTTAGCTGATTTCGCCGGCTAAGACTTCTTCGCGCCTCCGGCCGGAGCCTTGGGCGGTGCGCCCTTGGCTGCGCCTTCCGCCGCGGGTGCCGCACCCTTTGCGGGGGCGGGAGCGGCGCCCTTCGCTCCTTCGGCAGCGACCGGGGCCGGCGCGGCGCCTTCCGCGGCTTCGCCTTCCGCAGCGACCTCGCCCTCGGCGGGTACCGCAGCCTCGGCAGCCTTCGGCTCTTCCTCGACCTTGACCGGCACAGCCTTCACGACGAGCACGTCCGGGTCGTTGATGATGCGGAGTGTCGTCGCGTCGACCTTGAGGTCACGCACGAAGATCGCGTCGTCGATCTCCTGAAGACCCGAGAGGTCCACCTCGATCGCGCGCGGCATGTCCTGCGGGAAGGCCTCGACCGTCACCTCGGAGAGTGCGTGGAGGAGCACCGCGCCGAGCGTGCGTACCGCGGGCGATTCCTTTACGAAGTGGAGCGGGACGTCGGCATGCGTCTTCTCCGTCAGCGAAACGCGAGCGAAGTCGACGTGGAGCATCTGGCCGCTGACCGGATCGCGGCTGACGTCGTGGACAAGCGCGGGGACCTCGCCGCCGTCGAGCCCGGTGAGCGCGAGGAGCGTCGTGTTGCCCCAGCGGCGGTAGGAGAGCTCGAAGGTGTGGAGGTCCGTCTCGACCGGCGTCGAGTCGGCGCGGCCCCCGAAGAGGACGCCGGGAAGCACGCCCTTGCGGCGAAGGGCCTTCACCTTCTTACCGAGGACGGCGCGCGGATGGACGGTCAGCTTTTGCGCTTCAGCCAAGGCAAGACGCTCCCTTAGGAACTCGTGCGGAGTCAGAATTATCTCTCAAACCGCGCCTCCTGCGCAGCCTTGCTGCTCCGTCGGCGGAGGCCCAGCGGTCGTCTGGGCCCCTACCCTGCCCGTCCTTCCTAGGGCGGGGTCGGGAAATCCAAGATGACGCGGAAGGGGCCTGAAAGCTCGCTCACTTTCGGGCACGCGAGATGGTCGAGGCCCGTGCCCCAGACCAGCACGCGCTCGAAGTCCTCGACGAGGCGCACCTGTTTGACCAGCGGGGTCGTCGGCTTCATGTCGGTGCTGCCCGTATAGCTCGGCGTCCCGTTGGGGTTCTGGGTAGACGCGTTCTGGAAGCGCGTTCCGAAGAGCGCGCTGCCCGCGATCGTCACCGGCTGCCCGCTCGGGCCGGCGAGCGAATTCGCCGCTTCGATGGTGTAGGCCGGCATCCCGAAGGGGCCAGGCGCGGTGCTCGGGCCGAACTCGAACACGAGGCGATCGAAGCCGGTCTGGTGGGCGATCCGGACCGCCACGAGCTGCGCTTGGTTGGCCGGGCCGCCCCCGGTGACCCGCGGGCACGCCGCCGCGGGAGACGAGCCAGGACTGGCGGGGGCGGTCGCCGTGGCGGGCGGGCGCGGGGTGAGCGTCGCCGGTGGGGCGGCTGTGGCCACTGGCGTAGATGCACGCGAAGCGGACGGTGACGGAGCTGCGATCGTCGGAGAGGGCGCGGCCTCCTGCTGTGGCGTGCAGGCGCTGACAATGACTATCCCGAGCGCAATCAGCAGCGCCGCGTACATGACCAGCCGACCGAACATTCGCTGCAAGCCTGAATACAGAACGGCCTGTTGTCGAGTTCGTTGACATCCGGGGGGTGATTTTGTACGCAGACCGTACGGAGAAGCCATTTTTGGTAAAATGCGTCGTTAGTGGCCGATCGCCTGCGATTGGCGCTGGTTTTCCACCAGCACCAGCCGGCCGGGAACTTCCCGTCAGTCCTCCAGGAGGTGACCGAGCGAGCGTATGCCCCGCTCGTGGCCACCCTTTACCGCCACCCGGAGGTGAAGGCGAGCCTCCACTTCTCCGGTCCGCTCCTGGACTGGCTCGAGGCCAACCGCCCTGACGTGATCGGTGACCTCGCCGACCTGGTGCGGCGGGGCCAGATCGAGCTCCTATCGGGCGGGTATTACGAGCCCGTCCTTGTCGGCGTGCCGCGGCGCGACGGTGTGGGACAGATCCGCGCGCTGTCCGATCGCGTGCACGCGATCTTCGGTCAACGCCCGCTCGGCGCGTGGCTCACCGAGCGCGTGTGGGAGCCGCACCTTCCGTCGCTTCTCGCGGAGGCGGGGGTCGCTTACACGGTCCTCGACGACGAACACTTCCTACAGGCGGGACTCCGTCCACAAGAGCTCGGCGAGTCATACGTCACCGAGGATCAGGGACTACCGGTCATTGTCTTCCCCGGAAGCATGAAGCTGCGTTACCTCATCCCGTTCCGGGATGTGGGGCAGTCGATGAAGGAGCTGCGCTCGAGAGCTGATGAGGGCGCGCGCCTCGTGGTGTATGCGGACGACGGCGAGAAATTCGGCGCGTGGCCGGGCACGTACCAGCGCGTGCACAAGGACGGCTGGCTCGAGCAGTTCTTCAGCGCCCTCGCGCAGGCCGACTTCCTGCAGACAACCACACTCGAGGACGCGTGGATCTTTCAAAAGCCGGCACGGCGTGTCTACATCCCCGGCGGTTCGTACCCCGAGATGGCGGAGTGGGCGCTCGATGCGAACGCCGCGCGGCGGTACCAGCAGGCGCGCCACAAGCTCGGGGACGATCTCGCGGCGCTCGTGACCGCACCGCTCTGGCGCAACTTCTTCGCGAAGTACCCCGAGAGCAACGGGCTGCACAAGCGGATGCTGATCGTGAGCGAGGAGCTCGCGCGCCGCAGCATCCTTGACGCGTCGCAAGAGGTCCGGCAAGCGCAGCAGAACCTCTGGCGCGCGCAGGGCAACGACGTCTACTGGCACGGCGTGTTCGGCGGCATCTACTTTCCGCACCTTCGGGCAGACGCGTACGCCTCACTCCTGAAAGCGGAGCGGATCCTCTCAGAACGCCGGACCGCGGCAGGGGAGCAACGGGATTACGACGTCGACGGCTACGACGAGTACATCTTCCGCGGCAACGCGGGGGCGGTCTTCGTTCACGTCCAGGGCGGCGCGGTGATCGAGTGGGATATCTACGCGTCGGCGACCAACCTCGTCGATACGCTCGCGCGCCGTCCCGAGGCCGAGCACGAGGCGCTGCGCCGCGCCGAGAAGGCCGGCAAGGTGCTCGTCGGCAAGGCGGCCGAGAAGGAAACGAAGTCCATCCATGAGAGCGTTCGCGCCCGCGAGCGTGGCCTCTCGAAGCTGCTCGAATACGACGTCGCGCGGCGCGCGTTCTTCCAGGACAGCTTCCGCGTCGGCAAGGCTGAGCCCGTGGTGCTGCACGGCTACCACTACCAGCTCACGCCGCAGCGCGAGGCGCGCACCGTGAGCCTGATCTTGGAGCCGCCGGCCCGCGCGCTGACCAGCGTCCCCGGATTCGGCATCCGCAAAGACATCCGGATCGCGGACGAAGGCCTCGCCGCGGGCGTGCGCTACCGGCTGCGGAACGAAGGCGAGGAGGCGATCTCTCTGCAGTTCACGAGCGCGACCAACGTGGGGCTCCTGTCGGAGCAGAACCCCGCCGATGTGATCACCGTCGGGACACGCAAGACGACCGCGGGCAAGCCCATCGACGTGCGCCACGTGACGGAGATCGCCGTTCACTCCGAGTCGAAGCACTTTGACATCGCTTTCGCGATCGATCCGCCATGCGAGGTCACCACGCGCCCGATCTACTCGATCACCAACTCGGAGCATGGCTTCGAGCGCATCTATCAGCAGCTCGAGATCTCGTGCAGCTGGGCCGTCACGATCGAGCCCGACGCCCATGTCGACCTCGAGATCCGCGCGACGGCTGTCGGACAGATGGTCGAGCCCGAGGCCGTGCGGCCGACGGCCCGGCGTCGCAAGGCCACGGCCGGCGCGGCGGTGGAAACCTCACGCCTGCCCCGGCGATAGTTCCGGCGTGAGCGCCGTCCGCATCGCGATCCGGAGCATTCTCCTGGGCGCCATCGCCACGTCCTGCGTCGTGCCTCAAACGGCGGAGTCACCGACTCCGGAGCCGCTTGCGAGCGCTCCTCCCCCGCCGGCGGCACCAAGCGGTGCCGGCGCCGGAACGAGCGAGCCGATCGTCGCCGTCGTTCAAGATCTGCTGCCTTCGGTCGTCACGGTGATCAACAAGCTCTCCAACGGCCAACCTCAGTCGAGCGGCTCGGGGTTCATCGTCGACGCGAACCGCGGTTACATCGTCACCAACAACCACGTCGTCGAGAACGTCCGCGACACGGATCCGGGTGCAGCCTTCGACGTCGTCTTCTCCGACAACCGTAAGCTCGAGGCGAAGCTCGTCGGCCGCGATCAGCTGACCGATCTCGCGGTCCTCCAAGTCAACGCACAAAACCTCAAAGCCGCGACGCTTGGCGACAGCGACGCGGTGCCGGTGGGATCGACGGTCGTCGCCATCGGAAGCCCGCTCGGCGAGTTCCAGAACACCGTGACCGCGGGTATCGTCTCGGCCAAGGGCCGCCGCGTTGCCGAGTCGCAGTCCATCTTCCTGGAAGATCTCGTTCAGACCGACGCGGCGATCAACGAGGGAAACTCCGGAGGGCCGCTCATCTGGGCCGCGACGCATCAGGTCATCGGAGTGAACACGCTGGTCGCGAGCAACGCGAGTGGCCTTGGATTCGCGATCTCCAGCAACACCGTGCGGCAGATCGCCGACGAACTGATCAAGAACGGCAAGGTCGTCCGCGGCTTCATCGGTGTCCAGTACACGCAGCTCTCCGCGCGTCAGGGGGCGCAACTCGGACTACCGACGGGCACCACCGGGATCATCGTGACGCAGGTCGTCCGTGGGTCGCCCGCGGCGCAGGCGGGCATTCGCGTCAATGACATCATCACCACGGTCAACGACCAAATGATCGATCCGCAGCATCCTCTCCAGAGCGTCATGGTGAAGTTCCGGCCCGGGGACAAGGTGAAGCTCACGCTGATCCGCGACGGCAAGGCGCAGACGGTCGACTTGACCCTCGGCCAGCCGCAATAGCAACGGCGCTCGGACGGCGTGACGCCGTCCTTTATCTGGCGGCGGCGGGCTTGGGAGCTTTCGGTCTTGGCGTCGCCTCCTTCTACCTGAACTTTCTCTACCGGGCTCTCGGATTCGACGAGTTCTCGATCGGTCTGCTTGCCGGGGCGCAAGCCATGGGCGTCGTCGGGGGCGCGATCCCCGCGGCGGCCTTTACCCGCGGTCGTTCGCGCCGCGCCGCCATCATTGTCGGGGGCACGCTGACCGGCATCGGTATCACTGGGATCCTGGTGTTCAACGAGCTGCTGCCGCTCTTTCTCTCGGCGGGGCTCGTGGGCTTCGGCGGGATCATCGCGAGCTCATCGGGGGCGGCGCTCCTCGCGGACGCGACCGATGCCGCGCGACGCGCGACGCGCTTCGGTCAGCAGGTCGCGCTGGGAACGACCGCCGCGTTCCTGTCGAGTGCGCTCGCGGGTGCGCTGGCCGCGCCCGTCGCGGGGCTCCTCGGCACGCGTCCGGGTGATCCGCTCGTGTTCCGAGCGCTCGTCGCCACCGGCGGAATGATCGCCGCGCTCTCGATCGTGCCTGTGCTCGCGATCCAGTCGGTGCGCGTCGGCCACGAGACGCTGGCCGCGCCGACACGGAACGATCTCGTTCGGCGGTTCCTGGTCATCGAAACGCTCTTCGGATTCGGTGCGGGAAGCTTCCTTCCCTTCCTGAACCTTTTCTTCGCCGACCGGTACGGCATTCCCTTCGCGGCGCTGGGCCTGCTTCTGGGCGTGCTCGCGGTGTCCGGGAGCTTGGGCGCGCTCGTTCACGGACGATTCGTCGCGGCGCGCCTTGGCGCGATCCCATCCATCGTTCTCGTCGAAGCGCTGTCGTTGCCGTTCGCACTGGTCGCCGCTTTCACCGGCAACCTCGCGATAGCGGTCGCCGCTCTTGCGGCACGTCACTTCCTGATGTTTGGAGCGAGCGGGACCGTCAACGCGTTCCAGCTCTCCTCGTTCACGCCGGCGGAGCGCGCCGGGGCGAACGCGCTGTTCGCGCTCGCGTGGAGCGCGGCGAATGCGGTCGGCGCGATCGTGTCGGGCGCGGTCCGCGGGGCGATGGGACCGACCGGCTTCACCGTCAACCTTCTCA
>DASYSC010000016.1:0-6427 GCA_036003765.1 Candidatus Limnocylindria bacterium
TGCGCCGGATGGAGAGTGTTTCGGCGGCGTGTCGCGCCGTGCCCAGGGTCGCGCCTTCGGAGTGCATGAGCTGGAAGGTCGCCACGTAGTTCTGCTCGGTGTTCGCCGAGAGGAGGATCGGCCGCGTGCCGTTCACGCGCAGCCCGTACCCGGAGAGGTACTGCGTGTCGTGGTAGTAGAGGCCGAGAGGGCTCGACGCGCCGAGGGGCAGTCCACCGTCGTCCTCGGTCACGAGGACGAGCGCGTCCTCCTTCAGAGAGGCCGTCAGGCCCAGCGCTCCACGAGGTACGGCTTCGCGCGCTCGAAAGCGAGAGCCTGTTGCTCGACGACGCGCTCCGCGCCGGCCTGGTCGAGCCCCTTCACCTCGTCGATGAGTGCGGCCACCCGCGCGAAGTAGAGCGGCAGGAGCGCGCGCGCCAGGGTCTCGGTGTCCTCGCGCCGTTTCGCCACGGCGAGGATGTCGTACACCGCCCGCGCCCACAGCTCGCCGCTGATCGCGCGCGTCTCGCCGGACTCGGCCGACTCCCGCGCGGCGTCTTGCGCCCCCTGCGAGAGGAGCCCACGCCACGCGGTGGCCTGCTCCTTGGCGCCGGCGCGGAATTTCTCCACCAGGATCGGGACGTTCGCGTTCACCGGCTCGGGCTCGACCGGCTGCACGTCGCCGATCACCGGAACGTCGCGCGATCCGGTGACGCCTTGCCAGATGCCTTCGTTGCGGCGCGCAAGAGAGAACAGCGTGCCGACGACCTGCGTGAACATCGGGCCGAGGTCCGCGCCCGGGTCCTTGGGGTCGTGGATCTTCGCGCCGAGGAAGGCCTGGGCGACCCGAACACCGCGCGCGAGCGCTGTCGTGGTCATGAAGATGTCGATCCCGAACTTCGCGACGTCGGTCTCCCACACCGGCTCGGCGATCCACCCCTGCGCGAGCTCGGCGGCGAATCCGAACTCGCCGCCGATCGGCTGCCGGACGCGCGCGCCGTACAGCGCGCGGGTGAGCGGGTAGGCGATCGTGTTCGTGATCGTGCCGTCGTGCTTGTGGCGGGCGTACAGCGGTGTGACATAACCGGCCTCGCCGCGGACCACCGGCCCGAGCAGTCGCGCGATCCACTCCGGAGTGATGCTCCGAAGATCGCTGTCCACGACCGCGCACGCCCGCGCGTTGAGCAGCGAGACAGCTTCGAAGATCGCGCGAAAGGCCGAGCCTTTGCCCGAGCGACCCTGGTAGCGGCCTGCGATGGCCGGGACGCCGTCAGCGGAGGCGCGCACCCGGTCGGTGGTGCCGTCCTCCGACCCGCCGTCGGCGTTGACGATGACCGCTCGCGCGTCAGGGAAGTGCGCACGCAGCCCTTCCGCGGCGGCCTGCGTCACGTGGCCGATCGTCGCGGCGTTGCGGAAGCTCGGGATGCCGACCACGAGGTCGGCGCTCTCCTGAGCGCGCAGCGCCTCGCGCATCCGAGCGTCGAGGGCCGAGATCAGAGTCACGGGTGTCTCTACGATACCGACGAGTGATCGACGCCCTCGACCAATTCGTCCTTCCCCTCATCGACTCTCTCTACGGAGCGTTCGGCTACCTCGGGGTCGTGATCGCTATGAGCATCGAGAGTGCCGCGATACCGATCCCCTCGGAGCTCATCCTGCCTTTCGCCGGGTGGAGCGTGTCGCGCGGCGTCGTCGAGCCGCTGACCGGCGCGCCGTGGACGTACTGGGGTGCCGTGCTGGCGGGCGTCGTCGGCAATACCGCTGGCTCGCTCGTCAGCTACGCGGTCGGGGCGCTCGGCGGTCGGCCTCTCCTCGAGCGCTACGGGCGGTACGTCCTGATCAGCGCGCATGACCTCGAGACGGCCGATCGGTGGTTTCAGCGGTGGGGTGACCTCACCGTGCTCTTCTCGCGGATGCTGCCCATCGTCCGCACGTTCATCTCCGTACCGGCCGGCGTCGCGCGGATGCCGCTCTGGCGTTTCACGCTCTTTTCGATCGTCGGCGCGGTCCCCTGGGTGATGCTCCTGGTCTGGGCGGGGATGGTCCTCGGCGATAACTGGCAGGACCTTAAGCACCAGCTGCGTGGCCTCGACTACGTCGTCGCCGGGGTGATCGTCCTCGGGGTCGCGTTCTTCCTCTGGCGGCATCTCCGCACACGTTGAACGACATCCTCGGCGCGCTCGGCACATTCGACACGCAGCTGTACCTCGCGCTGGCCGCCCAGCGGAACCCCGTCACGTCGGTCATTGCCGTCGCGCTCACGTATCTGAACTGGAACGGCTTCTTCTGGTGGATCCTCGCGTTCCTCCTCCTTCGCTCACGCGGCCTCACGCGGCGGGGGATCACAGCCACCACGACGGCGGTCTTCGGGCTCATCGACGCGTGGGCCTTCGCGGAGATTCTGAAGCTCATCGTCCGGCGGCCGCGACCTTTCGACGCGATCGCCAACGCCCCGGGGGCGCTTCCCGCACCGGAGACGATCGTCGCGCATCCCTCTTCGTTCTCGTTCCCGTCCGGCGACGCCGCGCTGGCCATGGGCGCCGCCGTCGCGTTCGCGTCGGTCGCGCCGCGATACCGCGCGCCGATCCTGCTGCTCGGCGTGGCCGCTTCGCTGGCCCGCCTCGTGGTCGGGGTCCATTACCCCTTCGACGTGCTCGGCGGGATGACCATCGGCATCGTCTCAGGCCTTCTTGCGCCGCGGGCCATCGCGCTCCTGCGCCGGCGGCTTCGGTGGCGCGCGTTTGTGATCCCGCACACGCATTGGGACCGCGAGTGGTACGAGCGCTTCGAGGGCTACCGCGCGCGGCTAGTCCCAATGGTGTCGCGGCTCCTGGACATCCTCGAGCGCGACCCGGAGTTCCGCTCGTTCACGTTCGATGGACAGACCATCGCCATCCAGGACTATCTCGAGAAACGACCTGAGGACCAGCCGCGCGTAGAAGCGCTCGTGAAGGCGGAGCGTCTTTTTATCGGACCGTGGCACGTCCTCGCGGACCTTCTCCTGGTCTCGGGCGAATCGATCGTGCGCAACCTTCAAGAGGGACTGCGCAGCGCGGGCGAGCTTGGTCGGGCGGCGCGCGTCGCTTATGTCGCGGACCCATTTGGTCACCCAGCGCAACTCCCGCAGATCCTCCGCGCCTTTGGCTACGACACCTACGTCTTCGCCCGCGGTATGGGCGATGAAGGTGAGGACGTCGGCGCGGAGTTCCAGTGGGAAGGGCTCTCCGGCGACCGCGTGCGCGCCGCGCACCTCGTCGATCACTACTCCAACGGTCTACCGCTCGTGGGACCCGCTGACGAGAGCCCGGCCGTCCTGCGAAAGCGGGTGGCCGCTCGGGCCGCGCGGATGCTCGATCGCGTCACGCCCTACGCGAACGGCGAGGCCCTTCTCTTCATGGTCGGGGACGACCATATCGAGGCGTACGCGCGACTCCCCGAGGCGGTCGGCGCGATGCACGCCGCCTTCCCCAACGTGGACGCAACAATCGCAAGCCTCGAGGAGTACGCGGCGGCGATGCCACAGCCTCCAAGCGTGGTCACAGGCGAGATCGTTCGCGGCCGTTACCGCCCGATCCTGCGCGGCGTGAACTCGACGCGGGTGTGGATCAAGCAGGAGAACGTGTCCTGCGAGCGCCTGCTCCTGGAACGGTGCGAGCCGCTGGATGCGCTCACCGGCGGCACCGCGCGCGACGAGCTCCGGGACCTATGGCGGATGCTCCTCCAGAACCATCCGCACGACTCGATCTGCGGCTGCTCCATCGATGCCGTCCACGACGTCGACATGGCGCCTCGCTTCGCGTACGTGCGAGAGCGTGGCGAGAAACTCGCGGCTCGCCTTGCTGCGCGGCTTGCCGGCGTCGGCGAGTTACCAATGCTCTGGGACCCGCTCCCCTGGCCGCGCGAAAGTGTGATTGAGGTCGATGGACTGCCGATGCGTGTCCGGACGGGGGGCTTGGGCGTGGCACCCCTCGCGCGCCCGGCTGGCGCGGATGTCCGCGTCGATGGCGACGGCGCGATCGTGAACGACCACTTCCGGGTCGAAGTCGAGCCAGACGGGAGCTTCGTCATCGTCGATCGTGAAATGAACCGGCGGAGCGGTCGCATGAACATACTCGTTTCCGAAGGCGACCGAGGGGATGAATACACGTATTCGTACGCGGGCCCGACCGTGGGCTCGCGGGGGATCGCCGGAAGCCGGAGTGCCACCATCTCCGGCGATCGGGCGACGGTAAGAGTCGATCTCGTCCTTCGGCTTCCCGTCGGGCTGCGCCACGACCGTCTGGCACGATCACCCGATCTCGTGGACTGCCCGGTGCGCGCAGAGATTTCGCTCGACGCGGGCGAATACCGAGTCGATGTGGCGCTGACCGTCAGAAACCAGGCGCGCGATCACCGCCTACGCGTGCTCTGCGAGACGGGTACGCGCGCGCTCACGCATCACGCTGGCGCGGCGTTCGCGACGATCGAACGGTTGAACCGGTTTCCGGTGCGCCGAGGATGGATCGAGCCGGCGAGCGCCGATGCGTGTCTTCACGGCTTTGTGGCGGTGAAGGGCGCTACGAGCGGCCTCGCCGTCGGCGTTGACGGCCTGCGGGAGTATTCGGTCCTTCACGACGGTGGGACGATCGCCATCACACTGCTTCGAGCCGTGGGCTTCCTGTCGCGTGGCGATCTGCCCGAGCGCCGCGGGCACGCAGGTCCAGAGCTGGCCACACCGTCGGCGCAGTGCATCGGGGAGCGGACATACCGCTACACGCTCGTGCCGCTGGATGAGGACCTTGAGGTCGACTTCGCGGCGACAACGGTTCGTGAGTGGCTATCTCCGCCTTGGCTCGTCCGTGGTGACGGCGCTCCGCGCACGCTCCTATCGCTCGCGGATCCGTACAACACACCGGTGGTCTTGAGCGCGCTTCGCGCGGGTCCTGACGGAAACCTGGTGATCCGTCTCGTGAATCCGCATCCCAAGGAAGCAACCGCGGCGGTTCGCTTCGCTCGGCCGATCGTTTCGTCGAGACCGGTGGACCTGCGCGAAGGCGAGACGAACCTCGGAAACACCGGGCTCGACGTGATCCGAACGGCGGCACCCCTCGAGACCGAAGGCGACCTCGCCCGAGTCCGGCTCCAGCCGTTCGAGGTCGGTTCCTGGCTGGTGCAACTGGGCTGAGACAAGGCCGCGCACATTTGTGCGACAGCGTGCGCACGAATGTGCGACGTGTTCGCACGAATTGAGGACAGACACGACGCGTGTGCTCGGGTACGGTCCGCGCGTGCGAAAGCCGTTGCTGATCCTCGCCTGCGCGGTCGCGACCCTGCAGCTCGTCGCCCTGGCCGCCGCCGCGGACGAAGACGGGCGATTCCGGCGGACGACCCCGCGCGGCTCATTCGGCCGTGATGGCCCCACGCTTCTCGTCGGTGTGCCCGGCGGGCGCGCGTGGGGGATCGAAAGCGAGCTGAGGCCCGTCCCGGCCGATCCCTCTTCGATGCGGGCGACCATCGAGGTGCGCGACCCCGCGGTGCGCGAGGCGTTCGTCCGGGTCGCGTGGTACGACCGCGCCACCGGACGCCCGCGTCAATTCGCGTTCAGCGACGCAACGCTGGTGCGCGCCGGAGAAACGGTCACGCTCGAGATCGCGCTCGATCCGCCGCCCGGCGCCGTCGCGTACCGCGTCCGCGTGCTCGCCCGGCTGCGGCCGCCGGCCCAGGTCTCGGCCGCGGATGCCGTCAGCGTGCGTTTCTCGGCGCCGTTCAGCAGGCCCGCGAGGCGTCCGATGACCAGACTCCTGCCGTGAGAGATACTTTCGGGCACATGGCGACCGTTACCTACGACCACGTCTCCAAAAAGTTCGGCGACGTCAGTGCCGTACAGGACCTGAATCTCGCGGTCCGTGACTCCGAGTTCCTCGTGCTCGTCGGACCGTCCGGCTGCGGCAAGACCACCGCGCTGCGCATGCTCGCCGGCCTCGAGGAGCAGACCACTGGCGACATCCGGATCGGCGAGCGCGTTGTCAACGACGTCCCGCCGAAGGACCGGGACATCGCGATGGTCTTCCAGAACTACGCCCTGTACCCGCACATGAGCGTGCGCGAGAACATGGGCTTCGCGCTGAAGCTGCGCAAGGAGAAGGCCGAGGACATCAACCGCCGCGTGACCGAGGCGGCGAAGATCCTCGACCTCGAGCCGCACCTCGACCGCAAGCCGGCCAACCTGTCCGGCGGCCAGCGCCAGCGCGTCGCCATGGGCCGCGCGATCGTGCGCGAGCCGAAGGCCTTCCTCATGGACGAGCCGCTCTCCAACCTCGACGCCAAGCTGCGCGTCGAGATGCGCGCCGCGGTCTCGCGCCTGCAGCAGCGCCTGGAGACGACGACTGTCTATGTGACCCACGACCAGACCGAGGCCATGACGCTCGGCGAGCGCGTCGCAGTGATGCGCGCGGGGATCCTGCAGCAG
>DASYSC010000017.1:0-17790 GCA_036003765.1 Candidatus Limnocylindria bacterium
GCGATACTGTGGGCAAGATTCGCATTCGCGATCGAAAGAAGGGGGACGCATGAGCGACCGTGACTCCGGGCCAGGCTTCCTCGGCGTCGTCGAAGCCATGCTCGCTATCGTCGGCGCGCTCACGGTGATGGGCGTTCTCGCCGTCGCGGCATCGGTCCTCGCGTGGGAGATGGAGCTGCGGCGCAGCGAGCAGGAGACATCGCTCGACGAGGCGTCCACCTCCACCTAGCGCGGCACGCTCTGTCTATGCGCGTCATCCTCAAGACCGAAGTCCGCGGCCTCGGCCGTCCCGGCGACGTGAAGGACGTCGCCGACGGATACGCCCGTAACTACTTGCTCCCAAAAGGTCTGGCCATCGAGGCGACCGGCGGCGAGCTCAAGCACCTCGCGCAGGAGCGCGAATCGGTGAAGACCAAGCGCGACCGCGCCCATGGCGATGCCGAGGACCTCGCCAAGCGGCTCCACGAGGCGACCCTCGTATTCAAGCTCAAAGCCGGCGCGCAGGGAAAGACCTTCGGCAGTGTCACCACGAAGGAGATCGCCGAAGCGCTCACGAAGGAAGTGAAGACCGAGATCGACAAGACGAAGGTCGTCCTCAACGAGCCGCTCCGGACGCTTGGTGTCCACACCGTCGAGGTCCGGCTGCTCCCGGATGTGCGCGCGACCGTGACGGTCGCGATCGAGCCCGCTTAGTCCACGACGGTATCGGTCCTCGCGACGACGTTGAGGCGTCGTCGGCCGGCGTAAAGCGCTGCGGCGAGCGATACGGCGACGAGCCACGCGAGCAGCGCGCCAACGAACGCGAGGACAACAAGGCACGCGACCAGGCCGACCGCCGCCAGCACGGCGTCCTTCCCGCTCAACAGACGCACCGCGGCCGCCATCGATAGCACGTAGGTCGCGATGAACGAGGATGTCGAAAGTGGAAGGAGGTCGGCGCTCCGAATACCGCTCGCGTAGGTAAGCGTCGTGGCCGCAACGCACGCGACGCCGAGTCCGATGAGGGCATGATGCGGGACCTTCGATCGCGGATGCAGTGCTCCCGCCCAGCTTGGCAGATCGCCCGATCGCGCGAGCGCGTACGCCAGCCGGCTCGTCCCGGCGACGTAAGCATTGAGCGGCGTGAACGCGAGGACGCCGCCGGCGATGCCGACCACGAGGAGCGCGCCCGGGCCGAACGCACGCTCGGCCATGAGCGCGAATGGAGGAAGCCCTCCGGCCTCGGCGCCGTAGGCGTGCGTACCGATGGTGACGAGCGCGAGCGCGAGGTAGATCACCGCCACGACACCGACGGAGATGACGCTCGCGCGGCGCAGGTCACGCTCCGGCGAGCGGAACTCCTCGGCGAGCGGGGTGATGGCTTCCCAGCCCACGAACGCCCAGAAGACCTGGACCGCGGCGAGGCCGACCGCGGAGAAGCCGAGCGGAGCAAATGGCACGAAAGCGTCGGCGCGCACGTCGCGGTTCGCCGCGAGCACCACGCCGATCACGAGGGCCAGCACGCCTACCGTCGCGAGCGTCTGTACCGCGCCGACCAGTCGCAGCCCCAAGAGGTTGAGACCGTAGGCCAGCGCGATGAACGTCAGGGCGATCGCGAAATGCGCGTCGCGCCCGAGGCCGAACGGCGCCGCCAGGTAGGACGCCGCGAGGAACCCCACAAACGCGCTACCGGTCGGTACCTGCGCGAGGAAGAGCCAGCCGGCGATGGCGCCCCAGCGCCGTCCGAACGCCCGGACGATGTAGGCGGTGAACCCGCCGGCGACCGGCTGACGGCGGCCGAGGGCGGCGAAGGTGAGGGCGAGCGGCAAAGACAGCAGCGAGAGGCCGGCCCAGGCGATGACCGAGGCCGGGCCGGCCGTCTCCGCGGCGACGGCGGGCAGCACCAGGATCCCGGTGCCCAGAACCGCGCCGGAGTAGAGGGCGACCGCGGAGCCCAGACCGATCGTCCGCCGGAGCCGTGGCTCGTTCGCCGCTGCCGCGGACTGTGGGAGAGGCCGCGCGGCTTGGGCCATTGGCTGTTATGCTACAAGGAAGTGTCTGTTACATCACAGATATCTGGGTCGAGCGCGCGCGAAGTCGCAGCCAGCATCGAACGCTCGGTGCGAGACGGCGGGCTTGCACCGGGGACCGCGCTCCCTTCCGTGCGCGAGCTGTCCGCGGCCTTGGCGCTGAGCCCGGTCACCGTCGTGGCGGCGCTCCGGGAGCTGCGGCAGCGAGGCATCGTCCTCACCCGAGAGCGGCGGCGCACGATCATCAATCCGCGGCCGCCGCTGCCGCCGGCCCTTGCGCCGGCCTCGCTCCCGCGGGGAACGCGCGACCTCGCGAGCGGCTTACCGGACCCGCGCCTATTGCCGCATGGCCGCGCGGTGCTCCGGTCCTTGGCCCTACCCACGGAGAGCTACCCGGATGAGGGAACGCTTCCTGCGCTCGTCGGCGAAGCGCGCCGGCAGTTCACCGAAGGGGGCGTGGCCGCCGACGACATCTGCGTCGTGAGCGGAGCGCTGGACGGCGTCGAGCGCGTGCTCGGTGCGCATCTTGTGGCCGGCGATGGTGTTCTCGTCGAGGACCCCGGATATCCAGCCGTGTTCGATCTCCTGCGGGCGATGGGCCTCGTCCCAGTTCCGGTGCCGCTCGACGATCGCGGCCTTCAGCCGAAGGCTCTCGCCTTAGCCCTCAGAAGCGGGGCGCGAGCGCTCGTTCTGACCCCGCGCGGACAGAATCCCACTGGGGCAGCTCTCGACGTAGATCGTGCGAAGGCCATCCGCGAGCTCCTGCGCCGGGATCCCGATCTTCTCGTCATCGAGGACGATCACCAGGGCCCCCTTTCCGGAGTCCGGGGTCAATCGGTCATCGCTCAGCGCCGGCGGTGGGCGGTGGTGCGGTCCGTAGCGAAGTCGCTCGGTCCCGATCTGCGAGTCGCGTTCGTCGCCGGCGACGCGGAGACCCTAGCGCGGGTCGCCGGCCGTTTCGCGTGCGGGCCGGGCTGGGTCAGTTACATCTTGCAGCGCGCGGTGCTCGAGCTCTTGCGATCGCCCGAGATCCGTGCGCAGCTGGCCCGCGCGACCCGTACGTACGCCGAACGACGTGAGGCGCTCATCGCGGCTCTCGCCGAGCATGGCATCGCGGCCACCGGACGCTCCGGGTTCAATGTGTGGATCCCCGTTGCTGACGAGGGCGTGGTCACGGTGGCGCTACTGCAGTCCGGGTGGGCCGTCGCGCCAGGCGCGCGTTTTCGGATCGCCAGCCCACCCGCGATGCGTGTGACGACAGCCACGTTGCGTCCGGACGAGTCGCGACGATTCGCGCGCGATCTCGAGCGCGTGCTTCGTGCCTCGCCCCGACCGCGTGCGGCGTAGTAGTCGGAGCGCAGCTTAAGGACCGAATCCGGCCAGGAACTGGACCTTCATCAGTCGCCCTCACGCGTCTCGCCCAGATCGCGGAAACGCGTGAGCTCGGACTGGAAGTGCAGGTCGAAGTCGCCGGTAGGGCCGTTGCGGTGCTTCGCGAGCTTGAGTCGGACGACCCCTTCTTCGCGGTCCTTGCGGTCCTTCTGCCAGAGGAACATCACGAGGTCGGCATCGGCCTCGAGCGCGCCCGATTCTCGAAGATCCGAAAGCATCGGCTCGGTCCCGCGCTGCTCGATTTGCCGCGAGAGCTGTGACAGCGCGATGACCGGCACCTCGAGCTCGCGGGCGATCGCCTTCAACGCGCGGCTGATGCGCGCCACCTCGAGCACACGGCTTTCGTCATCCTCGACGCCTTCGATCAGCTGCAGGTAATCGATCACCACGAGATCCAGCCCGCGCTCGGCCTGGAGCCGCCGCGACTTCGCGAGAACGTCCGTCACGGTGAGACGACTCGATTCCTCGATGAAGATCGGCGCCTGCTGCAGCTCGCTCGACGCGGCGGAGATGGCCGTGAACTCCTGGTCAGACAGGCGGCCGCGGCGGAGGCGGTTCCCGTCGATCTCGGCGCGCATCGAGACGAGGCGCTGCACGACCTGGAGCTCGCTCATCTCCATCGAGAAGACCGCGCAGGTCTTGTGCTGCACGACCGCGGCGTGCTCGACGACGTTCAGTGCGAGGCTGGTCTTTCCGAGTCCCGGGCGGCCCGCGATGAGGATGAGGTCGGAGCTCTGGAGGCCGCCGGTCTTCTTGTCGAGCGACTCAAGCCCCGTCCGAATGCCAAGTCGAAGATCTCCTCGGGCATCGATCTGCTCGGCGTAGCGGTGGAGCGCAACTTCGAGCGGGACGATGTCGCGATGGAGCGTCGACTCGCTCACCGTGAAGAGCAGCTCCTGCGCGTCGGCGACCGCCGCCGCGCTGTCCTCGCGCGTGAGTGCGAGGCGCGCGATCTCGTTCGCCGCGCCGATCAGGCGACGCAGGAGGGCGGTGCGCTCGACGATTCCCGCGTAGGTCTCGGCGTGCGCGACCGTCGGCACGTTTTGCATGAGACCCACGAGGAACTGGGGACCGCCGACCGACTCGAGCTCGTCGCGCGCGGCGAGCTCCGACTGCACGCTCGCGAAGCCGACCGGCTCGCTTCGCTCAGCAACGCGTGCGATCGCCGCGAGCACGATGCGGTGCTGCTCACGTGAGAGATCGGGCGGCGCGAGCCGGCCGCGCGCGACCTCGTTGTAGAGGCCGCCGTCCATGAGCATCGCGCCGAGGAGCGACGCCTCGGCCTCAGGGTTCTCGGGCGGCGGCTTGATGCCGCGCTCGACGGTGAGCGTCATGCCGGCGGACCGCCGTCGTCGCTGGCCTTGGAGAAGAAGCGCGCCTGCTCGCTCTCGAAGAGCAGCTGGAACGGGCCGGTGGGCCCGTTGCGGTTCTTCGCGACGCTGCCGTTGATGAGCCGCGGCGCGCCAACCGGCGTTTCCTCGCGGTCGCGCCACAACATGACGACGACGTCGGCATCCTGCTCGAGCGCACCCGATTCGCGAAGCGTGGACAACTTCGGCTCAGCGCCCGCATCACCGGCCGCTCTCGAAAGCTGCGAGAGTCCGACCACGACGACCTTCAGCTCGCGAGCGAGCGACTTCAGGTTCCGCGTGATAGTTGCGATCTCCTGGACCCGATTCTCCTCATCGCCGCCAGCCCGGACCAGTTGCAGGTAGTCGACGACGATCACCTCGATCTTCTCGTGGCTGATCGCGCGCCTTGCCTTCGTGCGCAGCTCCATGATCGAGATCCCCGGTGTGTCGTCGATGAGGATCGGGACGCCGTGTAGCGCGGCCGCGGCGTCTGTGTCGATGATGTTCCCGGTCCGGAGCGCGAGCAGGTCCATGCGCGAGTTGAGCGCCAGGAAGCGCGAGACGATCTGCTTGGCATCCATCTCGAGCGAGAAGAGCAACACCGGGCGGCCGCGGCGCGCGATGTTGAAGCTCATCGCGAGCGCGAGGCTCGTCTTGCCCACCGACGGCCGCGCGGCGAGGACGATGAGATCGCCGGTCGTGAAGCCCTCGGTGTAGTAGTCGATCTCGCGGAAGCCCGAGGGGATGCCGCTCAGCTCGTACGGCCGCTCCATGCGCTCGGTGAGGTGCTCGTAGTTCGACTGCAGTGACGCCGTGATGTGGCGCAGCTGCGCGTTCGCCGACTCATCGCGGAGCGCGAAGAGCCGCTGCTCGGCGCGGTCGAGCGCGAGCGCGATGTCCGTCGGCTCGTCGTACGCGTCCGCGGCGATCGCGGTCGCCGCGCCGAGCAGCCGCCGCAGGATCGCGCGGTCGCGGACGATCCGCGCGTACCGCTCGATCTCCACGGCGGTGGGCACGGCGTCCGCGAGCGCACGCAGATACGCCTGCCCGCCCGCGCGGTCGAGCTCCTCGCGGCGCGCGAGCTCGACCTGGATGGTGAGCGGGTCGATCCGCTCGCGGCGCTCGAGAAGCGCCTGCGCCGCGTCGTAGATCCGCTGGTTGCGCGGGACATAGAAATCGTCCACGCGGAGCAGGTCGGCGACCTTGAAGATCGCGTCCCGGTCGATGAGCAAGCTGCCCAGGACCTGTTGCTCGGCGCCGTCGTCGAACGGGACCTGCCTTGTGCCCGCGCCGCCGCGCGTCTCGAGCGTCACGACGGAGAGTCTAGAACACGCGTTCTATACAGCGAAGGGTCCTCCATGAGGCGGTTCGCGGCGGAAGCCCTCCGCGGCGCGAACCGTAGTCCCGCCCGCGGGCAGCGCCTACGAGTTTTGTCCACCATCTCCTCCACCAGTTCATCCACAGCACTGTTGAAAAGGAGCGGCCTCGAGTTGCGGGTCCTGGTCACGGGCGGCGCCGGGTTCTGCGGCAGCCACGTCGTCGATGCGCTCCTCGCGCGGAGCGACGAGGTGCTCGTGGTCGACGATCTTTCGACCGGAGCCCGTGCGAACCTCGACAAGCGCGCCGTTTTGAAGATCGCCGACATCTCCGACGCGGCCGCGCTCGCGAAAGCGCTCCGAGGCGAGCGCGCCGATGCGGTCGTGCACTCCGCCGCGAAGACCAAGGTCGTTGAGTCGATGGAAAAAGAGGCGCTCTACCGGCGGGTGATCCTCGACGGCACGCAAAACGTGCTCGACGTCGCGAAAACGCTCGGCGCGCGCGTGTTCGTGAACATCTCGACCGGCGGGGCAATCTACGGCGAGACCCCGGAATGCGCCGCGGAGACCGTCCCGGTCGCTCCCCCGTCGAACTACGGCCGCTTCAAGGCCGAGGCCGAGAGGCTGGTGGACGCGAGCGGCCTGCCCTCGATCACGCTCCGGCTCGCCAATATCTACGGCGCTCGCCAGCGCATGGATCTCGAGGGCGGCGTCATCGCGATCTTCATTGGTTGTTGGAAGCGGGGCGAGCCGATCACCGTGTACGGCGACGGCAGCAATGAGCGTGACTACGTCTACATCGCGGACGTCGTCGAGGCGGTCCTCACGGCGCTCGGCGGCAAACAGCAGGGCATCTACAACATCGGCACGGGCGTCGCGACGAGCGTGAACGAGCTCGTCTCCGCGCTCACGGCGGTGCTCGGCCCCCCGGCCGCGGTTCGCCATGCCCAACCACGCACGGTGGAGGTGCTTCGCGGCTGCGTCGATCCGTCGAAAGCCGCCCGGGATCGGCTGTGGCGCCCCCGGACCAAGCTCGCCGATGGACTTCGGCTCACCGCGTTGGCGGAGGGCGCTCTGGTCTCTCCCCCTTGACCGCCCGGCATAGGATTCCGCGCGGGGAGCGCGGGTATGGCGATGGCGCTGACGGACAAGAGCATGACCTGCCGCGAGTGCGGGAACACCTTTGTGTGGACCGCCGGCGAGCAGGAGTTCTACGCCCAAAAGGGCTTGCTCCACGAGCCGCAGCGCTGCCCGGATTGCCGCCGTCGCGCGAAGGCCGAGCGCGCGGCCGCGAGAGCGCAGAGCATGCATGACATCGTCTGCAGCAACTGCGGTCGTCCGGGCCAGGTGCCCTTCGCGCCGCGCACCGATCGGCCCGTGTACTGCTCCGATTGCTTCGAGACCCGTCGCACGGCGACGGCGGGTCAGGCCTCGCAGAACTAGCCGACCGGCCCCCTTCCTGCACGTCGACTGCGCGTGAGACGGTTCTTTCTCGGCTTCATCCTCGGCGCGATCTCGATCGTCGCCGTTCTCGTCGGCATCGGGCACTACCTCGAGGTCGCCGACCCGCTCGCGAAGGCCGACGCCATCGTCGCGATCTCCGGCGACACCGGCTTTCGGGCAGTGACGGCCATCGGGCTCTGGAAGCAGGGCTACGCTCCGCTGCTCATCTTCTCCGGCGGATCGCAGGATCCCGACTCGGTCGCGTCCGCCGAGCTCATGAAGCGCCGGGCGGTCGCGGCGGGTGTGCCGGCGACGGCCATTTCGGTGGAGGGCGCGTCCGCGACGACCGAGGAGAACGCCGCGCGCGTCGCAGAGCTCATGAGCGCGCGCGGACTGCGGTCGGCGATCCTGGTCACGAGTCCGTACCACCAGCGACGCGCCGCGATCCTCTTCGCGCGCGAGTTCGATCGAGAGGGTCTCCAGCTCCGCAACCATCCGGCGGACGATCCAGAGTGGGACCCCAACCTCTGGTGGACGCGCGACCAGTCGCGCAGGCTCACGCTCATCGAGCTCGCGAAGCTCGGGGCTCTGGTAGCTGGGCAAGGCGCGGGTTAGCATCCGACCACGTGCCGGTGACGGCCATCGTCGGTGCCCAATGGGGCGACGAAGGCAAAGGCAAGATCACTGACCTCCTGGCGCAGGAGGCGGACGTGGTCATCCGGTTCCAGGGTGGAAACAACGCCGGCCACACCGTCGTGAACCAGCACGGCACGTTCAAGCTCCACCTCGTACCGAGCGGGATCTTCAATCCAAATGCCCTGTGCGTGCTCGGGCCGGGCACGGTCGTCGATCTCGCGTTCCTCTGTACGGAGCTCGAGCAGCTCGAGCGGAGCGGCATCTCGACGGCGAACCTGCGCGTCTCCGATCGCGCGCATCTCCTCATGCCGTGGCACATCGCGCTCGATCGCCTCGACGAGCGCGAGCGCGGTCGGAAGAAGCTCGGCACGACGGGGATGGGCGTCGGGCCGGCCTACTCCGACAAGGTCGGACGGCACGGGATCCAGGTCTACGAGGTGAAGGACGAACGTCGCTTCCGCGAGCGCGTGGCGCGTGAGCTTCAGACCAAGAACGCCATCCTGGAGCGATTTGGTGACGCTCTTCTCGACGCGCGCGCGGTCGCCGACGGCGTGCTCGCGGCCGCCGCGACGCTCGGTGACCGCATCGTCGACACGCTTCCGCTCGTCGAAGCAGCGCTCGCGCGCGATTCGCGCGTGCTGCTCGAGGGCCAGCTCGGCGCGATGCGCGATCTCGACTGGGGCATCTATCCCTATGTGACGAGCTCGAATCCGCTCGCCGGCGGCGCGTCGGTCGGCGCGGGGATCCCGCCGAGAAAGATCACGCGTGTCATCGGCGTCGTGAAGGCGTATTCGACCGCGGTCGGAGAGGGGCCGTTCCCGACGGAGCTGCATGGCGCGGAGGCGACCGCGCTCCGCGAGCGCGCGCACGAATACGGGGCGACCACCGGCCGCCCGCGGCGCGTCGGCTGGTTCGACGCCGTCGCGGCGCGCCACGCCCACCGGCTCAACGCCTTCACCGAGCTCGCGGTGACCAAGCTCGACGTGCTCGACGTCTACGAACGCATCTCGTTCTGCGTGAGCTACGAGCTCGACGGCACGCGCACCTGCGACATGCCGACGACGAACGCCCTCGAGCGCGTGCGTCCCTGCTACGAAACGCTTCCTGGATGGAACACGCCGATCACCGGCATCGCCGAACGGCGGGCGCTCCCTGAGAACGCGCGGAAGTACCTCACGCGCATCGAGCAGACGGTCGGTGCGCCGATCGGAATGGTGGGGATTGGACCCGAGCGCACGGCGACCCTCCCCTTTAATATTCGAGCGAAATGAGCCTTCTCGACATCGCCTTTCCGTACCGCAACAGGAAGTCTTTCGGCGCGGCCTCATTCGCGCTGATCTTCCTCGTGCTGCTCCTTGAGGTGGAGGGGCTCATCTTCGTGGCCGTCGCCATCGTCGCGCATCAGGTTCAGCTCTGGTGGGAACTCCAGCCGGTGATCTTGCCTGGCGCGTGCCTGATCAGCCTCTCGTCGGCAAGCGTCTTCTGGTGGCGCGCTCGCTCCTGGAGTAAGGAGCGTGTCGAGATGCTGAACGCATGGGCCGGTGGGGGCACAACCTTCGGCCAGCAGCTCGCTCAGAAGCGCCAGCAATAGCGATCTCTCCCCCGAACGGGTGAGAAGAGAGAGCACAGCCGTGCGATTTCCCCCGACCTAGTGATGCCGGTGCGGCGTGCCCGATCGATATTCCAGGCAGGAGACCAATCCGGTCGGATCGATCGACCGATAGGTCAGGGAGGAACGAACGCAACATGTCGATCCGGCCACTGCTCGCAGTTCTCGTGGCGCTCAACATCCTCGTCTGGGGCGGCCTCTTCGCCTTCGAGAGCATGATCGCCGTGAGCGGCTCCGTGACATCCACGGCCAAGATCACACACAGCGGCTCTCAGCTCATCAGCTCCCGCTAACGCGATCCCCCTCGCGGTGACGGCCCTCCCCGACGCAGGAGGGCCGTCGCCCCCTTTTTAGTCACGGTGAAAGGAGGAACGGTCATAAGAACGCTTGGGTCGATCTGTTCGATGGTCGTTGCGGTCGGGCTCTTCGCCACCTGCATCGGAGCGGTCGCGATCCGATCGCTCGGCATGGGCACGTTCCTCGTCACCAACGCTTCGATGGAGCCGACGCTCTCCACAGGGTCGCTTGTGATCGTGGAGCTCGTCGCGCCGTCGCTGATCGCGCGTGGCGACATCATCACCTTTGATCGGAACGGGCAGCTGAACACGCTGCGGGTCATCGCCATCGACGCCGCAAGTGGCGCGGAGCCGGCGTTCACGACCAAGGGCGACGCGAACCCTGCCGCCGATCCGGAGGCGGTCCACTTCTCTGGCAAGGTCGGCCTCTATCGGACCTCGATCCCGCTGCTCGGATACCCCATCGCCTACGTACAGGCCCATTGGATGCTTGGGCTGATCCTGATCGCGGCGGCCATGCTCTTCGCCTGGGTGACGACGCTGCTGCGCGGTTGTCCGGCCCGGCCGGTGCGGAATCGTTTCACGAGGCCGGTGCTCGCGACTGTCGCCATCGACTCCGAAGAGGTCTGGGCGAACCACGTCGGATGGCTCCGGAAGGCAAGCTTCTAATACACTTGCCCGGGTGAGGGCGGCGGATTGACCGGGGAGGAGAAGTTCGCCAAAGAAGGTCTCACCTTCGACGACGTCCTCCTCATCCCGGCCCGCAGCGACGTCCTCCCGACCCAGGTCTCGACGCGCGCCCGTCTCACCAACGAGCTCCTCCTCGACCTCCCGATCCTCTCCGCCGCGATGGACACCGTGACCGACGCACGTTTGGCGATCGCGCTCGGCAAGCTCGGTGGTCTCGGGGTGATCCACCGCAATCTCTCCGTCTCCGATCAGGTGCGCGAGGTCCACCTCGTCAAGGAAGCCGGCATGGTCGTGGGCGCCGCGATCGGCGTATCGGGAGACGCCGACGAGCGCACCGCTGCCCTGGTCGCGGCCGGCGTCGACGTCATCGTGGTCGACATCGCGCACGGTCACTCCGCCGGAGTGATCCGCATGGTGGAGAAGGTGAAGGCGCGCCATCGCGTGCAGGTCGTCGCGGGGAACGTCGTGACCGCTGAGGGCGCCGAGGAGCTCATCGCGGCGGGCGCCGACTGCGTAAAGGTCGGCGTCGGCCCTGGCGCCATTTGCACGACCCGCGTCGTCGCGGGCGCGGGAATGCCGCAGATCACCGCGATCTTCGACTGCGCTCTGGTCGCGGATCGCCACGGCATACCGATCTGCGCGGACGGGGGGGTCCAGCACTCCGGCGACATCGCGAAGGCGATCGGCGCGGGAGCTTCCACCGTCATGCTCGGCGGCCTTCTCGCCGGCGTCGACGAGGCGCCGGGCGAGGTCGTCTCGACCGATGAGGGACGGTTCAAGGCCTATCGCGGGATGGGCTCGCTCGGCGCAATGGCGGCCCGGCGGTCGCGCGACCGCTACGGCCAGGGCGAGATCGGGGACTTCTCCAAGCTCGTGCCCGAGGGCGTCGAGGGCCACGTGCTGGCGCAGGGCCCGCTTGATCCGCTCGTGCATCAGCTCGCCGGCGGCCTGCGTGCTGGCATGAAGTACGCGGGCGCCGCGACGATCGACGAGCTGCGGACCAGGGCCCGCTTCGTGCGCATCTCGGGCGCCGGACTCCGCGAGTCGCATCCCCATGACATCCGCATCACCGCCGAAGCTCCGAACTACCGGGTCCGCGCCTAACCCATGAACCGGTCGAAGGTCGCCCGCCCCGAGGACGGGGTGGGCACCGGCCCGTCCCGCCGCGCGACCGTCGCCATCCTCGACTTCGGCTCGCAGTACACGCAGCTCATCGCGCGGCGCGTGCGCGAGTCACGTGTGTACTGCGAGATCTTCCCGCACGACATCACGCGCGCCGAGCTCGACGCGCGCGGCGTGATCGGTGCGATCCTCTCCGGCGGTCCCGCGTCGGTCTACGAGCCGGGCGCGCCGGGGATCGACCCCGCCATCCTCGACGGGACCGTCCCCGTGCTCGGCGTCTGCTACGGCATGCAGCTCATGGCGCAGGTGCTTGGCGGCGACGTCGTTGCCGAAGGCAAGCGCGAGTACGGACCGGCGACGATCGAGATCGCCGACCACGGCGGGATCTTCGAAGGCCTCGGCAAGGCCGAGCGGGCGTGGATGAGCCACGGCGACACCGTGCGTACGCCACCCGCCGGCTTCGCGACACTCGCGAGTACGCCGACGGTGCCGGTAGCGGCAATGAGCGACGGCCGCGCCCGATACGCGGTGCAGTTCCATCCCGAGGTCGCGCATACGCCGCACGGCGCGGAGATCCTGCGCAACTTTCTCTATCGCGTCTGCGGCGCGACCGGTGACTGGACGCCTGCCGCGTTCATCGAGGAGGCGATCGCCGAGATACGGGCGCGTGTCGGGGACCGCCATGCGATCTGCGCGCTCTCGGGCGGGGTCGACTCCGCGGTTGCCGCGACGCTCGTCGCGCGCGCGATCGGCGACCGCCTGACGTGCGTCTTCGTCGATAGCGGTCTCTTGCGCGCGAACGAGGCCGACGAGGTCGTCGCGACCTTCGGGCCGCGCCTGCGGCTGATCCACGTCGATGCGGCGGAGCGCTTCCTCACGAAACTCGCCGGCGTGGAGGATCCCGAGCGCAAGCGGGCGATCATCGGTGAGGAATTCGTCCGCTGCTTCGAGGAGCAGGCAGCACGGGTGGGCAACGTCGATCTTCTCGTGCAGGGGACGATCTACCCCGACGTCATCGAGTCGCGCTCGCGCGAGTCGAAGACGAGCGCTCGCATCAAGACGCACCACAACGTGGGCGGCCTCCCCGAGGTGATGTCCCTCGAGGTTGTCGAGCCGCTCCGCCGTCTCTTCAAGGACGAGGTCCGCCGCGTCGGCGCCGAGCTCGGCATCCCCGAGGACATCCTCTGGCGGCATCCCTTCCCCGGCCCCGGCCTCGCCGTGCGCGTGGTCGGTGCGATCGACGGCGAGCGGCTGGCGACGCTGCGGCACGCGGACGCGATCTTCATCGAGGAGCTGCGCGCGGCTGATCTCTACCGGAGCGTTGCCCAAGCGTTCGCGGTGCTCACGCCGGTGCGCAGCGTCGGGGTGCAAGGCGATTACCGCACCTACGCCTCGCTTCTCGCGTTGCGGGCGGTCACGACCGAGGACTTCATGACCGCGGATTGGGCACGCCTCCCGTACGACCTTCTCGAGCGCGTATCCGCGCGCATCGTGAACGAGGTGGCCGGAGTTAATCGGGTGGTGTACGACGTGTCGTCGAAGCCCCCGTCAACGATCGAGTGGGAGTGACCATGACGATCGACCCGACTGGGCTCCGCTCACGGATGCTGGGTGTGCTCCGCGAAAGTGGCGTTTTGCGCGGCGACTCCATCGAGGGCGCTTTCATGACCGTCCCCCGCGAGCTGTTCCTCCCTGGCGTTCCGCTGGAGCGCGTATACAGCGGTGACGCGATCCCGACGAAGCGCGACCTTTCGGGCAATCCGATCAGCTCGTCGAGCGAAGTCGGTGTGATGGTCGTGATGATCGAGATGTTGCAGCTCGCCCCCGGGCACCGCGTCCTCGAGATCGGCGCCGGAACGGGCTACAACGCCGCGGTGCTGTCGGTGCTGGTTGGCGGGACGGGCGAGGTCACGACTGTGGAGATCGATCCACGTTTCGCGGAAGAAGCGCGCGGGCACCTCTCGGCCGCGGGATTTGGCAGCCCTCTCGTCGTCACGGGTGACGGCTGGCTCGGGCACCCAGAGCGAGCGCCCTATGACCGGATCGAGGTCACGGCAAGCTCGGTGAACGTGTCGCCGCGCTGGGTCGATCAGCTCACCCCCGAGGGACGCGTCGTGCTTCCACTGCGCCTACCGGCAGGACCGCAGATCCTCGTCGCCTTCCGCAAGGACGACGGGCGTCTCCTGAGCACGAGCGTTCGTCCGGGGGGCTTCATGCCGCTCCGCGGAGCGAACGCGCCGGCGCCGACCTTCACTGCGATCGGCAACTTCGAGGTCGAGCCGGCCGAGCTCCTCGCGGACGCGATCGACGTTCTCGCCGCGCTCCTCAGCGAAAGACCTCGGGTCGAGGTCGGACCACCGATGCGTTGGGACACCTACTCGCTGCTGGCGCTCGAACCCGGCGCACTCAGCGTGCGGCGGCGGGGCCAGCAAGGCTCCGCTGTCGGGATCTTCGACCGGCGGGCACGCGGACTCGCGTTGGTCGAGATGGCCGGTGGCCCGCTCTCGGGACCACTGAGCCACATCGTCAGCTTCGGCGCGCCGAGCGTCACAGTGGAGTTGAAGGAGAGACTCGAGGTGCTCGCCTCCGCGGTCTTGGGCGACCTCAGCATCAGTGCCGAGCCCTGCGGAGGCCCCGACGCCCCAGGGTATCGTTTCGCATTCGCGCGCCGTGTGGCAACGGAATGAGCGTCTTCCGCGGCGAGCAGATCCACCAGAAGATCTGGGAGCAGCGCAAGCAGCGAAGCCCGGGCCGCTCGCCCGGCGCGCCCGGCCTGAACTGTCTCGTGCTCGGTGGCGGCGGACGCGAATACGCGATTTGCTGGCGTCTGGCGAACTGCAGCAGCGTGGCGACGATCGACGTGCTGCCCGGCAACGCCGGGCTCGCGCTCTTCACGCGCGTGATCGATCACCGCCCCGACGACGCGCATTGGCTGCAGCAGCACGTGCTCGCGTCGCACATCGACCTCGCGATCGTGGGTCCGGACGAGCTCGTCGCCGGCGGCATCGGCGACGTGCTGCGGCGGTCGGGCGTCGCGGTGGTGGGCGCGTCAAAAGATGCGTCGAAGATCGAGTGGTCGAAGTCGTTCGCGAAGAAGCTCATGGATGAGTCCGGCGTGCCGACCGCGAAATGGGAGTCGTTCCCCGACGCCGCCGCGGCGCGCGAGGCGCTGCTCCGCTGGGGCGCGCCCGTCGTCGTGAAGGCCGACGGCCTCGCGCTCGGCAAGGGCGTGACCGTCGCGAGGACGCTCGAAGCCGCGGTCGAGGCGCTCGGCACGCCGCCCGCGAACAGCGGTCGCGTGGTCCTCGAGGAGTTGCTCGAGGGCGAGGAGGCGTCGTTGCAGGCGCTCGTCGACGCCGAGACGGTCGTCGCGCTCCCGCCGGCTCGCGATCACAAGCGCGTCGGCGACGGCGACACAGGCGCGAACACCGGCGGCATGGGCGCGTTCTCCCCGACGGCGGTGCTGCCCGACGACCAGGCGCAGGCGGTCGCCGACGCGGTTATCGCGCCGGTCGCGAAGGCCCTCGCGGGGCGCGGAACGCCGTACCGGGGCGTGCTCTACGCGGGCCTCATGAAGACCTCGGGCGGCTGGCGCGTGCTCGAGTACAACGCGCGCTTTGGCGATCCCGAGGCCGAGGTCACGCTGCCCCGGATCGAGGGCGATTTCGCGAGGCTCCTGAAGGCGCTCGGCGAGGGTCGTCTCGCACAGTACGTCGCCGATAACCCGATGCGCTTCAGCCGCCGCGCGTTCGTCGACGTCGTCCTCTGCGCGCAGAACTACCCAGGAACGCCGAAGATCGGAATGCGCGTAGAGGGCCTCGACCGCCTGCCGGAGGGCGCGTTCGCTTTCCATGGGGCCACGCGACGTGATGCCGCAGGCAACGTGACGGTAAGCGGGGGTCGCGTAATGCACATCGTGGCGAGCGGCGAGACCATCGCGAAAGCGCGCGACCTCGCGTACGTCGGCGCGGAGCGCGTCACGTTCGAGGGCAAGTTCTATCGTTCGGACATCGCGGGGCAGGAGGTACCGGTCGCATGACCTTGCGGGTGGCGATCGTCATGGGCTCCTCGTCCGACGAGCCGACGATGCGCATCGCGTCGGAGACGCTTCTGGGTCTCGGCATCGAGAGCGAGACGCGCGTCTTTTCGGCGCACCGCACGCCGCACGCGTTGCGCGAGTGGGTCGAGACGCTCGAGCCGCGCGGGATCCGTATCGTCATCTGCGGCGCCGGTGGCGCGGCGCACCTCGCGGGCGCGGTCGCTGCGCTCACTACGCTTCCGGTGATCGGCGTCCCGCTCGTCGCACTGAATGCGATCGGCGGCGGCATCGACGCGCTCCTCTCTACGGTGCAGATGCCGCGCGGCGTGCCGGTCGCCACGGTCGCGATGGGCGAGGCGGGCGCCGCGAACGCCGGGATCCTGGCGGCCCAGATGCTCGCGATCGAGGACGCGGAGCTCGCCGGACGTCTGCGGACGATGCGCGAAGGAATGGCCGCGAAGGTGCTCGCACGATGACATTCACCAATCGATTCGACGCGGTCTCGCCGCTCGATTCGCGCTTCTATGGAGGTGATCAGGGTCTATACAAGGCGCTTCACCCATACCTCTCCGCCTCGGCCGCCACGAAGTACCAGGCCCGGGTCGAGGGCGCCCTCGCCCTCGCGCTCTCCGACGTCGGCGTGTGCGACAAGGCGCTCGCGAACGCCATCGCGAGCGCGGCCGACCGCATCACCGCGCAGGAGGTCGCCGAAGAGGAAACCCACACGCTGCATGACGTCCGCGCTCTCGTCAACGTCATCCGCTCCCAAGTGCCCGACGAGGCAAAGCGCTTCGTGCATCTGGGCGCGACGAGCGCGGACATCGTCGACACCGCGAACGCGCTGCGCTACCGCGAGTGCATCGACCGTGTCCTCGTCCCGACCATCGCGGCCCTGATCGCGCGCTGCATCTCGATCGCCGAGGCGGAAGCGGATACGACGCAGATCGGCCGCACGCATGGCCGCCACGCCGAACCCGTCACGTTCGGCTTCGCGGTCGCGGAGTACGTCGCGCGACTTGGCGACCGGCTCGAGCAGCTGCGCCTCGCCGCGCGGCGCCTCCCGGGCAAGCTCTCGGGGGCCGTCGGCGCGTACAACGCGCTCGGGCTCCTCGCCGCGGACCCGCGCGCCCTCGAGCGCCGGTTCCTGGGGAGCCTCGGCCTGCACGCGGCGCCGGTGTCGACCCAGATCGTCCCGCCGGAGGGCTGGACGGATCTCGCGCACGCCTGCATCAGCGCCCTCGGGGTGATGGCGAATCTCGCCGACGACATGCGTCACCTCCAGCGGAGCGAGATCGGCGAGGTCGCCGAATCGTTCGGGGCTGAGCAAGTCGGCTCTTCGACGATGCCACACAAACGCAACCCGGTCTCCTTCGAGAACGTGAAGTCGATCTGGAAGGCGATCGCGCCGCGGATGCTCACGACCTACATGGACCAGATCAGCGAGCACCAGCGCGATCTCACGAACTCCGCGTCGCAGCGCTTCCTCGGCGAAATCCTCGCCGCGACCACCTATGCGGCGGGCCGCCTGGCGAGCTCGCTCGACGGCATGCGCGTCGATCGCGAGCGGCTCAAGGCGAACCTCGCGAGCTCGCGCGGCGCGATCGCCGCCGAGCCGCTCTACGTGCTGCTCGCGAAGTACGGCCATCCCGACGCGCACGAGGCCGTGCGACGGCTCACGCTCGAGGCCGAGCGCGGCGGCCGCACGCTGCTTGAGGTCGCGACCCTCGACGCGGACCTGCGCGAGTACCTCAAGAAGTTCACGCCGGACGAGCGACGGATCCTCGAGCGGCCCGACGAGTACCGCGGGCTCGCAGCCGAGGTCGCGCGCGACGTCGCATCCAGTTGGCGCGAGCGCCTCAAGGGAGTCCTCCCCGAATGAGCGTGCT
>DASYSC010000018.1:0-3055 GCA_036003765.1 Candidatus Limnocylindria bacterium
TATTCGGGTTGTTCTCTCGCGATATCGGTATCGATCTGGGCACCGCGAACACGCTCGTGCACGTGCGCGGGCGGGGCATCGTCATCAGCGAGCCATCCGTCGTCGCGAAGGACCTGCGCTCGGGCAACATCCTCGCCATCGGCGCGGAGGCGAAGCGAATGGTCGGCCGCACGCCGGCGTCGATCGTCGCCATTCGCCCGCTGAAGGACGGGGTCATCAGCGATTTCGACATCACCGAGCAGATGCTTCGCTACTTCATCCACAAGGTGCACGACCGCTTCGCGCTGCTTCCGCGGCCGCGCGTGATCATCGGGATCCCTTCCGGCGTCACCGAGGTCGAGAAGCGCGCGGTGCAGGACGCGGCGATCCAGGCGGGTGCGCGGTGGGCGCGTCTGGTCGAGGAGCCCATGGCCGCGGCGATCGGTGCCGGTCTGCCGGTGAACGAGCCGTCGGGATCGATGATCGTGGACATCGGCGGCGGCACGACGGAGGTCGCGGTGACCTCGCTCGGCGGGATCGTCGTCTCGCGCTCGATCCGCATCGGCGGCGACGAGATGGACCAGGACATCGTTTCGTACGCCAGGCGTGAGTTCAACCTTCTCATGGGCGAGCGGACCGCCGAGGACATCAAGATCGCTATCGGGTCCGCGTATCCGCTCGACGAAGAGGTCACCACCTTCTTCCGCGGCCGCGACCTGCTCACCGGTCTGCCGCGCTCGATCGAGGTCACCAGCGCGCAGATCCGCGAGGCGCTCGACCCGTCGATCGAGCAGATCGTCGATGCGATCAAGGACACCATCGAGGAGACCCCGCCGGAGCTCATCGCCGACGTGATGGACCAGGGCATCTACCTCGCCGGCGGTGGCGCGCTGCTCCGCGGCCTCGACACACGGGTGGCGGAGGCCACCCAGATGGCCGTCCACGTCGCCGACGACCCCCTCACCTGCGTCGTCCGCGGCTGCGGCATGATCCTCGAGAACCTCGAGAACTACGAGCGGAGTCTCGTTGTGGAGACATACGCGGTGCTTCCTCGGTAGAACTAGAGACATACGCGCCCGCACCGCGTTAAATAACCTCGATGGCCACCTTCGGTAGAGCGCGGCGCGCGCAGAACGGCGGCAACGCCTTCGTCCGGCCCCTCGGGTTCCTGCTGACGGTCAGCCTGGCCCTTCTGCTGCTTCGTGACACGGCCGCCGTCCGCGGCGCCTCCTCGTTCGCGACCGAGCTCCTCGTCCCGGCCGAGCGCGTCCTCGGCGCGGTCGGGTCGTCGGTGAGCGGCTTCTGGCAGTCGATCGCCGAGATCGAGAACCTCAGGAGCGACAACGACGCGCTCCACGCCCAGGTCGACCGCTACGCGCTCGAGAACGTCCAGCTCCGCGAGCAAGCCTTCCAGGCCCAACAGGCGGCGCTGCTCGCGGCGGCCGCCAAGGCGCTGCCCTACAAGACGGTGGCCGGGCCGGTCATCGCGCGAGACCCGACGGGCGTGCTCCACACGATCGTGCTGGGCATCGGCGCCCAGGACGGCGTGTTCCTCGACGACGTCGTGATCTCCGACCAGGGCGCCGTCGGCCGTGTCTCCGAGGTCGGCGCGAACTACAGCAAGGTGCTGCTCGTCACCGACTCCGGCTCGGCGGTCTCGGCCCTGGTGCAGGGCTCGCGCGCCGCAGGCATCGTGCGCGGCCAGTTCGGCGACACGCTGATGATGGACTGGATCCTGCAGACGGAGGACGTGAAGGTCGGCGACGTCGTCATCACCGCGGGGCTCGCGATCGGCAACGACCTTCGCTCGCTCTACCCCAAGGGGCTCGTGCTCGGAAAGGTCGTCGAGGTCACGAAGGGCGAGAACGGCACGTTCCAGCGCGCGATCCTCACTCCCGCCGTCGACCTGCGCCATCTCGAGAACGTGCTCGTGGTAAACGTTCAGGGGGCCAAGCCCCTGCAAACCCCCAGAGTTCCGTAGCGCTTCCGGGTCAGATCCCGTTCATTCATCGCCGAAAGGCGGTCCAGTTCGCATACTCACTTCGAGGCAAGGGATAGGGATGAGATCGGGCGTAGTCACCTTCATCGCCAGCGCGCTCGTGCTCTTGACGAGTGGGGGCTCGCTTGCTCGGGCAGCGACTGCCCCGAACGCTCACGTCCTCGTCAGCTTCGCCCCGGCCGCGACCGCGAGCCAGCGCGAAACCGCCGTGCGCGCGATCCGCGGCGTCGTCGACGGCGAGATCCCGGCGATCGGAGTGATCCGGATCGCTCTCCCTGCGGATTCGCAGGCGGCAGCGGAGGCGATCGCGCAAGAGCCCGGCGTCGTCGCTGCGGAAGCCGATGGCGTCGCGCGGATCGAGCTCGTACCCAACGACCCGTTCTACCTGACCGACCCGTTCACCGGTCTGGGGCAGTGGGGCCTACGCGCGGCACGGGTCGATCGCGCGTGGGATCTCGTACGAGGATCGCCCAACGTGATCGTCGCCAACGTCGACACCGGCGTGGATGCGAACCACCCCGACCTCGCGGGCGCGCTTCTCGCGCCGGCGGCAACGTTGCTGAACGCCGGCGCCTCAGGATGCGCGATCTCCCCCGTCGACGACAACTCACATGGCACGCACGTCGCGGGGATCATTGGCGCGCTTGCGAATAACGGTACTGGCGTCGCGGGTGTGGCGTGGGGCGTGAAAGTTCTCTCGATCAAAGCCCTCGATTGCACCGGTGCCGGCGCCGTCTCCGACGTCGCGAGCGGGATCATCTATGCCGCCGATCACGGCGCGCGCATCGTGAACATCTCGCTCGGCACGCCTGACGATAGCTTCACCCTCCGCAGCGCGGTGAAGTATGCGCAGGACAAGGGCCTGCTCGTCATCGCCGCGGCCGGTAACTGTGGCCTGGGTGGGACGCGCTGCGATCAGGTGAATCAGATCGAGTACCCCGCCGCGTATCCGGGCGTGCTCGCCGTCGCGGCGACCGCGAGCGACGACACGCGTGCCGCGTTCTCGACCCAGGCGAGCTATGTCGGTGTCGCGGCGCCGGGCGCCAAGATCATCAGCACGACGCCGACGTACCCGAC
>DASYSC010000019.1:0-9373 GCA_036003765.1 Candidatus Limnocylindria bacterium
CTCATGAAAGAGGAGAAACAGCTGGTCGAACGCGAATACCGCGACGATACCGACGACCGCGACCCCCGACGCCGCGACCACCCCGCCATCTCGCACGAGCCGCAGCGCATCGCCGTCGCGTCGCGCGCGTCGGAGCCGGAAGGCCGCGACGGCGAGGGCGAGGACGGCGGCGACCTCGGCGCCGCGGAAGACGTTCCGCACCTCGGCCATGTGCGCGTACTCCGCGCCGCTGAATGTGCCGAGGCCCGCGGGAGGTTCGCTGAACCCGATGACGTAGGCGGTCCAGCGCCGATGCCACTCCAGGAGCGCATGGAGATCGACGGACCACTCGACACTCGTCGGCGTCAGCAGCTTGCTCGTGAAGGTCGTACCCGTCACGCCGTTCGCATTCGCGAGAGCGGCATAGGCCCAATCGCCGCTCCACGCGAGCGCGAAGGCAACGAGACCGAAGATCGCGAATGCGATCCCGAATATCGCGACCTCAACACGATGCGAGCTCACGCGGGGACCGCGCCGAGACCCGGCCGGTCGGGATAGACGAACCGTCCCTTCTCCACGCGAACGGCGCGGAAAGGATCGTCGGTGATCAGGAGATTGCCGTCGAGATCGGCCCACTCGACGGCCGGCGCGAGATGCGCGGCCGCGGCGATCGCGATGCTGGTCTCAGCCGCCCGGCATCCGAGCATCACCTTGAGCCCGCGATCGTGCGCGGCCGTGATCATCGCGCGCGCGGGCCCGACGCCCCCACATTTCTGGAGCTTCACATTGATGCCGTCGCACGCGCCCGCCAGCCGCGGCACGTCGGCGGCGCGGACCGCGGCCTCGTCCGCGACGATCGGCAGGTCCGAGCGCTCGCGCACCCGGCGCAGACCGTCGATGTCGTCCGGCGCGATCGGCTGCTCGACGAACTCGATGCCGAACGGTACGAGTCGCGCGATGCGTCCGGGCGCTTCCTCCGCCGACCACGCCGCGTTCGGGTCGACGCGGATCGTCCCTTCGAAGCGCTCGCGGATGGCGGAGAGGATCGCCACGTCGTCGCCGTGGCCGAGCTTCACTTTCAGCACGGTGAAGCCCTGGGCCGCGGCCTTCGCCGCACGCTCCGCCATCACGTCGGGTTCGGCGATGCCGATCGTGAACGACGTCGGTGGCGGTTCTGCCGGCGCGAGGCCGAGAAACGCGCGCAACGGCAGCCCCGCGGCCTGCGCCACGCGGTCGTGAGCGAGGACGTCGATCGCGCAGCACGCGGCTCCCCCGTGAGGAAAGCGCTCGTCGAGGCGCGCCGCGAGGACCGTCAGGTCGAATGGATCCGCGGGCAGCAGGTCGAGCGCGCCACGCACGTCGCGCTCGACCGACTCGGCCGACTCGCCGAAGAACGCGTCCGGCACGCCCTCGCCCCTGAAGACGCGGTCGCCGTCGCGAGCCTCGACGAGCACGACCTTCTTCGACGTGAGGGTGGCCCGGGAGATGGCGAAGGGTACGGCGAGATGAAGCTCGACGGTGCGAACCGTCGCGTTCACGCGAGGACCGCCGCGCGGAGCGCTTCCGCGAGGCGGTCCGCCCCGGCGGGACCCTCGCGGATCGGGTCGGCCACGGCAAGGTTCGTCCGGTCGGCGGCCTCGGCGATCAGCGCCTTCGCAAGCTCCTCGCGGGCGAGGGCCGTGTTCAGGGCGATCGCGACGACCCGGGCGGGCGGATGGCCCGGGGGCCTGCGCCAGGACGCCGCCTCTTCGTAGATGCGAACGTACTCAGCTAGATCGCGGAGCGGCAGCCCCTCCTGCTCGAAGCCCTTGACGCTCATCCGCGACGCGTCGTGGCAGAGGACCATCAGGTGCGGCGCGCTCCCGTGGAGCAGGCCGAGCGTGACGCCGGAGAAGCCAGGGTGTGTCAGCGAGCCCTGTCCCTCGACGATGACCCAATCCGCGCGCTCCGCGGCGTCACAGACGAGCAGCTCCGCCGCGCCGGCGATGAAGTCGGCGACGACGGCGTCGACCGCGATCCCGTCCCCCGCGATCGCGATACCGGTCTGGCCGGTGGCGACGAAGGCGGCTCTCTCACCGGCGCGCTCGAGCGCGCGCACGAGCTCGAGCGATGCGGTCATCTTCCCCACCGCGGCATCGGTCCCGACCGTGAGCACGACGGTCGCGCCCTCACGAGGTCGTCGATGACCGCCGATGGGGAGATCCTTCGGCGGTTCGCGCAGCTCGCGCACCGTCCCGCCGCCGCGCCGCGCCGCCGAGGCCAGCGTCGGATCCGCGAGCACGCGCTCGTGCAGCCCGTTCCAGACCTGCATCCCGCGCTCGAGCGCGCGCGCGAGCGAAGGCCGGTACGTGTCGGGGATCCGGCCGCCCGCCGCTGCGGTGCCGATCACAAGGACGTCCGCGCCGAGCGTCATCGCCTCCTCGACGCTCGCCACGACCGGCACCCCGTTGCCGACGCCGACGCACTCCACCGCATCCTTGCCGGCGCGCGTCGAGTCGACCACCGCGACGACCGGGAACGGTGCGTAGCGAAGGATCCCGATGGCGGTCTTCGCCGTCGCGGGCGCGAACTGGCCCTCGGCGATGATCGCGACCTTCATCGACCTCCGAGGTCGGGGCCGAGGCGCAGGAACCGTCCATGACGCTCGCGCGTCGTCTCGCCGGATTCGAGCGCGAGGCCCCCGCCCACGATCACGTGATCGATCCCGACCGGGAAGCGATGCGGGTCGTCGTATGTGGCCGTGTCTATCACTCGCGCGGGGTCGAACACGACTAGATCAGCCCACGCGCCCTCGCGAACGACGCCTCGGTCGACAAGGCGCAGCCGGGACGCCGTCGCCGACGTCATCTTCCGTACCGCATCCTCGAGCGCGAGCACGTTCTCGTCCCGCGCGTACCGGCCCAGGACGCGAGGGAACGTGCCGTACGAGCGCGGATGCGGCTTGCCGAATGAGAGCGGTCCGTAGGGGGCATTGGCGCGCGAGTCGCTGCCGATGCAGACCCACTCCTTCGCCATCACGAAGCGCACGTCGTCCTCGCTCATCGAGTGGTGGACGATGTCCACAGCCCCGTCGTGCTCGATGAGCGCGTCGCACGACCAGTCGAGCGGGTCGCGGCCCGCTTCGGTCGCGAGCTGCCGCACGTTCTTCCCCGCCCACTCCGGATGGTGCCGCGCCCGCGCGATCACGATGCGGTCCCAGGCCCGGCCCGTTTCGACCTCCTCGCCACGGATGCGCTCGCGCACGGCCCCGTCGCGCAAGCGCTCGCACATCTTTGCGGTCCCACCCTCGTGCACCCAGTTCGGGATGGTGACCGCGAGCCCGGTCGACGACGCCGTGTAGGGGTACTGGTCCGCGGTCACGTCGACCCCCTCGGCCCGCGCGCGCTCGATCAGCGCGGTCGAGTCCTTGACCTTGCCCCAGTTCTGCTTTCCCGAGGCCTTGTGGTGCGAGAGCTCGACGCGCACCCCGGAGCGCCGTCCGATCTCAAGGTTCTCCTCGACGGCGTCGAGAAGCTTCGTGCTCTCGTTGCGAATGTGGCTGGCGTACAGACCGCCCCTCTCGCGCACGACCTCGCAGAGTGCCGCGAGCTCGTCGGCCGTGGCGAATGCGCTCGGTGGGTAGATGAGGCCGGAGGCGAGGCCGACGGCACCCTCGTCCATCGACTTCGCGAGCAGCCTTCGCATTCGCGCGAGCTCATCGGCGGTCGGCGGTCGCGCATCCGCGCCCATGACGCACGAGCGCAGCGTGCCGTGCCCCACGAACGAACAGACATTGATCGATGGCCGCACCCGGTCCACCGCGGCCGCGTACTCGCCGAACGACGACCAGGTCCGCTTCACCTCGAGGCGCGCGAGCTCACGATCGAGCTCGGCCTCGGCGAGACCGCTCACCGGTGCGGACGACCCGCCGCAGTTGCCGCAGACGACGAGGGTCACGCCCATGTGCAGCGCGCTCTCTAGGGCATCGTTCACGAACATCGCCTCGTCGGAGTGCGAGTGGATGTCGATGAACCCCGGCACGACCATGCGTCCGGAAACGTCGAGCACGCGCGCGCCGTCCCCGGACAGGTCAGGGCCGATCGCCGCGATGCGGCCGCCCTGTAGCGCGACGTCGGCGCGACGCGCGGGCGCTCCCGTCCCGTCGATGACACTTCCGCCGCGCAGGACGAGGTCGGTCAAGTGCTCCTGCGCTCGCGCCCCGTCCCGCGCTCGCGGCGCTTGGCGACGATGAGAAGCTTGCGCGACCCCGCAACGGCAACTCCGCCGTCGTAGTCGCCGTGGAGCGACTCCACCTGGAAACCCGTGTTCGCGAGGAGCAGCTCCGCTTCGCGACGATAGAGGTAGTGCAGCGTTCCGACCGCCCCGATCTGGTGAACCGCGCCGTCGTCGCCCGTCTCCTCATACCAAATTCGCTGGGTGACGCCGTCGACGTTCGCGCGGCTCGACGACAGCTTGCGAACGAGCTTGCCCGTCTCCGGGTCGACGCGCTCCCACTCATCGACGACGCCGCCCTCCATGCCGACGATCAGCTCCGGATCCGGCTGGAAAACGTCGCAGGCAAAGCGGCCCCGCGGCGCGAGATGCTCCCGCACGCGCGCGAGGCATGCGAAACGGTCGTCCGGCTTGAGCATGAGGAACGAGTTGAACGCGACGAAGATGAGGGCGAAGGCCTCGTCGAACGAGAACGCACGCATGTCGCCTTCGACCCACCGCGCCTCGACGTTCGCACGACGCGCCCGCCGCTCCGCGCGCTCGAGCATCGCGGCGGACCGGTCGATGCCGACGATCTGGTGGCCATCCTGCGCGATCGGCACGGCGATCCGGCCCGTCCCGCAGCCGAGCTCGAGGATCGGCCCGCCCGTTCGGCGGGCGAGCCCGCAGAACCACTCCACGTCCGCGCCGCCCTCGAGCGGCGCGTAGTCGAGGTCGTAGAGAGCGGCGAGCCGCGCGGCCTCGCCCGCGGCACGCTCCGCGCCGTGCCAATCACGACTGACGGCCGTTCTGTGCCTCCTTCGCGCGTTTGACGAGCGTGCCATCGGCGAGCACGTCGAGCGCGGTCATCGCCAGCGCCTTGGCCGCGAGCCGCATCGTTTCTAGCGCGCGCGGAGCCTTCGCGGCTTCGGTGAACGCGATCGAATGACCGGGCACGGGACCTTCGGTGATCGCGAGGAAGGGATGAATGCCGGGCACCACCGTGGTCACGTTCCCCATGTCGGTCGAACCGTGCGTGTCGCTCGGGCGCCGCGGGTGCATCGTTCGGCCGAGCGCCCTGGCATTCGCGGCGAAGGCCTCGGCGAGGGGACGATTCGTGTTGACCACCTCACAGACCTCGCTCCACGCGCTTTTTAGCTCGCAGCCGGTCGCGAGCGCGGCGCCCTCGAAGCACGCGAGGACGCGCCGGCGCAGGTCGGCGAGGTACGTGTTGTCGGGAGATCGGACCATCAGGCGTGCGGCGGCACGATCCGGGATGATGTTCGCGGCCTTCCCTCCATCGGTGATGATCCCGTGGATCCGCGAGTCGCTGCGCACCAAGAGGCGCAGGGCGGACATGGCGTTCCACCCGAGGACCAACCCGTCGAGCGCATTCACCCCTTCGTGCGGCTCGGCGGCCGCGTGCGCGGCCTTGCCGAGGAGCTCCACGTCGAGATTCACCATCGCGAGCATCAGCGGATCGATCTCATCACGGTCGCCCGGGTGATACATGAGCGCCGCATCGACCCCCTCGAAGACCCCGCCGCTCAACAGGTGCACTTTGCCATTGCCCCGCTCTTCGGCGGGACAACCGACCAGACGCACGCGACCCTTGAGCCCGTCGAGGACGTCGCGCAGCGCGAGGAACGCGCCGACCGCGGCGGTGCCCATGAGGTTGTGCCCGCAGCCGTGGCCGATGCCGGGAAGCGCGTCGTACTCGCCGAGGATCGCGACGGTCGGACCGCCCGTCCCCGCTTCGACGGCGAACGCCGTCGCGAGACCACCGGCCGCGGTGCGAGCCTCCGCACCCTCCTCGCCCAGGTATCCGACGAGCGCCTCGGCGGCGAAGCGCTCCTCGAACGCGAGCTCGGGATGCGCGTGGATGGCAAGCGCGAGCCGATCGAGCGCCGCGGCGCGCGCATCCACGCGGTCCGCGATCCGCTTTTTGAGCGCCGTGACATCCAAGGCGATTCGAGGCTAACCCGAACGGAGAGCGGGCCGCGCGCTGAGGACCAGCTCGGCCAGCGCGAAACCGATGACGACGAAGCCTCCTGTCACGAGGGTCAGCCCATCGACGGCGCGGAGGAGCGCGAGCGCCGCGACCATCACACCGATGCTTAGGCCTCTCCGTAGCGCGCGCCCGAGTCGTGGCTCGCGGCGTCGCGCCCGGGTCTGAACGGCCCACCGCTCCTCCAGCGCGAGGCTGGCTAGAGCCGAGGCGCTCCCGACGAACACCGACGCTCCCGCGATGACGGCGCCAACGGCGACCGGCTCGGCCGGATCGCGCGTGGTCACCACGAGCGCGACGGCGGCGAGACCGGCGAGCGCGAGCAGCGCAAGGAGCTGCTTCGTCATCGCTCCTCGTTGTGGGGCGGCAGACCGAGCGGCAGCGCGACCTGCTCGCTGCCCGCCGCGAGGGGAGCCTGCGCGAGCGTCTCGATCGCGCCCGAGGCGCGCGCGAGCGCGCGGTCGGTCTCGTCGAACTTCTTCGTTGCGTTCTCGAGGTGCCGCCCCAGCTGGTCGTGCAGCTCGACGAAGCGCTCGAACTCACGACGCACGGCGGATACGCCCTGCTGCAGCTCGCGCGTCCGTTCCTGCATCGCGAGGCCGCGTACGCCGAGCGCGATCACCTGGAGATACGCGAGCAGTGTGTTCGGCGATGACGGGATGACCTTCCGCTCCGCGCAGTAGGCGCGCAGGTCCGGCTCGCCCTCCTCTTCGCGCAGCACGAGGTCGTAATAGACCGACTCGGACGGGATGTACATGACCGCAAAGTCGATCGTGCCGTCCGCCGGCGAGACATAGCGGCCGACCGCGTCCACGTGACGCCGCACCTGCTGGAGGAAGGCGCGTTTCTTCGCGCGCCGATCAGCCTCGTCGGACGCGTTGGCGAGCGCGTTCCATGTCTCGTTCGGGAACTTCGCGTCGATCGGAACGATGCGTCCTGCGTAGCGGACGATGGCATCGACCCGCGATCCGTCCTTGTACGTGTATTGGATCTCGTACGCGGATGCGGGGAGCGCGTCGTGGAGAAGCCGTTCGAGAAGAAGCTCGCCAAACCCCCCGCGGGCTTTCGGTGCGCGCAAGAGATCCTGCAGCGAGCCGATGTCCTTCGCGAGCTCGCCGATCCGCTGACTTTGCTCGGACAGCGCGCCGAGCTGGCGGGAGACATCGCTGAGCGTCCGTTGGGTCGAGCCCGCCTGGCTGGTGAGCTGCTGCTCCGTGGCTCCGAGGGCACGGCTCAGGTCGGACCGCAGGTCCGCGACCGAACGCGCCAGCAGCTCGACCTGCCCCTGGGCGCCCTGCTGCGCGGCTTGCAGCTGTGCACCGACGCTCTCGCGAAGCGCCGCGCTCTCACCCGTGGGCCGGCGAAGGACGACCGCAAGGGCCGCGACCGCCACGATTGCCGCGACAAGCGCGAGCAGCGTCGCAAGATCCATGGCCTGCGATTGTCGCCACCGCAGACCGTTAGCACAAGTGTTCGACGCCAAATTCGTGTGGAAGGCCACGCTCCGGCGATCTCAACCGGTGCGCACGCCCGGGCGGGAGTGCGCTAGAAAGTCGGCCATGGAAGCGACCGGCCCGACCCGTCCGCTCTCGTTTCGCGAATCGGCGATCTATGGCTTCGGGACACTCGGGGCGAGCGCCGTCTACAGCTTCTTGAATAGTGGCGCGGGACTCTACCTCGAGCGCTACCCCGCGGTCCCGACCTGGGCGGTCGGCCTGCTCTCGCAGGAGCGGTCTCTGGCTGGTGCCTTTGTGCAACCAATTGTGGGTGCAATGTCCGACCGCACCCGAACGCGGATCGGCCGGCGCAAGCCGTTCTTCATCGCCGGAGTCGCGCTCACGGCGGCGTCGCTCCTTTTCCTCGCCGGGTTCCCGCCGCTCGTCCCGATGCTGATCGTGCTCTCCATCAACGCGTTCTTCCTCAACGTCGCCGTCGACCCATACACCGCGCTCATGGCGGACATCGTGCCGCCCGAGCAGCGGGGCCGCGTTGGGACGCTGCTCGCGGTCTTCAACATGGCCGGCCAGATCGGAGCGACGCTCCTCGCCATCTTCCTCTGGGATCGGTCACCGCAACTGGTCTTCGTCTACGTCGCCGTGGTCCTCGTCATCTCATTCGCGATCACAACGATCTGGGTCAAGGAACCGGACGCCCCACCGCGCCCGACGGAGCCGGTGCGCTTCGACATAAGCGGCTACGTCCGCGGCCTTCTCGCCTACCGCGAGCTGAGCAAGTACATCCTCGCGGCGGTGGCCTTCTGGCTTGGCACCGGAGGGGTACTCCCTTACCTGACGCGCTTCGGCGTTCGGGAACTGGGGACCACCGAAGGGGAGTCGTTTCAGCTCTTCCTTCCAGCCCTCGTCGGCACGATCGTCGGGGCGATTCCCGCTGGCTATGCCGCCGACCGTTATGGCAAGAAGCAGGTCCTTGCCGTCGGCGTCCTCGCGTTCTCGCTGATAGCGTTCGTCGCTTCCCAGGTTCAGAACGTGCCCCAGGCGCTGATCGCCATGGGGTTCGTAGGGCTCGCAAACGGGGTGTGGACGGCGCTGAACATCCCGCTGCTCGTCGACCTCGTGCCGCGCGAGCGAGCGGCCGAGATGACCGGCCTCGGATCGGGGATCTGGTCGCTCGCGCAGCCAGTCGGCGCGGTCGTCGCCGGGATCATGATCGGCAACTTCGACAGCTATCGCGCGGCATTCGTAGGTGCGGCGGCCTTCGTCCTCCTGAGCTTCCTCCTTCTTCTGACGGTCAACGCACCACACACGCGCCGCGCCGTCTGACCTCCGCTCGTCCTTGCACAGGGACGGCCTTCGGGAACCGTTCCCCGCAGCCGTTGTATGGAAGGCGAGTGGCGCAAGGGCCATGCAGCCACCGCACGGAGGAACGCATGCGGCGCATATCGATCCTCGCAGTCGGCACGCTTCTCGCGCTCGCCGCGCTCGCCGGCACGGCCTTCGCGAAGGAGGGGGCAGTCACCAAGCTCGACCCGCTCCCGCCGGGTGGCCTCCACGCCGGCCAGACGTACATGCTCGGCTACACGATCCTCATGGACGGCGTCGAGCCGTACAAGGCGGACACGACCGAGATCCTCATCCGCAACACGACCGGCAAGGCGCTCTCGTACCCAGGGACACCTGACGGCAAAGCCGGCCACTACGTGGCCAAGGTCTACTTCCCGGCCGCGGGCACCTACAC
>DASYSC010000020.1:0-13005 GCA_036003765.1 Candidatus Limnocylindria bacterium
CCGTCGGTCCCCTCGAGCGGGTCGGTGAGCACGAGCCTCGCCCCGAACGCGCGGATGATGCGCTTGCGCTCGACCGACACCTTGTCCGGCATGCAGAGCTCGAGCGTATGGCCGCGCACCGCGCAGACCATCGCGAGCGCGACCCCGGTATTGCCGCTGGTCGCGTCGAGCACGACCCGGCCGCGGCGGAGGCGTCCGTCTTCCTCTGCGGCAAGGACCATCCAAAGACCCGGCCGGTCCTTGACGCTGCCGCCGGGATTGGCGCTTTCGACCTTGGCCCAGAGCTGGCCGCGCAGGCCGACACCGATCCGGTGCAGCGGAACGAGCGGCGTATCGCCGATGCGCTCGAGGATCGTGCCGCGCACGCGCTCGCGCACGAGCTGCGGTGTGAGTCCGGACATCGCGAAGAGGCTAGAGGAGTGCGCGCCTCAGGCCCGGACGGTCTCCAGCGCGCGCCGCGCCAGGCGCAGCGCTTCGTCGGAATCGCCGCTCGCTTCCGCCGCGCGAGACCAGCGGTCGAAGATCACGCGAAGCAGCTGCGGCGCGCGCTCCTCGGCCAAGAGGCGCGCGTCCTGGAAGGAGCGGCGCGCCGCGGCGCCGTTGCCCTTCATGCGCAGCTCGCCGATCAGCACGAGCGTGCGCACCTGCGCGTCGACCTGCTCGACCTTCCGTGCGAACTTGAGGGCCGACTGCGCTTCTTCGAGCGCCGCCTCCGCGTCGGTCTTCGCCAAGACCTCCGCCTGAGAGGCTTTGATCGAGGCGAGGGTCGAATCGTGCTTCGCTTCGGCCGCCAACCGCTCCGCGCGTGCCAAGCATTCCCGGGCGCGCGTGGTGTTCCCGTGCTCCACGTAGAGTGCGGCTGCGTTGTCCAGCGCGCATGCGACCTGGTCCAGAAGCCCGAGGTCCTCGTAGACCTGGAGGCTGCGCTGGCTGTGAATGATGGCGGCCTCGAGATCGCCCGAGTCGTGATACGCCTTGGCCATTCCCGCGTACAGATTGCCAAGTGACTGGCGGTCGTCGAACTGCTGAGAAAGCTCGATGGCTCGCTCGTACGTCGCGAGCGCCTGCTTCGACTGACGGAGGTTGCCTTGGGCGATGGCGAGGTCCACCAGTCTTCGGAAGAGGAACGCCGGGTCTATCACGACCCCTTCGTCACAGGCCTGCACGCACTCCCGGTAGAGACGCGCCGCGTCCTCGTACGCGTACGTGCGCATGTATGCGGCCGCGAGCACTGACTTCAGTCGAACCTGCTCTTCCGCGTCGCCCAACAGCTCGGCCATGCGTTGCGCTCGCTCGATCAACGGAAAGGCCTGCTTGGGCTGAGCGACGGCGTTGTAGGCGACCGCGAGATACCGGAGACGCACGAGCTGGTCGCCGGCGGTGAGCCCTTCTTCGAGCTTTTCGAGGATCGGGACCGCATCGGCACCGCGACCCTGCTCGATCAGGCGCTTGGCCTCGAGAAGGGAGTACTGCGGCGTTGCGGGAGACGGAGCGCCGCCGAGCAGGTCGGCGGGCTTCACGCCGAGCACGCCCGCGATGTGCTCGAGCGCCTTCATCGAGGCGCGCGTGCGTCCCGATTCGAGCATGGAGATGTAGGCCTTTGTGTACTGGGGCTCGGCGAGCTGCGCCTGGGTCAGACCTTTGGCAGTACGAAGCGAGCGGATTCGCGCGCCGACATCCGCCACCATCGCCGACCTCACCTCAGCCACGGGGGGGCACTTTACGGTGGAGAAATTGACCCGTCAAATCAGTCTTTACCAAGGACTTCCTCGACCGAGACCGGGTCGTGCCGGTCGGGGTCTTTCACGGGCCCAGATTGCCCGTTCGTCTCGGTCGGCCGACGGCAGTAAGGCTTGCTGGCTTAGCAGTCGCCGGCGCTGCCGCTCGGCGGACACGCGTAGGCGGTGGACGTTGCGATGGGTGCGGAGAAAGCGATGGCGAGGGCGCTCAGAAACGCGAAGATCTGGATGACGCGACGAATCGACATGCGGTGGGTCCCTCCCGACCCCACCGACAAATAAGTCTGGGCCCGTGCGGCTGCCACTGTGCGACGAGGTGGGCGGGAAGTAAAGGCGGACTTGCCTGATTTAGGAGCGGGCGAAAGTGCGGTGACTTAGGGGGCGGAGCTGGTGCAGCCCGCCATCGACGGCCGCCGCGAACAACAGGCTGGCCGGACCGACGAGCAAGCCGGGGACGGCAAAGAGCGGCGGGAGTGCTTCAAAAGCCACGCTGGCTCCGCCCTGGATGGCGACAAGCACCGCGGCCGCGAGGAGCGCCCCACCCGAGAGGGCAACCGAGAGCGGGGAGAGCGCGAGCGAGACCTGGTGCCCCGCGACAAGCTGGTCGATCCGCGCCTCGGTCACGGAGAGCGAGCTCACCGGGACGAGGAGGCCGAGCGAGACATCGTCGGCGTCGGGCAAGAGCTTGTCGAGCGCGCTGGCGAGCGCGCCGACGCCCCCGGACGCGCGCACCGCGGCCTGGTCGGCGGCGATCTCTTTCTGCAGCGTGTAGAAGCCGACGAGCTCGTCCACGACCGGGACCACGTAGAGGCCGGCGGCAAAATACCGCGCGACGACGAGCCGGAGCGGATCGCGCTGTCGCAGGTGATAGCGCTCATGCAGGAGCACCGCGCGGAGCTCGTCCGTGTCGAGGCGCTCGACGAGCGCGGTCGAGAGGCAGATGCGCGGACGTAGGAACCAGTAGCAGAACGAGAACGGGCGCTCGTCGGCGACGACGTCGATCTTTCCGTCGAGCTCGAGGCCTGACGCGGCCACGGCGACGGAGGGCGGCATGACGACCTTCCGCGCCACCAGCCTGCGGATGAGCATCGCGGTGGCGACGAGCTGCCGGAAGAGCGCCGCGAGCCCGAGCGAAATGCCGCATATCGCGAGGACCAACACCAGCGCGGCGACCACGTCGGCGGTGTCCTCCGCGCCGCGCGCGATGAGCTGCTCCACGCGCGGGACGAGGGTCAGGAGAAGGGCGATGAGGATGGCGCTCGATGCGAACGCCACCCCGAGCAGGATCGCGAACGCCCGATCAGCGCGCGCCACGGGACTCTTTCTGCGCGACCCGCCGCAGCGCCGCGCGACGCGAGGCGTCCACCGTGTCGAGCTCCGCGCTGAACGCCGCCAGGGCGGCGTCGCCGAACTCCGCGACGAGGCCGCGCGCGAGGTCGCGCGACAAACGTGCGCGGTGCTCCACGCGGGTGAGCACGGGCCGGTAAACGTACGTCTTGCCTTCGCGCACTCGCTCGAGGAGGCCCTTCTCGTGGAGCCGGACCATGATCGTCATCACCGTCGTGTAGGCGAGCTCCCGCGTGCGTCCGAGGTCTACGACGATGTCGCGGACGGTGGCGGTGCGCCGCCTCCATAGGCGGTCCATGACCTCGGCCTCGAGGGGGCCAAGGAATTTCTCCTCGGCCTTCTCGGGCCGCCGCAGTCGGCGCAGGTCCGGCCGGCGCACGGCTCGATTATCCCGCGCGCCGGCCTCGAACGGTGACGCGCCCGCGGCGGCGGAGGAGCCGCGGATGGCGCTCGCCGAGGTGCTCGCGGCCATGGGCCAGCGCGACGTGCAGCTCCACGATGAGGTGGCCGTCCCGGGGGACGTACACCGGACCGCGCGGGCCATCGCGCCGCTCGACGACCCCGGATAGCGCGAGACTCTGGAGCTCGCGCTCCGCGTACGCCTGTTCGACGCCTGCCCACACCGCGGCGCGCTGGGGGGTCTCCTCGCCCAAAGAGAGCGCGTGAAGCAGCCGTAGACGACGGGGATCGGCGAGTCGCTCGAGGGAGGCCGCGGCGCGCTCGTACTCTTCGTCGCTCGCGCGCTCGAGCAAGGTCGGGTCGCTGGTGAAGAGATTCAGCTCGAGATCTTCGATGGCCATCCGGTCACCGCCCGGTTACTTCTACGACAGACGAGTCGTAGGCTCCGCCCTACATACTACGCCAGCGTCGTATGTGTTCGAACGGTCCCTTTGCGGCCGCCGGAGCGGCTGCCGCGTGTGCCCGCGGAGGGGGTTCCGCCGGGGCGATGCTGCCGCATATCCTCGGCTCGATGAGAGCCGTCGCGATGGGGGTGCTGTTCGTCGTCTTCCTTCTCGCGTCGTGCTCGCAACCGAAGCTCGCGGGGACCGATCTCGGCGCGACCAACGCGCCGGACTTCACCTTGACCGACGGGGTCAGCGGGCGATCGGTCTCGCTCAGCGCACAGCGCGGCCAGGTGGTCGCGCTCACGTTCCTTTACACGACGTGTCCCGACGTGTGCCCGCTCACCGCCTCACGCTTCCGCGCGGCGCAGGATTCGCTCGGCGCCGATAAGGACCGGGTGACATTCATCGCGGTATCGGTGGATCCAGAGCGGGATACCCCGAAAGCGACGCAGGACTTCTCCGCGGCCCACGGGCTATCGACGAACTGGTACTACCTCGTCGGCGGCAGAGCTCAGCTTGCTTCGGTGTGGGCCGCATACGGCATCGGCGTGCAGCCGGGGAGCACCACGGTGACGCACAACGACGCGATCTACCTCATCGATCGCCGTGGCCGCGAGCGTGTGCTGCTGCATTCCGAGGATCTCGCTTCGGACCTCGTGAACGATCTACGCGCGCTCGTCCGCGCGGGCGATTGAGCGGCAACGCGCCCCACGAACGTCCAAGCGAGCGACCGCTCTTGTTGACGGCGGCGAAGCCGGTGCTTTCATGCCCTCGGAGGTGCCGAGATGCGGAACGTCGCCTTCGTGATCGGTTCGCTCGTCCTCGCGGTCGTTGTCGTGGCGGGGTACCAGCAGCTGCGACCTGCCGGTCAGCGCGTCGCCAGCTCAGGCACGGCGCCGCAGACCGGCGACACCGTCGAGCTCGCGAATCGCCTGCTCCTACCGCCTTATCTCTCACAGGATGGCGCGTCCTACGAGCTGCGCATGTATCCCGGGACACTCCCGCCCGATCCCAAGGTCGATCTCCCACAGCCCGCGGGCGCGCGTCTTGTTGGCGCGACGCTTCGCCTGAGGAACAACGTGCCGGCGGCGCTCGACGCCGTGATGGATGTCCCCGCCTCGGCGGGTGATGTTCCCGCGTTCTTCGAGCGCGAGCTCACCAAGCTCGGCTGGTCCCAGGCGCCGAATCGCGGCGGATCGCAGCCGGGCGGATTCGTATCCGCGCCCATCGGCACCAGCCGCACCTTCTGCAAGGGCGAAGCGCCACCCTGGTACACCGTCAGTGTCTTCACACCGGCTGGAGCCCCGCTCGACGTCCGTGCGCATATCGAGCTCATCAATGCGAACCCGTTTCCCGGCGCGTTCGGTCCCTGCTCGCAACCGCCGGGTTCTCAGCCGATGAACGGGCTCAACAAGCTGCCTCCACTACGCGCGCCTGCGGGCGTCGTCATGCGCGGCAGCGGCGGCGGTGGCGGTAGCGATCGGCAGTCGTCCGAAGCGACCGCGACTACGAAGACATCCGCGGCCGACCTCGAGACCGCGTTCGCTCAGCAGCTCGTAGCTGCGAGCTGGTCGCGTCTCGCGGGCGGCGCGAGCGGACCCATCGCGTGGAGTACGTGGAAATTACCGGGCGACGGCGACTGGCGGGGTCTGCTCCTCGTGAACGAGCTCACCGGCGAGGCGCGCTCGCTGATGCTCCAAGCGCAACTGGTGCAGCAGTGATCAGCCGACGATATATATCGTCGTGAAGAGCCCGATCCAGACGACGTCGACGAAGTGCCAGTAGATCGAGGCCGCCTCCACCGCTAAGTGACGCTGCGCGGTGAAGTGTCCCTTCAGCGTGCGAAAGAAGACGAGGGAGTTGAAGATCACGCCGCCGGTGACGTGCGCGCCGTGGAAGCCGGTGAGCGTGAAGAAGACACCCGCAAAGATCCCATCGCGCGGCAGGAAGCCGAGCCTCGTGTACTCATAGCCCTGGCCGACGAGGAAGAGCACGCCAAGGACGATCGTCGGCGTGAGCCATGTCCGCAGTCCGTTGCGATCTCCGCGCTTGATCGCGCTCACAGCGAGCTGCATCGTGACGCTGGAGAGGAGCAGCTCGACGGTGTTGATCGTCGGCAGACCGATGCCGAGGATCGGGTCGACCTGCCAGGTGGGTTTCTCGCCGAAGATCGGCTCCCACTCCGGAAGGCGCGTACGAAGGAAGAAGTACGTCGTGAAGAGCGCGCCGAAGAAGAAGGCCTCGCTCCCGATGAAGAGGATGACCGCCCACATTCCGGCGCTGAAGCGCGAGGGCTGGGCCTCGAGGCCGGTCTCGTTGGGCGGAAGCCGGTCGATGGGATCGGTGCGGCGGCCGCGAACGACCACGCGGTCCTCGACGGTCGTCCTCATGGACTAGTGATGGGCGCCGTCGGTCGGATCGCCGGCCTGCTGGTACGCGCGCGCGTCGTCGATGAGCCAGGTCGCGATGCCGATCACGAAAATGACCGCACCGACGACCAGCAAGGGAAGCCCGACCAGCACTCCGAACGCGATGAGCATCACGCCGAGGCCCAGGATCGGCGGCGAGAAGCTCGGTTGCGGAACGTGAATTTGGTGCTCGGCGATGTGCTCTTCGCCGTGATGCGATGACATCGCGCGAAGACTAGCGCCGCGATTGGCGCCTGTCGAAATCTGCCTCTAGTCTTCAGCGCAATGGGTCCCTGGCCGCTCGATCCGCGCGGGCCACAGGCCGAAGCGAGCACATTCGTCTACTGGGTCCTCTTCGCATGCGCGATCCCGGTACTCGCGATCGTGTGCGGCAGCCTCATCTACTCGGGGATCAAGTTCCGCGAGCGGCCGGGGCACGCGGCTCAGCAGTTCCACGGACACAACTTGCTCGAGCTGATCTGGACGGTCGTCCCGACGATCATGGTGATCTCGTTCACCGGACTCTCTTGGAATCGGCTCAACAGCATCAACGACGTCAACACGGGGGTTGCGATGACCGTGAAGGTCGAGGGACGCCAGTGGTCCTGGGCTTTCACATATCCCGACCAGCCGATGTTCAAGCTGCAGGATGGCTCGACGCTCATCGCCGGGGAACAGCTCGACATCCCCGTCGGCGCCAAGGTCAAGATCGAGCTCACCTCCAAGGACGTTATCCACTCCTTCTGGGTCCCGAACCTCGGGGGCAAGAAGGACGCGGTCCCCGGGCACACGACGAGCCTGTGGCTGCAGGCCGATGGACCCGGGACCTTCAAGGGGCAGTGCTTCGAGTTCTGCGGGGACGGTCACGCCGACATGCTCATCACCATCGTCGCCCACCCGCAGACCGAGTACGCGACATGGGCGAAGGCCGCGGTCGACGACGCGAACCGTTTGAACGACCCAAGGACCAAGGTCGGCCGCGATACGTTCCTGGCAAGCGCGTGCGTGGGCTGCCACACGGTGAAGGGCACGCCTGCCGCCGGCAAGGTCGGCCCCGAGCTCACGCACATCGCGAGCAAGCCAAACATCGCCGGCGTCCTTTCACCGGTGAATCAGGAGAACCTCACCAAGTGGGTCAGCGACGCGCCGTCGATCAAGCCGGGCATCCTCATGCCGAGGTTCAAAGGTGTCCTGACCGACCAGCAGATCAACGACATCGTCCAGTGGCTACTCACGCTGAAGTAGATCCGGCGCGCGGGTGAGCGCTCCCGAACCCGAATACGTCCGCGTCAACCGCGCGCACTGGACCAAGAACAACGCCCGGTATACCGACGCCCGCGCGGAGCATGCCTGGGCCGAGGACGAGATCAAGTGGGGCCTCTGGAATACGCCCGAATCGAAAGTGAACGTCCTCCCGTACATCCGTGGGAAAGACGTCGTCGAGCTGGGCTGCGGCACGGCGTACGTCGCCGCCTGGCTGAAGCGCCGCGGCGCGGGCCGCGTCGTGGGCGTCGACATCACCCCGGCGCAGCTCGACACCGCTCGCCGACTGAACGAGAAGCTCGGTCTCGGGCTCGAGCTGATCGAGGCGAACGCCGAAGCGACCGGCCTTCGCGGCGCATCGTTCGATCTCGCGATCTCCGAATACGGCGCGTCGATCTGGTGCGATCCCTACAAATGGATCCCGGAAGCGGCACGCCTCCTTCGGACCGGTGGCGAGCTCGTGTTCCTGCGCAACTCGACCCTCTCGATCCTCTGCATGCCCGACACGGGTAAGGTGGAGCAGCGTCTGCAACGGCCGCAGCGAGGCTTGCACCGGCTCGAATGGGCGGACGACGAGCCAACGGTCGAGTTCCATCTCGGCCATGGCGATCTGATCGGCCTCCTCCGGAGCTCCGGCTTCGAGGTCCTGGACATGGTCGAGATCTTCGCGGCCGACGACTCGGTCGACCACCCTTTCTACGGTGAGTACATGACCGTTGAATGGGCGCGGAAGTGGCCGTCAGAGGAGATGTGGCGGGCCCGAAAGCGTTAAGGCGCCTCCACGCTGAAGCCGGTGTGCATCCCGAGCTGGTAGTGACCGGCGATGTTGCAGATGAAGACGTACTTCCCTGGCTGAAGGTCGACCGTCACCGAGGCGGACTTCGCGGCCGGGATGCTTTTGATCTCACCGACCTTGCCATCTTCCTTGGCCTTCGCGCTCGCGCCGTCGACCGGGAGTTTGTCGGACGGGAGATCGGTCTTGATCACCTCGAAGCTGTGCTCCATGGCCGCGAGGTTGCGGACACCGATCTTGATCTTGCCCGCCTTCGCGCTCGGCACGTTCACCACGATCTTGTAGTCGGTCATCTCCGCGACCACCTGCGAATCCGCCGGCGCGGCGTCGGGCGGTCCGCCGCACGCGGCGATGAGGAAGGCGAGCGCGAGCGGTGTGAGCGATCGGATGATCATCTTCTCGGTCCGACGGTAATACGCTCACGCCGCCGCTGCATTTCCTCTTCCTCCGCGAGCCACAGGAAGAACGAGACCGAAGCCGCCGCGAGGAAGACGAGATCTCCGATCACCCACATGACCGCGCCGCCGATGCGCTGGTCGGTGACCGGGTCCAGGCCGAAGCGCTCGGGTGTCCGCGCGTACGCGCCGTAGAGGAGGCGCGTGGAGAACGAGAGCAGACCGCCGAGGACGGTATTCTGCGCGGCGCCCGCGACGAGGAGGTACGGCAGACGCGCCGCGAAGCCCAGCGTTCCGCGGAACGGAGCCGGGTCGATGACCACACTCCAGAAGAGCAGGGCGCTCGTGAAGAACCAGGCGTGCTCGGCGAGGTGGATTCGATCGTCCGCGAGGGCCGCGTCGTAGAGCGCGGGAACGTGCCACGCGTAGAGGCCGCCGACGTAGAGCGCGCCGGCGATCAGCGGATGCCGCAAGAGGTGCACCAGCGCCCGGATTGGCCGGGCGCGCGCGAGCGGCCGGACGATCGCCGCGCGCACGATCCGCGGAAGGCCCCGCAGCAGGGGCCGGATCGGCGCGCCGAGCAGCAGCAGCGGCGCGGCGGCGACGGTGAGGAGCATGTGCTGGACCATGTGGACACTGAAGAGCTGGGTCGCGAGCTCGTCGATAGGCGGACCGAGCGCGCCAAGAACAGCGGCGAGACCCAGAAAGAACAGGCCCGTGCGCCACACCGGCCACGGTCGCCGCATGCGGCGCACGCCGATGACATAAAGCAACGCCGCGAGCGCCGCGGCGATCGACGTGACTAAAGGCGCAATGTGCTGTCCACCATGATCGCGACGAAGAGCAGCGCGAGGTAGAGCATCGAGTAGAGGTACACGCCGCGCGCGACCGCGCGCCGCCGGCTCGCGCCGCTTCGCAGCAGGCGCAAGGCGTAGACGATGAAGAGCCCGCCGAGCAGGATCGCGGCCGCGAGATACAGGTAGCCCAGGCCGCCGATGATGAAGAGCAGCAGCGTCAGCGGGAGCAGGCTCGCCGCGTACGCGAGGATGTTCCACGCCGTCGCTTCATCGCCGCGGACGACCGGCAGCATGGGGACGCCGGCGCGCTCGTAGTCGTCGCGGATCAGCAGCGCGAGCGCCCAGAAATGCGCCGGGGTCCAGAAGAAGATGATCGCGAACAGCAGCCACGCCGCCAGGTCGAGCGAGCCGGTGATCGCGGCCCAGCCGACGAGCGGCGGGATCGCGCCAGCCGCGCCGCCGATCACGATGTTCTGCACCGTGGTGCGCTTGAGCCAGATCGTGTACACGAGGATGTAGAAGACGGTCCCGGCGAGCGCGAGCGTGGCGGCCAGCAGATTCGTGAACGCCGCGAGCACGACGAACGCCACGACATTGAGCGCGATGCCCCACACAACGGCCAGACGTGTTGACACTCGATGCGCCGGCAGCGGCCGATGGCGCGTACGGCGCATGCGCTCGTCGAGGTCGCGGTCGAAGTAGTGGTTGAGCGATGACGCGCCGCCGCTCGCGGCCGCGCCGCCGATGAGCGTCGCCGCGAGCACGCCGAACGGCGGCACGCCGCGCGCCGCGAGGAACATCCCGCCGAGCGCCGTGACGAGCAGCAGCGACATGATCGCCGGCTTGGTGAGGGCGATGAGGTCGCGCGCGAGCGCGCGCTGGCCAACGGCCGGACGCCAGGCGAGGACAGCGAGCGCCACGGTGCTGCACCAGAGGGCCGAGGCCGCCGCCGGGTGCGCGCCGAGTGCCCACGGCGAGAAGCCGGTCAGCGGATTCGCCGCGCCGATGGCCACCTGCGCGAGGAAGATCGCGCCCGTCGCGACCGCGAGCGGGCCGAGACCCGGTACCTCGCGGCGGTGCCGCCAAGCTTCGACGCACGCGATCAAGACCAAGAGACCCACCGCGGCAGCGACGTACCGGTGCGCCATCGCCACGGCCGGCGCGCCGAACATCGGCACTCCCATCGCGCCACCGCAGAGCGGCCAGCCGAGGCAGGCGGTCGTCGCGTTCGCACCGCGGACATACGCGCCGGTGAGGATCAGGACGAACGTCCCGATCGCCGCGGCGAGCACGAGCCAGGTCCACGCGCCGAAGCGCTCGGGCGTGGCTGACGGCCAGCGGACTACCACGGCGAGGATCGTGAGCGTGGCGAGGAGAAGCTCGGCATTCGCGAGATGGAGCGTGACCCACTCCGGAGGTAGCTCGAGCACGACGGTGATGCCGCCGAGCACCGCCTGCAGCGGATAGAGGATCGCGGCAGCGAGGGCGAGCCACAGCGCGCGCCGGTCCACGCGGTATGCGCCGAGCGTCCACACCACCATCGCGGCGACGGCGAGGCCGGACGTGATGGCGAGGAACCGGTGCGTCCATTCGATGCGCGTCGGGGGATCGAGCGACGGGAGGAACTGACCATGGCAGAGCGGCCAGTCCGGGCAGCCGAGACCGGAGCCGGTCACGCGCACGATCCCGCCCCACACCACGACCAGGAAGGTCATGGCGAGGCTCAGGTAGACCAGCGCACGATAGCGAGGCGAAAAGGTCATGCCGGACGCCGCGTCAGTGCGGGACGTCCTCCTTCAACGGACGAGCGCTGTGCACCACCGGGATGCGCGCGAAGTTGTAGGGCTGCGGAGGCGACGTCGTGGCCCACTCGAGCGTGTCGGCTTCCCACGGATCGTCGCCCGCGGGCTTCCCGTTGCCGAGCACGATGCTGTAGAAGAAGTTCCAGAGGAAGACGACGATCGCCGCCGCGATGATGTACGCGCCGATCGTCGAGACCATGTTCAAGCCGGCCCACTCGGGCGACTGTGGATAGTGGAAGACCCGCCGCGGCATCCCGTCGAGGCCGAGCTGGTGCATCGGGAAGAACGCCAGGTTCACGCCGATGAAGAAGAGGAAGAAGTGCAGCCGGCCGAGCGTCTCGCTCAGCATCCGGCCGCTCATCTTGGGCATCCAGTAGTACATCGCGGCGAACATGCAAAAGAGCGCGCCCTGCACCAGCACGTAGTGGATGTGCGCGACGACGTACATCGTGTCTGAGAGCTGCACGTCCACCGGCACCGATCCCAGGAAGATGCCCGAGATGCCGCCGATCGTGAAGATGACGATGAACGCCATCGCAAAGAGCATCGCCGTCGTGAAGCGCAGCGCCCCGCCCCAGATCGTCCCCAGCCACGAGAAGATCTTCACGCCGGTCGGGACGGCGATGAGCATCGTTGACGCCATGAAGAAGATCTGGAGCGCTGGGTCGATGCCGGCGACGAACATGTGGTGCACGAACACGCCGAACGAGAGGAAGCCGATCGCCGCGGACGAGTACGCGATCATGCGGTAGCCGAAGATCGGCTTGCGGGAGAACACCGGCAGCACCTCGGAGATCACGCCGAAGCCGGGCAGGATCATGATGTAGACCTCGGGGTGCCCGAAGAACCAGAAGAGGTATTGCCACAAGAGCGGGTCGGCGCCCGATCCCACGGCGAAGAAGTTCGTCTCGGCCATGCGGTCGAAGAGCAGCAGCACCCCGGCGACGGTGAGGAAAGGCATGGCAAGCACGAGCAGGAAGCTCGTGACGAGGACGCTCCAGGTGAAGAGCGTGATGCGGAAGAAGGTCATGCCCGGCGCGCGCAGCGAGAAGATCGTCACGATCATGTTCAGCGCGCCGAAGATCGAAGAGAAGCCGAGCACGGTGAGAGCGAGGATCAGAAGATCCACGCCGGGTCCCGGTGAGAACTCCCGCGTCGAGTTGGGCACGTAGATTGTCCACCCCGTGGCCGGCGCCCCGACGACAAAGGCCGAGTAGAGGACGATGCCGCCCGCGAGCAGCAGCCAGTAGGAGAGCGCGTTGAGCCGCGGGAAGGCCATGTCCCGCGCGCCGAGCTGGAGCGGAATGATGAAGTTCGCGAACCCGGTCCAGACCGGAACGACGAAGAGGAAGACCATGGTGACCCCGTGCATCGTGAACGCGACGTTGTACTGCTGGGCGTTGAGGAAACCGGTATCCGGGGTCGCCAGCTGGGTGCGGACCCCTAGGGCGAGCAACCCTCCGGCGAGGAAGAAGAGGAACGTCGTCGTGAGGTAGAGGACACCGATCTTCTTGTGGTCGGTGGTCGCGATCCATTCGAGGATGCCGCCGTAACGGGGGCGTACGAGCGGGAAGGTCCGCTCGAGGGTGGCCATGAGATGTCAATTGCACCGTGCG
>DASYSC010000021.1:0-10728 GCA_036003765.1 Candidatus Limnocylindria bacterium
CGACGGCGAGGCGCTCGCGCGGCTGGGTTTCCCCGCCGACCGGGTCGCGGCCTACGTGTGCGTGGGGACGGTGTGCTCAGCGCCGATCACGGAAGAGGGATCGCTCGTTCGTCAGCTCGAGGAGGCCACAGCGCGTCACGCCCGCGCAGACTAGGCACGCGTTCTGCGCACCCAGCTCGTGCCTTCGATGAAGCAAGAGCTCAAGGAAGAATCCGTCGTCGCGGCATTCCCCGAGCATCAGAGTGCGGGCGCGGCCGTGCGCGCGCGGGAGCGTGCCGGGATACCGCCCGACCGCATCGGTGTGGTCGCCGGGAACGTGCGCCAAGCGCGTGAGGCCGCGGGATCCTTCAGTCCGGCGGGCGCGGTCGTAGGAGACAGGCGAGGCCCTCTAGCCAACCGGCGCGCCCCGCACATACACGCCCTTCGGCGCCATCAGCACAGCGAGGTCCTTGACCGGATCGCCGTCGACGAAGACGAGGTCTGCCCAGCAGTCCGCGCCGATGTGACCAGCCTTCGCGAGGCCGACGACGGCCGCCGCGCCGCTCGTCGCGGCGGCGAGGGCCTCGGTCGTCGAGAGACCGCACTCGGCGAGCAGTTGGAGCTCCACCGCGAATCGGTCGTGGCGGGTGAACGAAGCGCCCGCGTCGGTGCCGGTCGCGATCCGGACGCCGGCCCGATGCGCCATGCGAACGCCCTCGCGATGCCTGTCGGACACCGCGCGCGTGCGCTCGACGATCACGGGGTCCAGCGCGCTCGCGTTCTCGAGCAGTGAATGAACGACAAGCAGCGTCGGGACGAGCGCGACGTCGCGCTCCTTGATGAGCCGGATCGTCTGCTCGTCCAGCAACGTCGCGTGCTCGATCGAATCGATCCCCGCCTCGGCGGCGACGCGCATGCCTCCCGCGCCGTGGGCGTGCGTGGTTATGCGCAGGCCGGCGCGGTGCGCTTCCTCGACCGCCGCCGCGGTCTCCTCCGCTGTGTACTGCGACACCTCCGGGGGCGTGCCGCCGCCGAGGATGCCGCCTGTGGAGAAGAGCTTGATCACGCGCGCTCCTGCGTGCACCTGCTCGCGCACCGCTTTGCGCACCTCGTCCGGACCGTCGGCGATCCGGCCGACTTCGAAGCCATGCCCACCGGTGGTCGTAATACCGCGCCCCGCGGCGATGACCCGCGGACCTTCGAGAGTGCCGCGTTCGATCGCACGACCGAGCTCGATGACCATCGGACCGTTCGCGCCGAGGTCGCGGACCGTCGTCACGCCGGCGCGCACTGCCGCGCGCGCGTTCCGGAACGCCTTGAGGGTCGCGAGCGCGTCGCTCTGCTGCACCTCGGCAGCGAAATTCGCATCGCCGTCGAGCGTCAGATGGCAGTGACAGTTGATGAGACCGGGCACCGCGAATCGGCCCGGCGCGCGAACGGTCTCGGTCTGCTCGGCCGGCGTTGACTTCGGGATCTTCCCGCGCTCGCCGACCCAGGCGATCCGTGGACCGTCGACGACGATCGCCGCGTTCTCGATCACGCGCTCTCCATCGAAGAGCCCATCGACCTCGAAGACCGTGCGCATCGCGACGCAGTATCGTCCGGCGATGTCCGGCGCGCTCATCGAGCGTCTTCGCGCGCGCGGTTTCGTGCCGCCCGACTACGAGGGCGGCGGCTTGCTGAACGTCGCCGCCACCGTGCTCGACCTGCTCGGCGCGCGCAACGGCACCGATCCGCCGCCGCTTCGCGCTCTCGATCCGGCGCTGCGCGAAGGCGTGCGGCAGGTCGTGGTTGTCCTCGCTGACGGCCTGGGCACGGCCCAGCTTCGCGCGCTTTGCGCGGCAGGTGACACTCCCTACATCGCCTCGCTCCTCGCGCGCGCGGAGGCTCGCGATGGCGCACAGCTGATCGAGGCCACCACTATCTTTCCATCGACGACGGCCGCCGCGATAACCACGCTGAACACCGCGCGGACGCCGCAGGAGCACGGGAACATCGCCTACTTCATCTGGCTCGAGGAGTTCGCGCAGGTTACCCAGATGCTCCGCTGGGGACCCGGCGTGAACCGTCGCGGCTCGTACTTCGACGACCAGCGCATCGATCCGCGTGATTACGTGAAGGTGGGCTCTGTCCACGGCCGGATTCGGCAGCGTGGAGGAGCGTCGTGGGTCATCGAGCCGGAGATCTTCCGCGCGGAGGCGATGACGCGGATGCATGCCGTCGAGGCGCAGTACGCGGGGTACGCCCTTCCGTCGAGCATGAGCGTCCGCCTTCGCGATCTCCTCGAGCGGCGGCCCTGGGGCGATGCGCCGGCATACGTGTATGCGTACTGGGCCGGGATCGACTCGGTCGCGCACCTCTCCGGCCCGCGGTCGCCGGAGCACGCGACCGAGGCGGCGCTGTTCGACCGCGCCCTCGAGCGCGCTCTGGGCGGGCGCAAGCCGGGCGACACCCTCGTGATGCTCACGGCCGATCACGGTCACGCCGCAACCGATCCTTCGAGGCTCATCGATCTCATCGGCGACAGCGAGCTGCGTGATCTGCTGCGCAATCCGATCGCTGGCGAGCCGCGCCTCGCGTTCCTCCACACCGATCAGCCCGAGCGCGTGAAGCAGCATCTCGAGCGGCGCTATCCCAATACGTTCTTTCTCTTTGACCGCGACGAGGCGATCGAGGCGGGCCTGTTCGGTCGAGGCGATGCCGAAGTCGCGCGGCGGCGGATCGGCGAGGTCTGCGCGATGCTCGGCGAGGATCGTGCCGCGAGCATCGTGAAGGTCGATGGCAATATCTTCAGACACCGTGGATCGCACGGCGGCATGAGCCCCGAGGAGATGAACATCCCGGTCCTCGCCTGGCGCGCCTAGCCCTACGATTCGGGCGATGGCTACCAGCGCCTCCTACCTCGAAGAAGTCGCCGGCGGCATGGTTAGCGCCGCTGCGTTCGACGACGATGACGCCGCGGTCTCGGCCATCGCGCTGCTCCGCGCTTCCGGCGTGCGTGAGCAGGACATCTCGGTCATCGCCAAGGACCGCCGCCGCGCGGAGCTTGTCGCCGGGGATCGCGCCTGGGTTCCGGGCAAGGGCTGGCGTGGGATCCTGTCGCGTCTGATGAGGCTGTTGAACGGCGGGATCCCCCGAGACGTCAGAAAGCGCTACGGCAAAGCGCTCCGTTCGGGTCAGATCGTCATCGTCGCGGCGGCCGGCGACCAGCCGCCCGACACGATCGCGGCGCTCCTCAGGCAGTCGCGGGGCGACCTCATCGACGAGTGGTGGCAGTCGCCGACGCAGCTCTTCGCGCCGCCGGAGCTCGCCGGGCCCTTCTAAGCGCGATCCGCCGCGGCAATCCGCTCGAACGCGCTCGTGACCGCTTCGATCTCGCGTTCGGTGAGGTGGTCCGCGAAGTGGCTCGCGACCGCGCGGAAGAAGCCCGGCGCGGCGCGGCGAAGGGCATGCCGTCCTTTCGCGGTCAGCGCGATGAGCTGACCGCGACCGTCGGTGGGACAAGTTCGCCGCTCGATGAGCCTGACCGACTCCAGCCGGTCGACCGCACGGGTGAGGCCGCTCTTGGTCAGCGTCGATGCTCTGGCGAGGTCGGTCGGCCGTATGCCCGCCTCGCCTGCTTCCCCGAGCACCGCGAGCAGATGGTGCTCGGCGAGGGGGAGCCCGCTCGCGGCCTGTGAGGCGCGGTCCATGCCGCGTGTCACCGCGACCGACGCGACCATGAAGGCCCGCCACGCACGAAGCTCGCCCGGCTTGAGCCGGCGCCGCGCGGTCCTGGGAATAACTTGCGTAGGCAACTAGTTGATTGTACCAGCAACTATCTGCTGGTATGCACCGGCGAGAGGAAAACAAATGTTCTGGTACATCGACCCGTCGCACACTTCAGTGAGCTTTTCCGTCAAGCACATGATGCTGAGCACCGTTCGCGGCAGCCTCGGCAAGGTTCGCGGCCGCATCCAGCTCGACCCAGCGCACCCCGAGAAGGGCGATTTCGAGATCGCCGTCGAGGTGAAGGGCATCACGACCGGCGATCCAAAGCGTGACGGCCACCTCGGCTCGGCCGACTTCTTTGACGCCGAGAGGTACCCAGAGATCACCTTCAAGAGCAACGCCATCTTCCCGAAGGGCGACCGCCGCTACACCGCCAGCGGCGACCTCACGATCCGTGAGATCACGCGGCCGGTCAGCTTCGAGGTGGAGCTCCTCGGCACCGGCGTCGACCGCCAGGGCGGGCAGCACCTCGGTGCCGCCGCGAGCGTGACCATCGACCGCACCGACTTCGGCCTCACGTGGAACATGCCGGTCCCGAACGGAGTCCTGGTCGGCGACAAGGTGAAGGTCGAGGTCGACCTTCAGGCGCTCGATGAGGCTTCAGCGAAGACGCGAGGCCTCGCAGCGTAAGATCAGCGACCGCGCGTCCGCCGGGCCATGAGATGGTCCGTCGACTCACTCGTACCGCAGCGCGCTGAGCGCGGACATGCGCATCGCGCGGCGGGCCGGAAGGAATCCCGCCACCAGCGCGACCGCGAGCGCGAGGGCGAGCGCGCCGAGGGCGAGATCCGGACCGACGACGAAGATCGGCGCCGGGTTCGCGCGCGGGTTGAGGCTGCGGATGATCCGCTCGATCACCTGGCCGCCGCCGACGCCGAGGGCCAGACCGAGGATGCCGCCGAACACGCCGACGTACGCGGCCTCGGCGAGGAATAGCGTGCGGATATCGCGCGGCGCCGCACCGACGGCCTTCATGATCCCGATCTCGCGGGTGCGCTCGAGCACCGACATGACCATCGTGTTCGCGATGCCGATCGCGGCGACGAGGAGCGCGACACCGCCGATGCCGGCCAGGATCCCCCTGAAGACACCGAAGCCCTGGTCGATCTGCTCGATGACCTGCTTGAGCGAGAACGACGAGAAGCCCAGCTCCTGCACGGCCTTCACGATTCCGGCCACGTTCTGCGAATCGTCAGCCTCGATGGCGATGCCGCTGTACCCGGTGCCCCCCCGAAGCGCGTCGGGCGTGAGGCCGCGGTTCTCTGCCCCCGCGGCGAGGGCGTCCTCGAGCGGTATGCGCATCGACGTCTGTGAGGCCTGCTCGTCGAACACGCCGACGATGGTCACCGCGTAATCGCGCGGCGTCCCGCTGCCTCCGATACGCGTGCTGCCGAGCTTCACCGCGCCGCCGATGCGCATCGTGACGCGTTTGCCGACCGCGGCCGCGGCGCTCGGCGCGATCAGGCGCGCGATGTTGCCGGGCACGATCGCGACCGCGCGGTCGCCGGCGGCGAGATGCCTTCCCGCGACCAGATCCCCGCGATCGACCGGGGCGCCAGGTTCGATGCCCTGTGGCCGGATGGCCGCGTCCTCGCCGCCTTCGACGACCGTTCCGAGCGGCGCGTCGAACTGGCGATAGACCCCGTCGACGTGTGCGATCCTCTTGAACTGCGCGACCGTGTCGTCGGTGATGGTTCTCGGCACCGCGGAGAGGCCGCTCGCCCCAGGCTGAAAGGGCTGGACGGTCACGAGCCGCAGGTCCCCGATCGAGAAGATCGAGCGGCGGACGTTGTCTTCCGCGCCGGTCGCGAGCGCGATGAGCAGCACGACGAGCGCCGTGCCGATCGCGACGCCCGCGGTCGTGAGCGCCGAGCGCAGCCGGGCTCGCGTGTAGTTGCCGAGGGACATGGCGAGGAGATCCCCGGTACGCATCGCTAATCGACGATCCGACCGTCGCGCATGCGAACGGTCCGTTCGGCGTGCGCGGCGATCGCGGCGTCGTGTGTCACCAGGAGGAGGGTCTGTTCCTGCGCGTGCAGCTCTTCGAAGATCGCGATGAGCGCTGCCCCGTTGGCGCTGTCGAGGTTCCCGGTCGGCTCGTCCGCGAGCAGGATCGCCGGATCGCCGACGAGGGCACGCGCGATCGCGGTGCGCTGCAGCTCGCCGCCCGAAAGCTCGTTCGTGCGATGGTCCGCTCGCGAGCTCATGCCGAGCCGCTCGAGGAGAGCGCGTGCTTTCGCTAGACGCTCGTCGCGTGCGATCCCCGCGAACGCGAGCGGCAGCGCCACGTTCTCGACGACGCGGTAGCGGGGGAGCAGGTTGAAGGCCTGAAAGACCATGCCGACGCGCTTGGAGCGATGGCGCGCCAACGCCTGCTCGTCGAGCCTCGAGAGGTCCTCGCCGTCGACGCGGATCGTGCCGTGCGTCGGCCGTTCGAGCCCGGCGATGACGTTGAGCAGCGTGGACTTCCCCGAGCCAGATGGACCCATCACCGCCACGAACTCGCCCCTGCGAACGGCGAGGGTCACGCCGGCGAGGGCCGCGACCGGGGCACCGCCGGAGGCGTAGAGGCGTTCGAGGTCGCGCGCCTCGACGGCGAGCGGCGCGTTCACGGTGGTCAAGTCTGAGGGAGTTGTGCGACGATCGGCAGATGCGGGTGCTGAAAACGGACCGCAAGGAGCGGACGAAGAGCGTCGCCGAGATCTTCTCGGGCAACGTCGAGACGTTCACGGCCGTCGGCGGCGAGCACAGCAAGGATCTTCGTCTCTCGGAGATCCATTTCAAGGACGGCGCCCGCAACCGCTGGCACCTGCACTCGACCGATCAGATCCTTCTCGTCACCGACGGTGACGGCATCCTCGCCACCGAGTCCGAGCAGCATGACCTGACCCCCGGCGTGGTCGCGCTCATACCGGCGAACACCAAGCACTGGCACGGGGCGAAGCCGGGGAAGAACATGACCCACTGGTCCATCCTGGGTCCCGCTAACACGCGGATCGTCGACTAGCTATGAACGGACCTCTCGCTGACTGCCTTCGCTACAACCGCTGGGCGAACCTTGTCTTGATCGACGCCTGCCGCGAACTGACTGCGGGGCAACTCGATGCGCACGCTACCAAGGCCTCACGTTCGGTCCGCGAGCTGTTGTCGCACATCGTGGGCTCGGAGCTTACGTTCGCGCTGCGCACGAAAGGCCGGCAGCACGAGGGCGAGTCGCGACACGTGGATACCTGGCCCGGGTTCGACGTGCTTCGAGACGTAGCTGCCGGCAGCGGCGACCAGCTCATCACGATCGCCGCAGGCCTCAACGAGGATGATCTGGTCGATCTGCCTTTCCAGGGCAAGATTTACCGGTATCCGCAGAGCTTCTTCCTTCTCCACGCTATCGAGCACGGCGTTGAGCACCGAACCGAGATCAAGGTCACGCTGCTGCAGCAGGGTGTTGAGACCCCTGACCTGGACGGATGGTTCTACAGCCGAGCAGCGGGGTATGGCCGCGAGGTCGGGTAGCGCCAAGCAAACTAGCGCCCGCGACGGGCGATGATCACGATGATCGCGAACGTGAACAAGCCCGCCGCGAGCGCGACGAGCACCGCGAGCAGGGTCGTTCGACCGGCGGCGATCTCGAGGATCGCGGCGACGAAGGCGAGCCCGTTGAACACCAGGGCCATCACGTTCGGGAGCCGCAGATCCTCCCAGTGGAGCGAGCGGAGCTCGGCGACGCCCATCGCCGCGTAACCGAAGCAGGCCGCACCGGCCAGCCGGTACAGGTACTCGTCGGTGCCGTTGTACCCCATGAGCGCCGCGAAGGGCCTGGCGGCCTGCGGCCCGAGGCCGAACACCGCGGCGGAGGTCGTCGCGAGGACGACCACGACGGCGACCCATGTCGCGACGTCGCGCGGACCCGCGCGCACGCCGCGGTGCGCGACCAGGACGCGTCCGGTCGAGTACGCGACCACGACCGACCAGAGCATGACCAGCACGACGGCGCCGTTGAGCACGGACGAGGCGAGCGCGACGAATCCGGCGAGGAAAGCCATGGCCGAGAAGACGTACGTCGCCAGGACGTTGAACCGCATGGGATCCCACTCGCCGCGGCGCGCGCCGATGGTGAGCGCGACGCCGTACCCGAGGAGGGCGGCGCCGCCCAGCTCGTAGATAAATGGATCGTCGCCGGAAAAGCCCGCGAGCTCAGCGAAGGGCCGCGCAGTGAAGTAGAGCGGCAGGCCGAGCGCGACGCTGCCCACGAGCGGCAGCGCGAGAACTGCGCGCTCGAACGGGTCTAGAAACGAAGGGCCCGGCCGGTCCAGATCCAGAACGCCGGAACGAGGATGACCGAGGCGAGTCCGCCGGTAACGAGAACGAGGTTCTCGGCGCCAGCGACCGTCGCGAAGAAGAGCACGATGAGGTCGAGCCCGCTTCCGATGGCAAGCCACCCAAGGTTGCCGGGCAGAGCGCTGTTTCCCGATCGGATCTCGAGGCCGAGCGTGAGCGCCCAGAGACCGGCGAGGCCGAAGGTCGCGAGACCGCGCGGATCGGTCGGCGAGAGATCGCCTATGGCGATGTTCTGCTCAACGGCGATCGCCGCGAATGTCCCGTGTGTGGCTGAGAGGAGCCCGTAGCCGACGCCCAGCGCGGTCAGCCACCAGCGAGCGTCCCCACCGATGCGCGCCGCGGCCGAGACCGTGGCGATCGTCGCGGAGAGCCCTGCCCCGGCGATGAGGGCCCATGCGAGCGCCGCGGCGCCAAGGTTCTCCGGATGGCCGCGTACGAAACCGAGGAACACGACGGCGTAGATCAGCGAGAACGCCGCGATGAGATACGCCTGGAACCCTGCGCGCCGCGAGAACGCGCGATCGACCGGCACGGCGCGGATGCTAGCTGGTTAAACCTCGCGCGAGCGAAAGCTCGAGATGGCGAGACTCATCGCTGGCGCAGAATCGCAAACGTGCAGGAAGCCCCGCAGCCGCTAGGGAGGCTGATCGCACGCGACGGCGACATCAGGTGGGTCGCGTTGGCCCTCGTGTTCCTCGCGCTCGCCGGCGCGGCCGTGCTGGTGGCGGTCGCGGCGTTGCTCAGCGTTGAGAACGTCTGGGTCAAGATCGTTTTCATGCCCCCACTTCTGCTCATTCCGAGTTTCGTCATCGGCATGTTCCTCCAGCGGACCCTCCGCGCGCTGCGCCAACGGCTCGCGGTCCTACGCCGCCTCGCCGATCACGGTGTCGTGCTTGAGGCGCGCGTCGAGAGCCAGGATTGGACGACCGATTCCGAAGGCGACCGATTCTGGACCGCGAGGTACCGCTACTCGTATCTGGGAACGGTGACGACGATGACGCGCAGAGCGAACTGGAGCGGTTTCAAGATGGCTCACCCCGAGTCGCTTCGCTTGCTCGTCGACCCCGAGTGTCCGGCGGACACTTTCGTGATCGGCTCCCGCGGGTCAGGCGCGGCGAGGATCGCGGCTCTGCTAAACACTATTGGCGTCGCGTTCCTGATCTTCTGGCTGGCTGGCTGGGCGCTTCTATTCTTCGGAGGCATCCGCGAGCAGAGCTGGGGCCCGCTTCTTATGGGCTGCATCTTCCTGGGGTTGCCGCTCCTTTGGATCGTCGTGTGGATCGTGACCTCTGTCGTCTCGCGCTTTCGATCGTCCTAATTCCAGTGCGCAGACGGACGAGGGATCGCTGTGCGAACGACGGCGAAGAAGCCTGCGGCGACCGCAACGAGAACGTCGCTAGCGGGTACGCCTGAAATCCTGCCCTGCGGGAAACGCGCGGTCGATTGGCTTCCCGCGATGCCACTCGCCGTTGCCGATGCACTCACCTCTCTCAGACTTCACGCGAGCGGAAGCTCCAGATCGCCAGCGCGAGCATCGCGACAATCCACGTCACGGCCCAGAACACGTATGCGGCGGGCGGAGGCTCCGCCGCGAAAAACGGGTTCGCGGCGACCGCGGGTCCAAGCCCCGACTGCGCCGCGATCACCAGTGAGGGCTCGAGGCTCCACACGGCGCCGCGCCAGAGTCCGTCGGTCGGCAGGATGAGCTTCGTCGCGGTGCCCACGTGCGTGATCGTCGCGTTGCTGAACGCGGCGCCGACGCCGCCGACGATCCCGCCCATCCACGCGATGCCGAAGAGGATGGCCGCGATGACGCCGCCGACCGTGCCCGCGAGGCGCGTCGAGAGCATCAGCGCGAACGTGAGGATGACGACCGCTTCGCCGATGACGAAGGCGAGGAATTCGGCCGGGTGCGGCGGCAAGTACCCGCTCACCGCCTGCACGGCGACCAGCTCGATGATGGCGGCGGTCGCGCCGTACACCAGGACCAGCGTGACGAGGCCGAGCCACTTCCCGACGACGTATTCGGCGCGCGAGATCGGGCGCGCGAGAAGCGCGAGAGCGATGCCCGACTCGAGCTCGCCCGACACAGCAGGCGCCGCGACGAACACCGCCGCGAGGGACATGACCCAGCTGAACATGAACATCACGAGGATGAGCAGCTGCGACACGATCGTCTTCTTCTGGGCGTCGGCGAGCGGCTGACCGTTGTTCCGCAGCTCGTCGATGCGCGAGATCCCCCACACCGTCAACGCGATGACGACGATCGTGAGCAGGATCAGCGCGAGGAGCAGACGGCGCCGGGCCGCTTCCCGGACCACTTGCCGCGCGACCACGATCGCCGGCGTCATCTCACTGACCCAGGAGCCTCAGGAAGCGTTCCTCGAGCGTCTCGTGTTGCGGCTCCACCGCGTAGACGCGCGCACCCGCGCCGACGATCGCGCTCACCAGATCGGGGATCCGCTCGCGGTCGATGCCCCGAACCGTGATGGCGCCGTCGGCGCCGTCATCGAGCTCCCCGAAACGCGCGATCGCGGCGCGGCCCTCGCGAGAGAGGCCGCTGGCCCGAACGCGCACGGATGATGTCCCGAGGAGCTCATCGAGCTTCCCCTGCGCGATCACCTTGCCGCGATCGACGATGGC
>DASYSC010000022.1:0-15482 GCA_036003765.1 Candidatus Limnocylindria bacterium
TCCCCGAGACCGCGGCACGCTCGACCGACGGCGCCTGCCGCTTGTACATCGGACCCTCGAGCTTCCGGAGCGGACGCGCCTGATCGAAGCCGGTCGCGATGACCGAGATCTTGACCTCGCCGCCCATGCGCTCGTCGATGACCGCGCCGAAGATGATGTTCGCCTCGGGATCCGCGGCGGCATGGATGATCTCGGCAGCCTCGTTGACCTCGAAGAGCGTGAGGTCGGGCCCGCCGGTGATCGTGAAGAGCACACCGCGGGCGCCGTCGATGGACTGCTCGAGAAGCGGTGACATGATCGCCTGACGTGCAGCCTCGGCCGCGCGCGTCTCCCCAGAGCCGTGACCGATGCCCATCAACGCGGAGCCGGCGCTGGTCATGATCGTTTTGACGTCGGCGAAGTCGAGGTTGATGAGACCCGGGACGGTGATCAGGTCGCTTATGCCCTGCACGCCCTGGCGGAGGACGTCGTCGACGATGCGGAACGCGTCAACCATGCTCGTGCGCTTCTCGACGACCTGGAGCAGCCGGTCGTTGGGGATGGTGATGAGGGTGTCGACCTTGTCCACGAGCTCGGCGATGCCCTGCTCCGCGATGAGCCGGCGCTTGGCGCCCTCGAAGCTGAACGGCTTGGTAACGACAGCCACGGTGAGCGCGCCAACGTCCTTGGCGATCTCGGCGATGATCGGTGCCGCCCCGGTCCCGGTGCCGCCGCCCATGCCCGCGGTGACGAACACCATGTCGGCTTCCTTGAGTGCCTCGTACAGCTTCTCGCTGTCGTCCTCGGCAGACTTGCGGCCGACCGTCGGATCAGCACCCGAGCCGAGGCCTTTGGTGATCTTGTCGCCGATGCGCAGCTTGTGGGGCGCATCGGAGAGGAGGAGCGCCTGGGCGTCGGTGTTCACCGCGATGAACTCGACCCCCATGAGCTCCGCGCGGATCATCCGATTGACGGCGTTCGCTCCGCCGCCGCCGACGCCGACGACCTTTATGAGCGCGAAGTTCTCTATATCGCTTCGGAGGGGCATGGACAGCCTCCACGTCGTTCCATGCCGCTGCCCCTCCCCTAGCGGTGCGCTCATGGAGTTATTCAGTTCGCGTGCTGACTATAGTCCGCAAACTCAACGTTTGGCTACCGCAATTTGTGACTCGCCTTCGACCTCGGAGACTCAGAGGCGACGGCGTTCACCGTTCTGCCGGTCGTAGATGACGAGATGGAATCTTTTGCCCAGCGCGAGGATTTCATCGGGGCGTGTCCAACCGAATCGTGATCCCGACGCATCGATCCGAGGCTTGCGGTGTCGAGCTCCACGGTGACACCTCGGGCTTTAGCTTTACCACAAGTAGAGGTCGTAGCTCAGGGCATGAGGCCCTTGAAGATCTTCCCGATCCGCGAAGTGACCCCCTCGAGCGCCCTGCCACTCGCTCGCTCATCGTCGGAGGGCCAGGTATGCGCCCCCCAGAGGAGGAGCCCGCTCGCTGCGGAGAAGGGGGGCGTGGCAATCTGGTCGGTCAGACCGCCGAGGCCGGTCGGCCCGACGACCCGCGCGCTCATACCGAGGTAGTCGCGCGCTGCGCGCGCTGCACCGGTGAGGCTCGAGCCCCCGCCGGTCAGCACCAGCCCGGCCTGGAGGCGGTTCGTCGCGCCGGCGGCCTCGATCTCGGCGGCCACGAACCTGAAGATCTCGGCGACGCGGGATTCGACGATCTCGGCGATATGACGGCGCGTCACCCCATGGGAGGTCTCCTCGCCGATCGACGTGACCTGCAGGACCTCGTCGGGATCGACATCGAGCGGAATCGCGGACCCGTAGCGGAACTTCACGTTCTCGGCGACGTCCGGGGTGACGCGAAGGACGATGCCGAGATCCGCGGTGACGTAGCGGCCGCCGATCGGGATGCTGGCGCAGTGCGAGATCGACCCATCCTGGAAGATCGCGATGTCCGTCGTGTCGCCGCCGATGTCCGCCAGCACCACCCCGAGCTCGCGGTCCTCGTCGTTGAGAGTGGCCTCCGCGGTCGCGAGGGGCGCGAGAACGAGCTCGTCGATCTCGACCCCGGCGCGCTGCACGCACTTCGTGAGGTTCTGGACGCTTGTGCTCGAGGCGGTGACGATGTGCGTCTCCACCTCGAGGCGCACCGCGGTCATGCCGATCGGGTCGCGAACGCCTTCCTGGCCGTCGACCACGTAGCCGCGCGGGATGACGTGCAGGATCTCGCGGGTGTTCGGGATCGAGACCGCTCGGGCCGCCTCGATCGCACGGATGGTGTCGCCCCGGTCGACGTCGTGCCGGACGGCCACCATGCCGCGCGAGTTCTGCGAGTTGATGTGGCTTCCCGAAATGCCCACGAACGCTGACCGGACTTTGAGGCCGGAGAGCCGCTCGGCGGCATCGACCGCGTTCGTGACCGATTGGACCGTCCGGTCGATGTCGATGACGACACCCTTCCGCAGGCCGTCCGACGGCGCCTGACCGATGCCGATGACGTCGACCTCGCCGCGAGCCGCGATCTCGCCGATGAGCACGCAGACCTTCGTAGTACCGATGTCGATGGCGACGAGCACAGTCTGCTCAGCCATGACTCACCCCGAACGTGGACCTCTCCTCACCAGCCCGCGCCGATTGTGCACTAGAGGAAGTGGCGGCGGATGACGGCCACGTTCTGGAAGATCCGCCAGCCGAAGGCGAAGAGCGCAACGAGGTACAGGTCGATGCCGAGCCGATCGCCGAGGAACGTGAGCGCCGCGGCAAGTAGCGCGTTGGTGTAGAAGCCCGACAGGAAGATCCGCGTGTCGAAGTGCCCCTCGAGCTCGGCGCGGGCCGCTCCAAGCAACGAGTCGAGCGCGGCGAGGATGCCCACGGCCGTGTATCGGGCCCATTCGATCGGGAGGTTGAAGCGGATCGCGAGTCCGAGGAGCACCCCGGCGACGAGGCCGAGGAGCGGGAGGAGCAATTACAGCCGGGGGCTGACGACGATGGAATCCGGCGTGCGCACGTCGACGTAGTCTAGCTTTCGTTGCGGGTTCTCCCGAAGGAATCTCTTCGCGAGCGCGATTTTTTCGTCGATGCGCTCCGCTCCGCCGAAGAGGATCTCCCAGCCCGCAGCTGTCCGCAGCACGAGCCCGTTCGCGCCCGCGGCGAGCACGACGTGAGGCGAGGTCGCATCCGCGCGCAGATCGTTCGGACCGAGGCGCGCGAGCCTCAGCGCCGCGTCGACGAGCGCGGGATCGAGGCGATCGCCCGCCTGCCGCGCGCCGCGTTCGTCGGTGATGCCAAGCTCGGGGGCCGCCCGCGCGTCGATGGACGAGAACAGGACCCCATCGGCGTCGACGAACCACTCGACGCCCGCCGCGACCCAGCGTCCGAGCGCCGCGCGCTCCGTCAGAAAGACGCGCGCTCGATCGGGCACCGTGATCTCGACGCGCGCGTCGCGGACCGCGGGTAACCGCAGCAGCCGTTCTCGCGCACGGGCCGCGCTTGCGGTGAATGTCTGCGCCCCGTCGAGCGCGCTCGTGGTCACGACCGTGCCGACGGTGACGTGATGCGTTCCCTCGACCGACACCTCCCGGATCCGCCAGAACGGTCCGATCGTGGCCGCGACGATCGCGGCCGCGCACAGGACGGCGGTGAGACCGGCGACCGCGCGATCGAGGTCGGCGAGCCGCGGCGGCCGTGGGGCGCGACGCGTCCGGGAGCGAGACCGGGAGCTCAGCGCGCGCGCCGGCGGGCGTCCTCGAGGGCCCAGTCGATGAAACGCGCGAGAAGATCGCCGAACGCGATGCCCGCGGCGCGCGCGGCCTTCGGAAGCAGGCTGTTCGCGGTCATGCCCGGGATCGTGTTCACCTCGAGCGTGACCATGCGGTCGCCCGACCACACGAAGTCCGCTCGCGACATGCCGCGGCACCGAAGCGCGCGGTGCGCACGCACGGCGAGGTCCTGCGCGCGCCTGGCGACGTCCGGCGGTATTTCGGCCGGGCAGACCTCTTCGCTTTCGCCGGCGTCGTACTTAGCGCTGTAGTCGAAGAAGGCTCGTTTCGTAAGTATTTCGATGACCGGTAGCGCCGTGAGGTCATCGTTCCCGATGACCGGTACGGTGAGCTCGCGGCCCCGGATGTGCTCCTCGATGAGAACGCGTTCGTCGTAGCCCAGTGCGTTCACGATCGCGGGAGCGAGCTCGCGCTCGATCTTGACGATCGAGGCGCCGACGCTCGATCCGCCGCCTACGGGCTTCACGAACGCGGGGAGGCCGACCGATCGCGCCGCGTCCAGGTCCGCCTTCGCCGTCCCGCGGACAACGACGCCGCGCGGCACATCGATGCCCGCGGCTCCCAGGACCTGCTTGGCGACCTCCTTGTCCATCGCGAGCGCCGAGGCGAGCACACCCGATCCCGTATATGGGATGCCGATCATGTCGAGCAGCCCCTGGATGCGCCCATCCTCGCCCCAGGTGCCATGGAGCGCGATGAGCACCACGTCGATCGGCGCCGCGTCCGCCATCACCCTCGTCGCCGGAACGAGCGCGCGCGATGCGCTCGCGATCTGCGTCTCGAGGCCGCGCGGGAGCTGGTGGTCGGGCTCAAGCCGGCCGCCGCCCTTGACCAGACGCTGCGCCTGCTCGCGCTGCGCGGCCGTGATCTCCGGATTGCGCGCCATGAACGCCAGCGGGTCGAGGAGCACGACCTCGAAGCGGCTCGGATCGAGGCTCGCCGCGATCTGCGCACCGGTCGCGAGGGAGATGTCTCGTTCCGCTGACGCCCCGCCGGTGAGCACCCCCACTCGGATCCGCTCCCCCGGGGGACGGGGGGCAGAGCCCCCCGACTCGCTTACCACTGGCCCACGAGCTCGACCTCGGGCACGAGACGGACGCCGAAACGCTCTTGGACCTCGTCCTGACAGATCTCCATCAGCGCTCGGACGTCGTCGGCGCTCGCGTCTCCAGTGTTGACGATGAAGTTCGCGTGTTTCTCGCTGACCACCGCGCCGCCGACGCGCCGGCCTTTGAGACCCGCCGCCTCGATGAGGCGTCCGGCGTGGTCCCCCGGGGGATTGCGGAAGATCGACCCGGTGTTCGGCTGCGCGAGAGGCTGCTTCTTCATCCGCTCGTTGGCCATCTCCTTGATGCGCCGGACCGCGGTCGCGCGATCGCCGGCCGTGCCGCGAAAACGTGCGCGCACGCAGACGGTCGGCGTGCCTTGCAGCTTGCTGGTGCGGTAGGCGTATCCGAGCTCCGCGGCGGGTGCCAGCCACGTGTCGCCGTTCAGATCCATGAGGTCGGCGTCGATCAGGACATCGGCGGTCTCGGTGCCGAACGCGCCGGCGTTCCCGTGGACCGCTCCGCCGACGGTTCCGGGCACCGTCGCCATCCACTCGAGCCCCACGATCCCAGCCTTCGCCGCGACGGCCGCGACGTGTGCGAGCTCGGTGCCCGAGGAGGCCTCGATCGTCGTCCCGTCCACCGCGGTCTCACGCCAGCCGTTCTGCAACACCACTCCCCGGATGCCGTCGTCGGCGACGAGCAGGTTCGTTCCGCCGCCCAGCACGAACACCGGAAGCTCGTGCTCGCGCGCGACGCGGATCGCGCCGACGAGATCCCTCTCGCTGGCGATCCGCACGAAGTAGTCCGCCGGACCGCCGATGCGGAGCGAGGTGTGCGCCGAGAGCTTCTCCCCGCGCACGCCGAACGCCGCGATCGTCATACCGTCGCGCGCTCGCGCAGGAGCTCGAGAAGCCGCTCGCCGGCGGGACGGATGTCGCCGGCCCCGAGGACGAGCACGACATCGCCGGGCCGCACCTGCTCCGCGAGGACTCGCGCCCCGGCCGCGGCGTCCGCGACATAGGTGCCGCCCGCACGCGAGGCGAGCGCGCGCGCGCCGGCGCGCTCATCGGGCGCCTCGCGCGCCGACGCGAACGTCTCGGCCACGACCCGGACATCGGCCGTGCGCAGCGCCCCGACGAAGTCGTCGAAGAACGCTCGAAGCCGGCTCGGCGTGTGCGGCTGGAACAGCACGACCACGCGCGCGGAGGCGCGCGCGCGGACAGCGTCGATGGACGCGCGGATCTCTGCGGGATGGTGTGCATAGTCGTCGACCACGGTGATCCCGCCCGCGCTGCCGAGCTCTTCGAGGCGGCGCTCGGTTCCGGTGAACGTGGCGAAACCCTGCGCGGCCGCGGTGGCCGGAACGCCGAACGCATCCGCCGCGGCGAGCGCGCCGGCCGCGTTCCGTGCGTTGTGGACGCCCGCGAGCCGCAAGACCACCGGCACCGGGACCTCGAACGGACCCGTGAGGATGAACGACACGCCATTCGGACCCTGCATGAGCTCGACAACGCGGTAGCTCGCCTGGTCCGCCGTGCCGTAGGTCGCGACCGTGCGGCCAGGCAGCTCGCGGGCCGCGTTCGCCGAAAGGAGCGCCGCACCGGCATCGTCGGCGCAGGCCACGAGCGAACCGCCGGGCACGATGCGCGCCGCAAACGACGTGAAGGCCTCTGCGTAGTCGGCCTGCGCCGGGAAGACATCGATATGGTCGTGGTCGACGTTGGTCACGAGCGCGGTCTCCGGCTCGAGCGCCAGGAAGGCGCGGTCGTACTCGTCCGCCTCGATGACCAGGATGTCGCCACCGCCCGCGTAGGCATTTGACCCCAGATCCCGAAGGACCGCGCCGCAGAGGAGCGAGGGGTCGAGTCCACCGGCGCGAAGGGCTGTCCAGGTGAGGGCCGTCGTCGTGCTCTTTCCGTGGGTGCCGGCGACGGCGACGACGCGCTTTCCCTTGGCGAGCTCGCGCCAGGCGTCATCGCGCTTCCAGACGGGTATGCGCTCGGCGCGGGCCGCCGCGACCTCGGGATTCGCGTCGCCATAGGCGCTCGAGCGGATCACCACGTCCGCTCCCTCCACGTTCGCAGACTCGAACGACGTCGTGACCGCGACCCCGTCCGCGGCGAGCGCCTGGGCGAGGGGCCAGGCGCCATTGTCCGAGCCGCTCACGTCATCGCCGCGCGCGAGCAAGAGGCGCGCGATCGCCGACATCCCCATGCCACCGATCCCCACGACATGGAACCGCGTCACGTGCATCCGCCGAGCGCGCGGACCTCGTTCGCGATGGCGGTCGCCGCGTCCGGCCGGCCGGCCGCGCGGGCGGCCTTCGCCATGCGCGCCAGGCGCGCCGGATCGTCGAGCAGCCCGGTGACGAAGGCGACGAGGCGGTCGGCATCGAGCTGGCTCTCCGGCAACAGGATCGCGGCGTTCTTCTCCACGATGTCGCGAGCGTTCGCGGTCTGGTGCGCTTCCGCCGCGGCCGCGAAGGGCACGAGGATGAGCGGCACGCCGAAGGCCAGCGGCTCCGCGATCGAGGACGAGCTCGCGCGACCGACGACGAGGTCCGCCGACGCGAGCGCGGCGCCCATCTCTTCGCGCAGGAAGCCGTAGACGTGATAGCGCCCGCGAAGATCCTCCGGAAGCGTGTCGCGCTTCGCCGCGATCTGCGCCAGGTGAGCGTCGCCGGTGTGATGGATCACGGTCGCGCGCCGCAATAGCCGAGGAAGGGCGCCGGACACGGCGTGATTGATCGCGGCCGAGCCCTGGCTCCCTCCGGTCACGAACACGACCGTGGCGTCGGCCGGCAGTCCGAGCGCTTCGCGCCCCGAATGGCGCGTCCAGCGGAGGAGCGATCTGCGGATCGGATTGCCCGCGATCGTCGTGCGCGCGCGCGGGAGCGCGCGCAGGGACGCTTCGAAGGTCGCGCCGACGCGCTGCGACCAGCCAGCGAGCAGCCGGTTCACGCGCCCGGGGACCGCGTTCCCTTCCCAGATGTAGACCGGCACGCGCGCGATGCGTGCGGCGAGGACGATCGGAAGCGAGACGAGCCCGCCGGTCGTGCAGCAGACATCCGGCCGGAACTTCGCGATCTGGATGAGCGACTCCACCACGGCGACCGGCATGACGAGCCCGCGCGTGACGAGCGAGGTTCGCGAGTCTGGGTCGCGAAGCGACGGCATTGCCGTCGCGTGGAACGGAACGCCAGCGGCGCGCACGGGGTCAGCCTCGAGCCCGCGACGACCACCGAGGAAGAGGAACGCGGTCTCCGGATCCCTCTCGCGGAGAGCCTCCGCGACCGCGAGAAGCGGGCTGACGTGCCCGACCGTCCCGCCACCGACGAGGAGCACGCGGCAAGCGCGGGGGCTGCGCCCCCGCGAGCCCCCGGGGGACGGGGGCCGATCGGGGGCCGGGGGGCGAAGCCCCCCGATATCGTCCAATGTTGAGGAGGATACCGACGGCGATGAAGCCGACGCAGAGCGAGCTGCCGCCATAGGAGATGAAGGGCAGGGTGATGCCGGTCATCGGCACGAGGCTCGCGACGACCGCCATGTTCACCCAGGCCTGGAACGCGAGCCACACCGTGATGCCGGTCGCGAGGAGCGCGCCGGTCGCGTCAAGAGCGCGGAGCGCGATCCGCACGCCGCGGAACGCGACGACGAGGAAGAGCAGCACGACGACGAGCGCTCCCGCGAGCCCGAGCTCGTCGCCGAGCACAGCGAAGATCGAATCGGTGTACGGATGCGGCAGGTACCCGAATTTCTCGCGACCCGCTCCGAGACCCTCACCGAACGGTCCACCGAGCGCCAGGGCGTAGAGAGTCTGGATCGTCTGGAAGCCGGCGCCCCGCGGGTCGGCCCACGGATCCACGAACGTGAGCAGGCGCTCGTATCGCTCGGGATTGACGACCGCGAGGGCCAGTACCGAGACGGCCGTGAGGATGCCGAGCGCGGCGAAGATCTGAAGGCGCGCGCCCGCGGCGAAGTAGATCGCCAGCGCGACCACGACGATCACGATCGCCGTACCGAGGTCGGGCTCGGCCACGACGAGGCCGATCACGGTCATGGTGATGAGCACGAACGGCAGGGTGATGCGCCACGAACCGATCTGGTCACGCCGCACCCCGAGCCACGTCGCGAGATAGACGATGAGAGCGAGCTTCGCGAGCTCCGCGGGCTGCACGCCGGCGATGCCGCCGAAACGGAGCCAGCGCGTAGCGCCCCCGGCGGTGACGCCCACGCCCGGGACGAGCACCGCGACGAGCAGCGCCACCGCGACGAGCAGCAGCGGCACCGCGAGGAAGCGCAGGCGGTGGTAGTCGACGCGCGCCGCGACGAACATCGCGGCGATCCCGAGCACGGCCCACGCGGACTGCTGCGCCAGAAACACGCCAGGGTCCTCGTTCGCGTCGAGCGCGCTCATGCCGCTCGCGCTGTAGACCATGGCGAGCCCCAGCAGGAGGAGCGCGAGCACCACGAGCACGAGGGGCAGGTCGTACGTCGTGGTGCGTGGGAACTTCATCGCGCCACCGGCACGGCGAACGCCCTGACGAGCGCGCTGAATCGCTCGCCCCGCTCGTCGGCGGACGAGAACATGTCGAACGAGGCGCACGCCGGCGAGAGCAGGACCACGTCCCCCGGTCGTGCGATCTGGCGCGCCGCGGCGACCGCGTCTTCCAGCGACCCTGCGCGACGGACCGGAAGCTCACCCGCCGCCGCGATCGCCTGTTCGATCTCGTCTGCGGCGCGCCCGATCAGCACCGCTCCGCGCGCGCGCTCCACGAGCGCGTGAGCCAGGGCGCTGAAATCCGCGTTCTTCGAGACACCGCCGAGGATCACGACCAGCGGGCGTTCGGGGAACGCCGCGATGGCGGAGAGCGTCGCGGCAGGCGTCGTCGCCGCGGAGTCGTTCACCCAGAGCACGCCGTCGGCCTCGCCGATCGTCTCGAGCCGCCGCGGGACGCCCTCGAACTCGCGCAGCGCGCCTCCGATCGCGTCAGGCGCGATGTCGAAGATGTCGCCCACGATGGAGGACGCGAGCCCGTTCGCGATGTTGTGGCGTCCGGGCACGCGCAACTCGGTGGCCGCGCAAAGCACCGAGTGGCGATCCCCGGAGATGAGCACGAGGCGACCATGGTCGTCGAGGTAAGCGCCCCGCTTCGGCCGAAGGCTGAGCGAGTAGCCACGGATCTCGGACGCCGCTCCGGTGTGAAGGAGCACGGTCGCCGGGTCGTCGAGATTCAGCACGGCGATGTCGCGCGACCCTTGCCAGGCCACGATGTTCCGTTTCGCGGCGACATACGCATCGCGAGTTCCGTGATGGTCGAGATGGTCCTCGAGGACGTTCGTGACGACGGCGACATGCGGGCTGTGGCCGAGGGTCTCGAGCTGGAAGCTCGAGAGCTCTAGCACGACGATGTCGTCGGGGGTGAGTGAGTCCACGAGGTGGAGGGGGGCGCCCGTACCGATGTTCCCGCCCACGATGACCCGCCGGCGTCCGAGCGAGAGGATGCGCTCGATCCATGTGGTCGTCGTCGTCTTCCCCTTCGTCCCGGTCACGCCGACGATGGGCGCGGGGCACAGACGGAAGAAGAGCGCCATCTCGGTCATCACCGGGACCCTGCGCTGCAGGGCGCGCAGGATCGTCGGAGAACGCGGCCGAATGCCGGGGATCACGAACACGAAGTCGGGCTCCGCGAGGGCCATGTCGTCGCTGGACGGCCCCAGCACGAGCTTTACGTCGACGCCCTCGAGTCGCGCGAGGCCCTCGGCGAGCTCCTCTTCGGGCTTCGGATCGGTGACGGTCACCGTGGCGCCCTTCGCGACCAGAAAGCGGGCGAGGCCCGCGGTCGTTCGACCCTTGCCGAGACCGATGATCGTGACGCGGCTGCCGCGGAACTCGTCCGCGCCGACCTCGGGATCGAACAGGACAGTCATCGCGGCCGCCCCAGGAAGGCGAGCTGCGTGCCGTAGCGGCCTTCCGCGTCGCGCGCGCGATACGACCAGAGGTCATGGCCGCCGCACTTCGTGCAGATCCCGGCGACCTCAATCGATCGGACGCCCCACGACTTGAGCTGCGCGACGTTCGCGGACCAGAGGTCGAACGCGACCGCGCCCTCGCGCTCGCGAAGATGGTCACCGAGGCGCCGCAGCACCTTCGCGCGCGACTCATCGATCACGTAGCAGCACGGGCCGATGGACGGGCCGAGCGCGGCGACGACCTCCGTCATGTCGGCGCCGTCGCCTTTGAGCGCGCCCATGAGCGAGCCGACGACCCCGCGCATCGTTCCCTGCCAGCCGGCGTGCGCGGCGCCGATGCGACCCTTCGAGTCCGCGACCAGGACCGGTACGCAATCGGCGGCGGCGATCCCGAGGAGCACGCCGGCGCGGTCGGTCCACATCGCGTCGGCTTCCGGACGGGCACCAACCGGTCGGTCGACGCGCACCACCGAGCTTCCGTGCACCTGCTTCACGCGGGCGATCGCGTCGTCGAAGCCCAGGTGGCGCGCCAGCGCATCGCGGTTCGCGGCCTGCTCGCTCTCCGGATAGACCGAGCCGGCCATGCTGCCGAGAGCACGGGTGGTGAACCCCGCGACGAGACCGCGCGCTTCGAGCAGCGGCGAGCGCAGCGTGCCGTCACGCACGACCCACGGCGTCGGGGGGTGCGAGGGGGGCAGAGGCCCCATCGATCGCTTCATTGGATCGGCGTCGCGAACGCCAGGATCGCCGCGACGATCGCCGCGAGGGCGGAGATGAGCCAGAAGCGGATCGTGACCTTCTCCTCGGGCCAGCCGATGAGCTCGAAGTGGTTGTGGAGCGGAGACATCCGGAAAATCCGCTTGCCGCGCAGCTTGAACGATCCGACCTGGAGGATCACCGACACCGTCTCGGCGACGAAGATGACGCCGGCTACCGGAAGCAGAAGCACGAACCCCGTGGTGAGCGCGCACGCGGCGAGCGTCGCGCCGATCGCCAGCGCGCCCGTGTCGCCCATGATGAACTCGGCCGGGTGCACGTTGAACCAGAGGAACGCGAGGAGCGCTCCGACCATCGCGGCGCAGAACACCACGAGCCAGGGGTAACCGCGCGCGGCCGCGATGAACGCGAACGAGAGGAACGCGAAGACGCTCGTGCCTCCGGCGAGCCCATCCATGCCGTCGGTGAGGTTCACCCCGTTCGACATCGCCACTATCGCGAAGAGCGCCAGCAGGACGAAGAGCCCGCCACCAATGACCCACTCGCCGACGAGAGGCACCAAGATTCCGGTGACGTCGAAGTGGTTCCGGATGTAGACCGCGGCGGCGAGACCGACGATCGTCTGCCAGACGAGCTTGTGGCGCCCGCGGATGCCGAACCCGTAGGTCACGTTGACCCAGTCGTCGATCGCGCCGAGAAGACCCACACCCACGAGCGCGCCGATCGGCACGATCGTCTGCGGCACGAAGACATCGCGCTGCTCCTCTGGCAGCAGCACCAGAACGAAGACCCAGAGGACCGCGACCACGATGATGAAGAGCGCGCCGCCCATGGTCGGGATCCCTTGTTTCGCGAAGTCACGGCTCGGTCCCTCACGCCGGATGTTCGCCCCGATGCGCAGCCGTCGCAGCAGCTGGATGTACGGACCGCCGAAGATGAGCCCGAGGAGAAACGCCGAGAGCAGCACGCCGAGCGCCAGGATCGCGGTCGGCATCAGGCCGCGGCCGCCGGCCGGGCGAGGGCGTCGGCGAGGCGATCGAGTGCCAGCGCGCGCGATCCCTTCACCAGGACGGTGTCGCCGCGCCGCAGGATGCGCCGCAGCACGAGAAGCGCCTCAGCGCCGTCGCCGACGGTGTGCGCCTCACGGATGCCGGCAGCGCGGGCCGCACTCACGATCGTCCGGGCGAGGTCGCCGACCCCGATGAGGACTTCGGCCGATCGAGCGGCCTCGCGGCCGACGGCCTCGTGCGCGTCCGCAGACAGCGTGCCCAGCTCCAACATGTCCCCGAGCACCGCGACCCGGCGCGTCCCGACCGAGGCCAGCACCGCGAGCGCGGCGGTCATGGCCGCCGGGCTCGCGTTGTACGAGTCGTCGATCACGACGAGCTGGGTGGTCCGACGGACGTTCATGCGGTGCGCGGGCGCATCCATCGTCGCGAGGGCGGTCGCCGCCTCGTCGAGCGGCACGCCGAGCTCGGTCGCGGCCCCGAGTGCGGCGAGCGCCGCGGGCACGAGATGACGACCGGGTATCGGCAGACGGACCTCCGCCCGTTCGCCCTTCGCATGCGCGACGAAGCGAACGCCCTCGATCCCCGAAGCGCGGACGTCCGTCGCACGCAGCGCGGCCTCCGCCGATTCACCGAAGAGGATGACGCGCGCCCGGGTGCGCGGTGCGAGCGCCCGCACTCGCGGATCATCGGCGTTGAGGAGAGCGATGCCGTCCTCGGGTAGCGCTTCGATCAGCTCGGCCTTCCCCGCGGCGATGGCCTCGACGCTCGGCGTCCGCGAGAAGTGCACCGGGCGCTCGGGAATCGCGGTGATGATCCCGACGCGCGGTCGCACGAGGGCGCAGAGGTCCGCGATCTCGCCGGGGACGTAGAAACCGATCTCGATCACCGCCACCTCGTGACTCGGTTCGATACCGAGGAAGGTCATGGGCACGCCGATCTCGTTGTTGAAGGACGCCGCGCTGCGCAGCACCCGGTAGCGGGCGCCGAGCGCCGCGGCTGTGGCTTCCTTCGTCGTCGTCTTTCCGACGTTGCCTGTGATGCCGACGGCCGGGATCGGGTAGGCGTCGCGAAGCGCCTCGGCGAGCCGCCGGAGCGCGTGCTGCGCGTCCGCCACCTCGACCACGAGGGCGGCGTCGGGGAGATCGTGGACGGGTCGCTCCACGACCGCCGCCCGCGCGCCGTGCGCGAACGCGTCCGCCACGAACTCATGGCCATCGCGACGATCGCGGAGCGCGAAGAACACGCTGCCGGGCTCCGCGATGCGCGAATCGAACGCGCCCCCAGTGAAGCGGTCCGACAGGTTCGGGACGCCGTGGATCACCCGTCCACCCGTCGCGCGGAGCATCTCCTCGAGGGTGAACACGCTCTGCGGAATGGTACGGTCGGGAGCCTCTGCCCTCGGCCCCCGGCCCCGAGGCTCACGGCCGGTCTGGTTGCACGCGCGCGTAGCGGAGCGCGTCGGTCGCGATGCCCTTGAACGCCGTCATCGCCGGTAGGGTCCCGAGGAGCTTCGACTGCGGACGCTCGAGGACGACGACGACCACCATGCGCGGGTCCTCTGCGGGGACGATCCCGGCGAAGGACGAGATGTAGGCGTCGTCGACATAACGGCCGTCGTCGCTCGGGATCTGCGCGGTGCCCGTCTTGCCGGCGACGCTGTACCGCGGGAGTGCGGCCGCGTTCGCGATGCCCTGGTCGACCGTGATGGTGAGCATTGTGCGGAGTGTCGCGGCCGTCTCCGGCGAGATCACGCGGCGCAGTGGCGCCGGCGCGGTGCGGTGCTCCCCATCCGCATCGCGCCGGCTCGCCACGACGTATGGCCGGTAGAGGGTCCCGCCGTTACCGATCGCGGCGTACGCGGCCGCGAGCTGCAGCGGCGTGATCGAGAGGCCTTGACCGAAGCTGATCGTGCCGAGGTCCACCGGGTACCACTCCGCGAGCGGCCTGACGCGCCCGGTCGCCTCCGCCGCCAGATCCACGTCCGTCGGCTCGCCGAATCCGAAGGCTCGCAGGTAGGAATAGAGATCCGGCGCACCGAGCTTGCTCGCGACGAAGACCGCGCCCGCGTTCTGCGAGCGCTCGAGGACTTGGGTCACGGTGGTCGGTCCGTACACCTTGCCGAGCGCGTTCGAGAGAACGCGCCCGCCGATGACCGCGTAGCCCACGTCGTTGTACGAAGTCCTCGGCGTGACGGCGCCCTTGTCCAGCGCCGCGGCGATGGTGATCGCCTTCATCGTCGAACCAGGCTCGTAGGTCCATGAGATCGCGCGGTTCCGGAGTGCCTCGTTGGCCGCGCTCGCGACGCGAGCCGGGTCATACGTCGGCCACGACGCAAGCGCGAGCACCGCGCCGTCCCGAGGATCGAGGATGACGACGGAGCCGCTCGTCGCATTTTGGCTTTGCACCGCCGCGGCGAGCTCACGCTCCGCCGCCGTCTGCACCGCGAGGTCCAGCGTCAGCACCAGCTCCTCGCCGTCCTTGGGGTTCACTCCGGTACGAAGGCCGAGCGCGAGCTCGCGATTCGCGGGATCGCGCTCCACGACGAGCCGGCCCGCCTGGCCACGCAGCACGTCGTCATAGCGCCCCTCGACCCCGTTCTGACCGAGGCCCTCGTCGTTCACGAACCCCAGGACGTGCGCGCCGATCAGGCCGTTCGGATAGAGGCGCTTCGGCTCCTTCTCGAATCCGAGACCTTCGATTCGCAGCGCCGCGATCCGGTTCGCCGTCTCTTCGGGGAGCCGGCGCCGGATGTAGAGCCACTCCGCGCCACTATCCAGGGCCGCGCGAAGCACCTCGGGGCGCTCGCCGAGGATCGGAGCGAGCGTGGCCGCGGTCGCGCCGCGATCGGCGATGCGCCCGGGGATCGCGTAAAGCGAGCGCAGCTCGACGGTCGTGGCGAGGATCGCGCCGGTCCGATCACGGATGACGCCCCGGTGCGCCGCGAGCAGGAGATCGCTTCGGACCTG